>NZ_JBSFGB010000158.1:0-1006 GCF_053596375.1 Streptomyces sp. NPDC001709 | reverse complement strand
GCTTCTTGTGTCGCTTCTCGAATGGAGCGGTTGCTGAGTGCGGGCAGGCTGGCCAGGGCGACGAGGATCATCAGGAGGCCGCCTGTGATGAATGGGGTCCGCAGGCTGATCGCACCGGCGAGGTAGCCGCCGAGTACGCCTCCGAAGGGTGCGCCCATGAGCGAGATCAACCGGCTTGCGGACAGTACGCGTCCGCGGATTTCCGGTGGTGCGAGGCGCTGTCGCAGCGATCCGACGATGACGATCTGGACGCTCATCGAGAATCCGATGGTGGCCATCATGGCGCCGGCGACCCAGGGGTTTGCGGTCAGGCCGAGTCCGGCGACCGCCAGTCCTTCGACGGACATGCCGATGCATCGCATGCTGCCGACCTGGATCTTCTTGGAGATCGAGGAAGACATGAGGCTTCCGATGAAGGCACCGACTGCGGTCGAGCTCAGCAGCAGGCCGTAGCCGATGTCTCCGAGGCCGAGCTGGTTCTTGGCCAGCAGGACCAGCAGCGACATTTTGGCGGTGAAGACGAGGTTGCCGATGGCCGCGGTGGCGGACAGTGCTCGCAGTACTCGGTGCTTGAGCAGCCAGGTCAGTCCTTCGGCGACCTCGGCGCGAAGGCTCCTTTGGGTCGGCTCGTCGGTCGGCGGGTTCGCGAAGTCGCCCTTGAGGGAACCGACGAAGATGGCGCTGGTCAGGAAGGAGAGCGCGTTTCCCAGGAACGGCAGGGACTGTGACAGGGAGAAGAGCGCGCCGCCGAGTGGGGGGCCTGCGAGCTGTTCGCCGTTGATCTGGGCCGCGGAGATCCGGCTGTTGGCCCGGATGAGTGCCTGGTCTCCGGAGACGACCACGGGCATGACGGCCTGTGCGGCGATGTCGAAGAAGATGTCTGCGCAGCCCAGTGCGAATCCCGCCGTGATCAGCAGGAAGATGTTGGCCTGGTCGGTCAGTACGGCGAGGGTGAGGAGGGCGAGGATGGCGAACCGGACGAGGTCCGCGCGCAGCATCACCTTTC
>NZ_JBSFGB010000157.1:0-1037 GCF_053596375.1 Streptomyces sp. NPDC001709 | reverse complement strand
ACGAGTTGGTGCGTGATAGCGGGTGAGGTGTCGTGCCAGGTGGATGGCATGATCCCGCTGTGGCGATCATGGTCAATCGGGCGGTGCTGGCGCATCGGCTGTTCACGGGGCTCTCTCGGCATCATCTTGCTTGCTTGGTCGATGAGTTGGCCGAGCCGTGGCAGGCCGGGGTCGAGGGTCGTCGCCATGCTGCGCGTGGCGGGGTCCGTAAGCGGGCCGAAGGTGCCGGCGCCCGTCATCAGCTGGTGTTCGTCGATCGGCTGGTGGCCACGCTGATTCATCTGCGGCACGACCTGCCGCACTCGGTGCTGGGGCTGCTGTTCGGCGTCGACCGGTCCACCGTCACCCGGGCGATCGGAGAGGTGCGCACGCTCTTGGCGGAGCGGGGGTGCGCGGTTCCCGACCATCCAGGCCTGCGGCTTCGGACGCTGACGGATGTCTTTGCCTATGCCCAGGCCGAAGGCATCGAGCTGCGCCTGGACGCCACCGAGATCCAGGTCCGCCGGCCACCGGCTGGCCGCGGCGGACGACGCGCGTTCGTCTCGGGCAAGAAGAAGCAGAACACCATGAAGGCCACCGTCGTCGCCGACGGTCAAGGCCGCACGTTATGGGCCGATGCCCTGCGACCTGGGCGTATGCACGACGCCACGGCCGCACGCAACGAAGGCATCGCCGTCTGCTTCCGGCACTTCCCCGACGTCGAGGTCCTCATGGACGACGGCTACCTCGGCCTGAGCCGCGACCACCGCGGGCAAGCGATCACACCGCCGAGAAAACCCCGGCCGGGAGCACTTCCCGGCAGAGTCGAACAGTGGGAACGCGACCGCCACGGCCACTCATCCGACCGCATCACCGTCGAACACGCCCTCGCCGACCACAAACGCTGGAAGCAACTGATCCGCTGGACCCATCGCCGCGATCGCCTGCCCGACACCTACCGAGCCATCGCCGGCCTCGTCTCCGACCGCACGGCCAACATCTGAAGACGGCTGTGAGCAAGGCAAACACACCTCACCCACTATCACGCACCAACTCGT
>NZ_JBSFGB010000156.1:0-1047 GCF_053596375.1 Streptomyces sp. NPDC001709 | reverse complement strand
CGACCTCGTGCACGGTTGGCCGTGGCTCGGCGCCCGGGTTACTCGTTGAACTGGGCATGATGGGGGTTGGGGCACGCGAGTTGATCGTGGCGGAGTATCGGGTCACCGGGCTGTCGCCGGAGGTGATCGCTGAACTCGTAGCCGAGGTAGGGCCGTTGTGGCACGAGCAGCATCAGGCACGCCTGACGGCTCGGCCTCGGCAACGGGCGGTGGGGGCCGGTGCGAAGCACACGTTCGTCTTCGTCGACCGGCTGCTGGCCACACTGGTGAATCTGCGCCACGGCACCACTCATGACGTGCTGGCCTGCTGGTTCGGCGTGGACCGCTCCACCATCACGCGCGCCATCGGCGAGGTGCGGCCCCTGCTCGCGCAGCGGGGATGCACCGTCGCGCCGGACGTCCGGCTGCGCACCCTCGCCGAGGTCATCGAGTACCTGGGCGTCGACGGTCAGACCGGGATCATCGACGGCACAGAGATCCGTGTGCGACGCCCGGCCGCAGGCCGCAAGGACCGGGACAAGTTCGTCTCCGGAAAGACCAAGCAGAACGCGGTGAAGACCATGGTCCTCACGGACGCGGACGGGCGCGTGCTGTTCTGCAGCCCTGTCCGGCCGGGCAGCTGCGCCGACATCACCCAGGCCCGGCAGCTGGGACTGCCCCAGCTCCTGGCCGACGGCCCGTTCATGGAGATCCTCGCGGACGCCGGCTACCAGGGCATAGGTGCGCAGACCGGCGGACGCGTGGTGACGCCACCACATCGCAAGTTCAAGAAGAATACTCCCGCCTGGTACGAGGAGCGGCACGAACTCCAGCGCAAGGCGCACTCCTCACGACGTATCCGCGTCGAGCACGGCATTGCACACCTCAAAAACTGGCGGGCTCTCGCCCGCCACCATGGCCGACGCGAACACATGAGTGACATCGTCCAAGCCGTCGCCGGTCTACTCTCACACCAACAGACCGCCACCCTCGACGACGCCATTCGAGCGTGAACACCGACAACGCCACACACCTCGACGTGCTACGGCCAACCATGCACGAGGTCGT
>NZ_JBSFGB010000155.1:0-1055 GCF_053596375.1 Streptomyces sp. NPDC001709 | reverse complement strand
CCTAACGAGCTCGTGCACGGTAGGCAGGGAGACGTCGCGGATGGCGGCGGGGCTCGGTGTTCACATCGGCCGCGCCGATGTCAGGTCCGCGGTCTGCTGATGGGACAGCAGGCCGGCGACGGCTTGGACGATGTCGCTCATGTGCTCACGGCGGCCGAGGTGGCGGGCCAGCGCCCGCCAGTTCTTGAGGTGGGCGATGCCGTGCTCGACGCGAATGCGTCGTGAGGAATGTGCCTTGCGCTGCCGCTCATACATCTGCTCGTACCAGTCCGGAGCGTTCTTCTTGAACTTGCGGTGCGGCGGTGTCACCACCCGGCCGTTGGTCTGCGCGCCCAGCCCCTGGTAGCCGGCATCGGCGAGAACTTCCACGGCGGGGCCGTCAGCCAGGAGCTTGACCAGTCCTAACTGGCGAGCGTGGGTGATGTCCGCGCAGCCTCCGGGCTTGGTCGGGCTGCAGAACAGCACCCGGCCGTCCGCGTCCGTGAGCACCATGGTCTTGACGGCGTTCTGTTTGCTCTTGCCGGAGATGAACTTGTCCCGGTCCTTACGGCCGACGGCCGGCCGCCGGACGCGGATCTCGGTTCCGTCGACGATTCCGGTCCTGCCTCCGGAGCCGAGGTGGTCGACGACCTCGGCCAGAGTCCGCAGCCGCACTCCGGGGCCGACGGTGCATCCTCGCTCGGCGAGCAGGGGCCGCACCTCTCCGATGGCACGGGTGATGGTGGAGCGGTCCACGTCGAACCAGCAGGCAAGCACGTCGTGCGTGGTCGCGTGTCGGAGGTGCACGAGGGTGGCCAGCAGCCGGTCGACGAAGACCAGTCGGTGCTTCGCACCGGCGCCCACGGCCCGCTTCCGCTGCCTGGACGTAAGCCTGGCCTGGTGCCTTTCATGCCACAACGGACCAATCTCGGCGACGAGTTCGGCAATCACGTCAGCTGACAGACCTGTGATCCTTCGATCGCTGATGATCGCTGCACGAGACGCGTTCCCCACCACACGGCCATGATCGACGATCAGGAGCTCGACGTCTCCCTGCCTACCGTGCACGAGCTCGT
>NZ_JBSFGB010000154.1:0-1095 GCF_053596375.1 Streptomyces sp. NPDC001709 | reverse complement strand
TGCCCTTGCCGGAAATCTCGTCCGTGCAGGTCAAGCGGCATGTCGGTACTCGTGGAGGATGCCGCCGAGGCGGTCACGTCGTCGTACGTCGAGTCGGGCGAGCTGCTCCGGATCGGTGGTCGGTGCGGGTAGCGGATGGAGCGGTCGGGCGTTGGCGATGCCCTGGTGGGGACGGTGTCCGTTGTAGAAGTCCTCGAACTCGCGCAGGGCATGGAGCAGATGCCGCTGGTTCCAGACGAGGGTGCGGTCCAGCAGCTCGCGCCGACAGGTCTGCACCCAGCGTTCCATGACCGCGTTCATCCGCGGCATCCGGACTCCACTGAGCACCACGTCGATGCCCGCGTCCTTCAGGACCTCGTCGAACAGCGCGGGGAACTTTCCGTCCCGGTCCCGGATCAGGAACCGGGCCCGGCAGCCCGCGTCCTCGAGATCCATGAGGAGGTTCTTCGCGGCCTGGGTGACCCAGGAGGCGGTCGGGTGGGCGGTGGCGCCCAGGATGCGGATCCGCCGGGTGGCGTGCCCGATGACGGCGAACACGTACATCCGCGCCCCCGACAGCATGACCGTCTCGAAGAAATCGCAGGCCAGCAACGCTTCGGCCTGGGAGCGCAGGAAATGCGCCCAGGTGGTGGCAGACCGTTCGGGCGCCGGGTCGATGCCGGCCTCCTTCAAGATCTCCCACACGGTAGAGGCAGCGACCTCGATCCCCAGGACGAGCAGCTCGCCGCGGATGCGACGGTAGCCCCAGGTGCTGTTCTCCCGGGCCAGGCGCAGCACGAGAACGCGGATGGAGCGCACGGTGCGCGGCCGCCCTCCGTGTTTCGGCCGGAACTGGGCGGCGTGCCGGCGGGTGATGAGGTTACGGTGCCACCGCAGCACCGTGTCCGGCCGCACCAGCAGCCGCATCCGGCGCAGCACTTCCCGGGGCAGGCCGTGGAGCAGCGCCGCCAGGAACGCCCGGTCGACCGCGTCGAACCGAACCCGCTGCCCGTTCAGCTGCCGCTGCAGAACCTCGATCTGATGGCGCAGGGCCAGGATCTCGGCATCTTTCCCGCGGGCGCTCACCGGCAGCAGCCGCAGCATCGCGAACGCGTT
>NZ_JBSFGB010000153.1:0-1163 GCF_053596375.1 Streptomyces sp. NPDC001709 | reverse complement strand
CTAGAGATCTTTAACGGTGCGGGTTACGTCGGGTCGTGACGGCTGCCGTGGGCCGCGCTATGCCGGGAGAATGAGGTATCCCGATGGCGGTGGATTGACAGCCGAGGAACGGGCTCGGCGTGAGCAAGTCCGGTTCGCGGCAGCTGACTTGATTGAGGCCGGGGCCAGTGACCGGGAGGTGGCCCGGCGGTTCAGGGTGACCCGGACGTCGGCGAACCGCTGGCGGCGGGCGTTGGCTTCGGGCGGTCGGCAGGCCCTGACCTCCAAGGGCGCCGGCGGCGCCCGGTGCAAGCTTGATGCGGGACAACTCCGTGTTCTGGAGACGGTGTTGGATGCTGGTCCGGCCGCCTCCGGCTGGAGTGACCAGTGCTGGACACTCGCACGGATCGCGGAGATCGTGCGCCGCCGGTTCGGTGTGGAGTACACCCTGGCCGGGCTGGACCTGCTGCTGCACCGCATCGGCTGGAGCGTGCAGGTCCCCTCCCGCAAGGCCACCGAGCGCAACGAGGCGAAGATCGCCGCCTGGAAGGACGAGCAGTGGCCCGTCATAAAAAGAGGGCGGCGGACTTGGGCGCCTGGCTCTGCTTCGAGGACGAAGCCGGCCAGGGTCTGAGGCCGCCCAAGGGTCGCACCTGGGGTCGCCGGGGCCACACCCCCGTGGTCCGGGTCACCGCCGCGGGCACCAAACGTGTCTCGATGGCAGCGCTGATCTGCACCAAAGCCGGCCGCAGATCACGGCTGATCTACCGCATCCACCTCGACCGCGGTCCCGCCAAGGGCCGTCGTAAGGGCTTCGCCGAGACCGACTACGCCCGCCTGCTGGATGCCGCGCACCAGCAGCTCGGCGGCCCCGTCGTGCTGGTCTGGGACAACTTGAACACGCACGTCAGCCACGCGATGCGCGAGCTGATCGCCGCTCGATTATGGCTGACCGTCTACCAGCTGCCGCCGTACGCTCCCGAGCTCAACCCCGTCGAGGGCGTGTGGTCGCACCTGAAGAGGTCCCTGGCCAACCTCACCAAACACAGCCTCGACCAGCTCACCGCGCTGGTGAAAACGCGGCTGAAACGGATGCAGTACCGCCCCAGCCTGATCGAGGGTCTCATCGGCAAGACCGGGCTCGACCTTCAACCGCCGTAACCTCAGCCGTTAAAGATCTTTAG
>NZ_JBSFGB010000152.1:0-1220 GCF_053596375.1 Streptomyces sp. NPDC001709 | reverse complement strand
GCTCGCGAGGTCGCCGACGAGTTCACCGCCCAGGACGGCCGCCCCCGCTGGGTGCTCGGCTCCATCGGCCCCGGCACCAAGCTGCCCACCCTGGGCCACGCCCCGTACACCACCCTGCGCGACGCCTACCAGCGCAACGCCGAGGGCCTGGTCACCGGCGGCGCCGACGCGCTGCTCGTGGAGACCACCCAGGACCTGCTCCAGACCAAGGCCGCTGTGCTGGGCGCCCGTCGTGGCTTGGACGCGCTGGGTGTGGACCTGCCGGTGATCGTGTCCGTGACCGTCGAGACCACCGGCACCATGCTGCTGGGCTCGGAGATCGGCGCGGCGCTCACCGCGCTGGAGCCGCTCGGCATCGACATGATCGGCCTGAACTGCGCCACCGGCCCGGCCGAGATGAGCGAGCACCTGCGCTACCTCGCCCGCAACGCCCGTATCCCGCTGTCCTGCATGCCCAACGCGGGCCTGCCGGTCCTTGGCAAGGACGGCGCCCACTACCCGCTGACCGCGCCGGAGCTGGCCGACGCCCAGGAGACCTTCGTCCGGGAGTACGGCCTCTCGCTGGTCGGCGGCTGCTGCGGCACCACGCCCGAGCACCTGCGCCAGGTCGTGGAGCGCGTCCGGGGCCTCACCCCGCCCGAGCGGCGGCCGCGGCCCGAGCCCGGCGCCGCGTCCCTCTACCAGACGGTGCCGTTCCGCCAGGACACCTCCTACCTGGCCATCGGTGAGCGCACCAACGCCAATGGCTCCAAGAAGTTCCGCGAGGCCATGCTGGAGGGCCGCTGGGACGACTGCGTGGAGATGGCGCGCGAGCAGATCCGCGAGGGCGCGCACATGCTCGACCTGTGCGTGGATTACGTCGGCCGCGACGGTGTGGCGGACATGGAGGAGCTGGCCGGCCGATTCGCCACCGCCTCCACCCTCCCGATCGTCCTGGACTCCACCGAGGTCGACGTCATCCAGGCCGGTCTGGAGAAGCTCGGCGGCCGCGCGGTGATCAACTCCGTGAACTACGAGGACGGCGACGGCCCCGAGTCCCGCTTCGCGAAGGTCACCAAGCTCGCCCGGGAGCACGGCGCCGCGCTGATCGCGCTGACCATCGACGAGGAGGGCCAGGCCCGCACCCCCGAGAAGAAGGTCGAGATCGCCGAGCGGCTGATCGACGACCTCACCGGGAACTGGGGCATCCGCGAGGACGACATCCTCATCGACACCCTGAC
>NZ_JBSFGB010000151.1:0-1321 GCF_053596375.1 Streptomyces sp. NPDC001709 | reverse complement strand
TGAAGCGCTCCGGGGTCGGTGGAGGCTCTATGTGTTGGCTCCAGCCGCCGGTTGGGGCTGGTGTTGAGCGTAGTGGTTGGTCTCGTGTTCGTGGGGCGGTATGTCCCCGATGGCGGTATGGAGGCGCTGGTTGTTGAACCAGTCGACCCATTCCGCGGTGCCGAGCTCGACGTCGGCCAGGCCGTGCCAGGGCCTTCGGGGCTTGATCAGCTCCGTCTTGTAGAGGCCGATCTGGGACTCCATGAGCGCGTTGTCCAGGGCGTCGCCGACGGTGCCGATCGAGGCGTCGATGCCGGCCTCGAGCAGGTGGGCGGTGAACGCGAAAGACGTGTATTGACTGCCCGCGTCCGAGTGATGAACGAGCCCGGGACCTGCGGGAATGCCAGCCCGGTCGCGGCGCCACAGGGCCATGTCCAGGGCGTCGAGGACGAGCTTGGCCCGCTTGCTGGTGGCGGCCGACCAGCCGACGATCGCCCGGGAGAACACGTCCACGACGAAGGCGACGTAGACGATGCCGGACCAGGTGGCGACATAGGTGAAGTCGGCGACCCACCGCTCGTTCGGACGGGATGCGGTGAAGTCGCGTCTGAGCAGGTCAGAGGCCCGCTCATGGCCATCGTCGCGGATGGTGGTGCGGATCTTCTTCCCGCGTCGGGCACCCTCAAGACCAAGGTCACGCATCAGCCGGGCGACCGTGCAGCGGGCCACGGGTATGCCCTCGCGGTGCAGCTGCCGCCAGACCTTCCGCACTCCGTAGACACCGAAGTTGTCGGCGTGGACGCGGCTGATCTGCGTCTTCAGCTCCGCGTCGCGGACCGACCGCGGGCTGGGGGTGCGGTTCTTGGCGGCGTAGTAGGTGCTCGTCGCGATCTTCAGTCCGTGGCTGGTCAGGACTGTGCAGATCGGCTCGACTCCGAACACCTGCCGGTGGGCGTCGATGAACGCTACGAGCGCTTCGACGGCCGGTCGAGCTCGGCCGCGAAGAAAGCCGAGGCCGCCTTCAGGATCTCATTCGCCCGGCGCAGCTCGGCGTTCTCGGCCCGCAGCCGCTTGATCTCCACGGCCTCCCCCGAAGTCACCCCGGGACGCTGGCCGGTGTCGACCTCGGCCTTACGGACCCACGTCCGCACCGTCTCAGCGGAACCGATGCCCAGCTTCGCAGCGACCGCCTTCATCGCGGCCCACTCAGTTGGGTAGTTGGGGCGGACTTCCGCGACCATGCGCACCGCACGCTCACGCAGCTCGGCAGGGTAAGGGGACGGACGGGCCATGACTCGATCCTCTCAGGGAATCGAGCCTCCATCAGACCCGGAGCGCTTCA
>NZ_JBSFGB010000150.1:0-1352 GCF_053596375.1 Streptomyces sp. NPDC001709 | reverse complement strand
GCCAGGCCCAGCAGCGCACGGTGCAGCTCGGCGTCGATCCTGATCGGGACGGTGTCGCCGCCATAGTCGGCCACCTTCGGCCGAGGACGGTCGAAAGGCAGCTCAAGCTGGTCGGGAATTCCGTCCAAGGCGCTTGTCCAGAAGCCCAGTTGCCTGTTCAGCAGGGAGCTGGGGTCTTCCTCCGCGCCGAGGAGTTCGTGCAGCCACAGGGTGTAGTCGGCGTACTGCACCGGGAGCGCGGACCACGCCGGTGCCTGGCCCTGGAGCCGGGCGCGGAACGCGGTCTCCACGTCACGTCCGAGTGGCCCCATCGAGGCGCCGTCGCTCGCGATGTGATGCATGAGCAGCAGCAGGACGTGCTTGTCGGGGCCAACGGTGAACAGCGTCGTCCGGAGCGGGAGCTCGGCGGCCAAGTCGAATGCGTAATGTCCCGTCTCGCGCAGCGCTGTGTCCAACTCATTTGCAGAGCAGATGACTTGGTGCAGCTTTAGGTCGACGGCGTCCGTTCCCAGCACTACTTGGGCCGAGCTTCCGTCGATCTCCTGGAAGACCGTCCGCAGGCTCTCGTGCCGTACCACCACATCGTTCAATGCCTGTTCGAGGACATCCGCGTCCAGGTCCCCGGTGATCCGGAACGCCACCGGAACGTTGTAGGTGGCATTCGCACCCTCCAGCTTGTTCAGGAACCACAGTCGGTTCTGCGCCGGTGACAGCGGGATCCGTGTCGGACGCTCCGTCGCGGTCAACGCGGGCCTGGCTGAACCCGCTTCCGCGATCTGGGCGGTGAGGGTGGCGATGGTGGGGGTTTCGAAGAGGGTGCGTACTGGGAGTTCGACCCCCAGGGTCGAACGGATGCGGCTGATGAGGCGGGTGGCGAGGAGGGAGTGGCCGCCCAACTCGAAGAAGCTGTCGTCGATTCCGACCGCGGGCACGCCCAGGACCTCGGCGAACAGGCCGCACAGGATCTCCTCCTGCGGGGTCCGCGGACCGCGCCCGGCTCCGGCCGTCGTCGACATGTCCGGGGCGGGCAGGGCCCGCCGGTCCAGCTTGTTGTTGGTGGTGAGGGGGAGTCGGTCGAGCACCATGAACGCGGAGGGCACCATGTACTCCGGCAGCAGGCCGGCCGCATGGGCACGCAGGGCCTCTGTGTCCACGGTGTCGGTGCCGGCCTCGGTGACCACGTAGGCCACGAGGCGTTTGTCGCCGGGCTGGTCCTCACGAGCTATGACGGCGACCTGGGACAGTCCTGGGAAGCGGCCCAGTACGGCTTCGATCTCGCCGAGTTCGATGCGGAAGCCGCGGATCTTGACCTGGTCGTCGACCCGGCCCACGAACTCCAGCAGGCCCTGATC
>NZ_JBSFGB010000149.1:0-1352 GCF_053596375.1 Streptomyces sp. NPDC001709 | reverse complement strand
GGGGCCTCCCCCTGAGTGGTGGACACGCTGATACTGGATCTGCTTGGTCCGGAGGAAGCGAGAAGACCGCCGATGGCGATGAAGGACTACTCGGACGAGTTCAAGGCCGATGCCGTGGCCCTGTACGAGTCCACGCCCGGGGCGACATACAAGAGCATCGCCGCCGACCTGGGCATCAACCGGGCCACCCTGCGTGAGTGGGTGCTGCGGGACCGCGGACGCCGCGACGCCGCCGCTGCCCCGTCTGTGGGCGGGACGCCGGCGGCCCGGGCCGAGCAGACGGCATTGCCCGCCGATCCGGACGAGCGGATCCGGCAGCTGGAGGCCCGAGTGGCCGAGCTCGAGGCGAGTGAGCGGAAGCTGGCGACCGAGCGGGACATACTCCGCAAGGCGGCCAAGTATTTCGCCGGGGAGACCAACTGGTGAGTCGCTTCCAGTTCGTCGCCGACCACCGGGACGCCTACGGCGTGAAGCGGCTGTGCAAGGTCTTGGGCCTGAACCGGTCCAGCTACTACAAGTGGCTTGCCGGCAGAAAGGCGAGGGAGTCCCGACAGACCGAGGACCGGCTCCTGGCCGAGCAGATCCGCAAGGTCCACGGCGAGTCCGGCGGCGCCTACGGCTCCCCGCGGGTGACCGCCGAGCTGCGCGCGAAGGGCCTGCGGATCAACGAGAAGCGGGTCGCTCGCGTCATGCGGACGTTCTCCATAGCTGGCATCCGCCTGCGCAGACGTGTCCGCACCACCGTCCCGGACTCGGCAGTCTCACAGGTTCCGGACCTGTTCCATCGGGACTTCACCGCCGCCGAGCCGGGGCGGAAATACATGGGCGACATCACGTATCTCCCGCTCGCCGGCGGGGAGTTCCTCTATCTCGCGACCGTGCTGGACTGCTTCAGCCGCAAGGTCGTCGGCTGGTCGATGGCCGACCACATGCGCACCGGCCTGGTCGCCGACGCACTGCAGATGGCGGCCTCGACCCGCGGCGGCCTGGACGGCGCCGTGTTCCACTCCGACCGCGGGGCCCAATATGGCTCCCGGGCGTTCGCCGATCTCTGTGACCGGCTCGGGGTGGCCCGGTCAATGGGGGCCGTCGGCACCAGCGCGGACAACGCGGCCTGCGAGAGTTTCCACGCGTCCCTGAAACGCGAGACCCTCCAGGGCGCCGGCGACTACGGCGACGCCAGCACCTGCAGAAGGACGGTATTTGTCTGGCTGGCCCGCTACAACACCCGCCGCCGGCACTCCGCCAACGGCCACCTCAGCCCCAACGAATACGAACGCCGACACCACGCGGCTAAGCTCACGCTCGCCGCATGATCAACGAAGCGTGTCCACCATCACGGGGGAAGGCCC
>NZ_JBSFGB010000148.1:0-1364 GCF_053596375.1 Streptomyces sp. NPDC001709 | reverse complement strand
CACCTGGGGCATCTACAGCGGCTACGAGCTGTGCGAGAACACCCCGCTGAGGGAGGGCAGCGAGGAATACCTCGACTCGGAGAAGTACCAGCTCAAGCCGCGCGACTGGGAAAGAGCCAAACGCGAGGGCCGGACCATCGCGCCTCTCATCACCAAGCTGAACACCGTCCGACGGCAGCACCCCGCGCTACAGCGCCTGCGGAATCTCCGCTTCCATCAGACCGACAACGACGCCGTGCTCGCCTACAGCAAGAGCACGGGAGCGGACACGGTCATCGTGGTCGTCAATCTCGACCCGCATCACACCCAGGAGGCCACGGTCTCGTTGGACATGCCGCAACTGGGCCTGGACTGGAACGCCGCCCTGCCCGTACACGACGAACTGACGGGTGAGACGTACCACTGGGGCAGGACCAACTACGTGCGCCTGACGCCCGGCAGTGCGCCGGCGCACCTGCTCCACGTCGGGCGATCGACGCCCCGGATCGGAGGGCCCGCAGCGTCATGACCGTGAACCAACCCGTACCGGACACTTTCGAGGACACTCCCGCCAAGGACCGGGACCCCCAGTGGTTCAAGCGCGCCGTCTTCTACGAGGTCCTGGTGCGCTCCTTCCAGGACAGCGACGGCGACGGCATCGGCGACCTGAAGGGTCTGACCGCCAAGCTCGACTATCTGCAGTGGCTCGGCGTGGACTGCCTGTGGCTGCCGCCGTTCTTCAAGTCCCCGCTCCGGGACGGCGGTTACGACGTCTCCGACTACACCGCCGTCCTCCCGGATTTCGGTGACCTCGCCGACTTCGTGGAGTTCGTGGACGCCGCCCACCAGCGCGGCATGCGCGTGATCATCGACTTCGTCATGAACCACACCAGCGACCAGCACCCGTGGTTCCAGGAGTCCCGCAAGAACCCCGACGGCCCGTACGGGGACTACTACATGTGGGCCGACGACGACAAGCAGTACGAGGACGCCCGGATCATCTTCGTCGACACCGAGGCCTCCAACTGGACCTTCGACCCCGTGCGCGGCCAGTACTACTTCCACCGCTTCTTCTCGCACCAGCCGGACCTCAACTACGAGAACCCGGCCGTGCAGGAGGAGATCCTGGCGGCGCTGAGGTTCTGGCTGGACCTCGGGATCGACGGCTACCGGCTGGACGCGGTCCCCTATCTCTACGCGGAAGAGGGCACCAACTGCGAGAACCTGCCGGCCACGCACGCCTTCCTCAAGCGGGTCCGCCGTGAGATCGACGCGATGTACCCGGACACCGTGCTGCTGGCGGAGGCCAACCAGTGGCCGGAGGACGTCGTCGACTACTTCGGCGACTACGCCTCCGGCGGCGACGAGTGCCACATGGCCTTCCA
>NZ_JBSFGB010000147.1:0-1434 GCF_053596375.1 Streptomyces sp. NPDC001709 | reverse complement strand
CTGATGGCAAGGAGTTTCAATGACCGAGTCAAGCCGTTTGCGGGACCGGAGGAGCTGGTGTGAACAGCCGGTTGTCCCGAAGCAGCGCCCATAGGACATCGATCCTCCGTCGGGCCACCGCGATGACGGCCTGGACATGTTTCAGGCCCTCGCTGCGCTTCTTGAGGTAGAAGTCGCGGTTGGGGCCCTCACGCATGATGCTCACCTGCGCGGAGAGGTAGAAGACCCTGCGCAGGCGGCGGTTGTAGCGTTTGGGGCGATGCAGGTTCCCGGTGCGTCGTCCGGAGTCGCGAGGAACGGGTACCAGCCCTGCCGCCGAGGCCAGATGGCCGGCGTCTGCGTAGGCCGACATGTCGCCCGCAGCCACGACGAACTCGGCACCCAGGAGGGGTCCCATGCCCGGCAAGGACTCGATGATGTCGGCCTGGGGGTGACTGCGGAAAGTCTCCCGAATCTGCTGGTCGATCTGCCTGAGACGATCTTCCATAGCGAGGATCTGCGTGGCCAGGTCGGCGATGATCTGGGCCGCGACGGTCTCATTGGGCAGTGCCGTCTGCTGAGCCTGAGCGGCCTCGAGAGCGGTAGCTGCGACCGCGTCCGCGCCACGCACGTTGCGGTTGGCCAGCCAAGCCGTGAGCCGGGATCGGCCGCGACGGCGAATCGCAGCGGGAGTCTGATAGCCGGTCAGCAGCACCAGGGCGCCCTTGTGGGCCGAGTAGTCGAAGGCCCGCTCCAGGGCTGGGAACATGCCGGTGAGCACGTCCTTGAGGCGGTTGAGCATCCGCACCCGATCGGCCATCAGATCAGCACGGTGGGAGGTCAGCAGAGCAAGGCCGGCGGCCAGCTCGGCGGGCACGTCGATAGAGGCGAAGTCCCGGCGGTGGCGGGCTGCTTCGGCAATGACGTACGCATCGCGAGCGTCGGTCTTGGCTTCACCGCGGTAGGCGCCGGACATGCGGTTGACCGTGCGGCCGGGAACGTAGACGGCCTGCTGACCGTGGGCAGCAAGCAGAGCCAGCAGCAGCGCGGAGGATGTGCCGGTGATGTCCACCGCCCAGCGGACCTCGATGGCCAGGTCGAGGATCTCACCGAGCGCGGCGAGGATCGCCGACTCGTCGTTGTCGATCTTCTTCGACCATAAGGTCGAACCGGTCTCGTCTACTGCAGCTGCCCAGTGGTGAGCCTTGCCTACGTCGACGCCCGCCCAGATGCAGGCCCGTTGGTCGGTCACGTGCTTCTCCTCGAACCGTTTCGCCTTGCCAGCGGCCCGAGGAACACCCCGTCGTCATCTCCGTAAACAGCGACCGATCCGCAGATTTCAATCAGCGACCAGGGCGCCCCGAAGAGCCGGACGGCCACTCCTTGCGAGCCACTGCAGGCAGAGAACGTTCAGCCACACCCGGCCCTCCCGGGCCACCAAACAACTTACGGAGA
>NZ_JBSFGB010000146.1:0-1438 GCF_053596375.1 Streptomyces sp. NPDC001709 | reverse complement strand
ATGGGCTCTCCGTAAGTTGATTGGCGGCCCGGGAGGGCCGGGTGTGGCTTATGGGCTCTTGCCTTCAGTGGCTTCGTAGGAGTGGCCGCCCGGTTCTCCGGGGCGCCCTGGCTGCTGATTGAGATATGCGCGCCTTGTGCGGTCGCTGATTACGGAGATGACAGCGGGGTGTTCCTCGGGCCGACGGCATGCCGCACGGTGCGAGGAGGGGCGAATGAACGAGCGGAAGGCCCAGGTCTGGGCTGGCGTCGATGCGGGCAAGGGCCACCACTGGGCCGCTGTAGTCGACGACGCCGGCGCGACGCTGTGGTCGAAGAGGATTGACAACGACGAGTCGGCGATCTTGGCAGCGCTCGGTGAAATCCTCGATGTGGCAGACCAGGTCCACTGGGCGGTGGACATCTCTGGCACGTCCTCCGCACTGTTGTTGGCCCTGCTCGCGACCCACGGCCAGCAGGCGGTCTACGTGCCTGGCCGCACCGTCAACCGCATGTCCGGCGCCTACCGAGGCGAGGCCAAGACCGACGCCCGCGACGCCTACGTCATCGCTGAAACCGCACGGCACCGAAACGACTTCGCGACGATCGACGTGCCCGCGCAGCTGGCCGCCGACCTGGCGCTGCTGACCGCCCACCGGGCCGACCTGATGGCCGACCGCGTGCGGATGATCAACCGGCTCCGTGACGTGCTCACTGGCGTCTTCCCAGCCCTGGAGCGTGCCTTCGACTACTCGGCCCACAAGGGCGCGCTGGTGCTGCTGACCGCCTACCAGACGCCCGCGGCGATCCGCCGCCGCGGCCGGGCGAGGCTGACGGCCTGGCTGGCCAACCGCAGCGTGCGTAGTGCCGACGCGGTTGCCGCAACCGCGCTGGAGGCCGCTCAGGCTCAGCAGACCGCGCTGCCCGGCGAGGATGTCGCCGCGCAGATCGTCGCCGACCTGGCAGCGCAAATTCTGGGCCTGGACGACCGTCTGAAGCGAATCGACAAGCAGATCCGCGACACGTTCCGCAGCCACCCGCAGGCAGAGATCATCGAGTCTTTGCCCGGCGTGGGTCCCATCCTTGGGGCCGAGTTCGTCGTGGCGGCCGGTGACCTGTCGGCATACGCCGACGCTGGCCATCTCGCCTCCGCGGCTGGACTGGTACCGGTCCCGTGCGACTCGGGACGCCGCACAGGCAACCTGCATCGGCCCAAGCGATACAGCCGCCGCCTGCGTCGGGTCTTCTACATGTCTGCGCAAACGAGCATCGTCCGCGAAGGGCCGAACCGGGACTTCTACCTCAAGAAGCGCGGCGAGGGCTGCAAACATGTCCAGGCAGTCATCGCCCTGGCCCGCCGACGAGTCGGCGTTCTGTGGGCACTGCTGCGTGACGGAAGGATCTTCACCCCCGCCCCACCGGTCACGCAGGCGGCTTGACTTCGTCATTGAGACTCCTAC
>NZ_JBSFGB010000145.1:0-1451 GCF_053596375.1 Streptomyces sp. NPDC001709 | reverse complement strand
TCGACGACCAGGTCAAGATCCGCGGCTTCCGCATCGAACTCGGCGAGATCGAAGCCGTACTGGGGCGTTTTGCGGGGCTGGCGCAGGTCGCGGTCATAGCTCGTGAGGACCAGCCGGGCGACAAACGGCTCGTGGCCTACGTGGTTGCCCAGGCCGGCACCGACACAGTGGACACAGAGGCGCTGCGTGCGCATGCGGCCGGCCTGCTGCCGGAGTACATGGTTCCCACCGCGTTCATGGTGCTCGACCAGCTCCCGCTGACCACCAACGGCAAGGTCGACCACCGCGCCCTGCCCGCCCCCGACCTGCCCGCCGCCGGAACCGGGCGCGGTCCGCGGACCCCACAGGAGGAGATCCTGTGCGGCCTGTTCGCCGAGGTCCTGGGCGTGCCCACCGTCGGAATCGACGACAACTTCTTCGAACTCGGCGGGCACTCCCTCCTCGCCACCCGCCTCATCAGCCGCGTCCGTTCGACCCTGGGGGTCGAACTCCCAGTACGCACCCTCTTCGAAACCCCCACCATCGCCACCCTTGTCCGGCAGCTGGACCGGACGCCGGGCAGCTCTTCCGCGGACTCGTTGGGGGTCCTGCTGCCCCTGCGCGCCGAAGGGGATCTCGACCCGCTGTTCTGTATCCATCCGGCGATCGGACTCAGTTGGGCGTACTCCGGCCTCTTGCGCCATTTGGACCGTCAGCAGCCTCTTTACGGCCTGCAGGCCCGTAAGTTCAGCGAGCCGGACGCCGCGGCACCTGGGCTGGAGGAGATGGTCGAGGACTACCTGAACGAGATCCGAAAAGTCCAGCCTTCCGGTCCGTACTCCCTCCTGGGCTGGTCCTTCGGGGGCATCGTGGCTCACGCCGTCGCGGTCCGCCTGCAGGAGGAAGGTGAGGAAGTCGCTCTGCTCGCCATGATGGACAGTTACCTGCCCACTGACGGCTGGGAGGGTGAGCGGCTGTCGTACGACAGCCCGGAGGTACTGAGTGCCATCGCCGAGTCCATCGGGCATGACCCGACATCGCCTGAAAGCCCTCTCGCTGGGCTTGGCGCGGATGAGTTCTCGGCTCTGGTCGAAGTCTTCGTGGATATCGCCAACTTGAGTGATCACATCAGTGTCGGCAAGTTCATGGGCGACATACTGTTCTTTGCCGCGGCTGCCGACAAGGCGGGCAGTGAACTCGCTCCCGATGTCTGGTCTCCGCATACGAACGGACGCGTTGAAGTACACGCCATCGACTGCGTGCACGGGGCTATGACCCAGCCCGGCCCGCTGTCCGAAATAGGACAGATATTGGCTGCAAGGTTGGCCGGTAGCGCGGGAAAACAAGGCAAGGCCTGACCTCCCTCCTGTCCCGTCCGGGGTGCTCTCTCTGTCTCACCGCAGCTATCCAAGAATCCGTTCTCAGGAGAATCGTTGAAAGTCATCAGCAAAGAGAAGGCGACCCAGCCGCAC
>NZ_JBSFGB010000144.1:0-1522 GCF_053596375.1 Streptomyces sp. NPDC001709 | reverse complement strand
GCGGCAGACGCAGTTTCACCTGGACCGATTACCGCGACCTGCTCGTCGCTGCCCACCAGCAGCTCGGCGCGCCGATCGTGCTCATATGGGACAACTGTGAGACTCATGGGGCGTCGTCCGGGGCCAGGGTCTGACCCGTGGGACAACTGGCCGTAGCTGCCTTGTTCAGGATCTGTCGGCCCTGGTCCCGGGCGGTGCTTGCTGCCGCCGGGCCAGCGGGCGTGTCCCAATAGGGGCCTTGCCACACAAGGCACCGTCACAGTTCTGACCGCCCACCGGCCCGGCGTCGGCCACAGCCCCGTGCCGATCGAGGAGCCGCGTGACCATCACCAGCATGCCCCAGCCGACTCTGCCCCCAAAGCCGGAAGAACCGCCGGCAGAGGACGTGATCTTGGGGGTGGATACCCACAAGGACGTGCATGTCGCCGCTGTGATCACCGCGCTCGGGGTACTGCTGGCCCACCAACAGTTCCCGGTTACCGCCGTCGGATACCGCCAACTCCTGGCCTGGGCACGCTCTTTCGGTGCCCTGCGCCGAGCAGGTGTGGAGTGCACCGGATCCTACGGAGCGGCCCTGGCACGCTTCTTGAGCTGCGAGAACATCCAAGTCATCGAGGTCAATCAGCCGGACCGTGCCCTGCGCCGCAACCGCGGCAAGACCGACGCCGTCGATGCGGAGGCCGCCGCCCGCGCGGTGCTGTCCGGACGCGCTGACGTCACGCCCAAGACCGGTGAGGGCCCAGCGGCCGACATGCGCGTGCTCCGGCTGGCGAAGGAATCGGCCGTCAAGGCCCGCACACAGGCAAAGAACCAGCTCAAGGCCGTACTTCTCGGCATCGATCCCGAGCTGCGCGAGAACCTGTGCAGCCTCAGCAACACAGCCCTGATCACCACGTGTGCCGACCTTCCCGACGCCGGCAACGCAGCCGTCTTCACTCTCCGGCTGCTGGCCCGGCGCATCCAGCAGTTGACCGCCGAAGTGAAGGAACTCGCCCGCCGGATCACCGCGGCTGTGCGTCGCCGCCATCCGCAGCTCCTGGACATCGTCGGCGTCGGGCCCGACAGCGCCGCTGCCCTTCTGATCGCCGCTGGCGACAACCCGGAAAGGCTGGCCAGCGAAGCATCATTCGCGGCTCTGTGCGGCGTCAGCCCCGTCGAGCAGTCTTCCGGAAAGACCCAGCGTCGCAGGCTGAACCGCGGAGGAAACCGGCAGGCCAACGCCGCCCTCTACCGCATCGTCGTGACTCGACTACGCCGTGATGCCCGGACACGTCTCTACCTCGAACGACGCACGAAACAGGGCATGTCGAAACGCGAGATAATCCGCTGTCTCAAACGCTACGTCGCCCGTGAGATCTACGGCCAGATCCAGCCGCCGCCATCCCGCCCTGCCTCGTCTCCTGCCGCTTGACGCAACATAGGGGCATCCTGAACGTCCACAGAGACCGCCGGCTGCGGGCGTTCATGGACACCCACGACTGGATCACTTGCTACTTCCTGCCGGCCTACGCACCCGACCTGA
>NZ_JBSFGB010000143.1:0-1578 GCF_053596375.1 Streptomyces sp. NPDC001709 | reverse complement strand
TAGCTACTTGCCCCTGAAAAAGTGTTTGGGCTGGTGACGGGGCTGGCGCTGTAGGACGGCTCTGTGCCGCTGGCTGGCGGGGGCATATCTCCCTCACCGGCTCAGGACGGCCATCCGCTGGAGGTTATAGGCGAAGATTCCCAGTCCGGCCCAAGTCTGGGCACCGGCCAGGCGGCGCAGGCGGGTACGACGGAAACCGAAGCTGCGCTTGAGGTGACTGATACGGGCCTCAACGCCGACTCTCCAGTTGCGCATCCGCCGAAATGGACGAGTTTGCTCGTACTCACGCCGTGCCTTTCCAGGCTTTCCAGCACGTTGCAGGCCGACCCGATGGACACCGAGTTCGGCCAGGGCCAGATCGTTAGCCGCCGTGCCAAAGCCGCGGTCCGCGACGACCGTGCTGGGCGGGCGGCCAGTCAGTGACACGACGCGCACCACCGAAGGAACCAGTTGCGGCGCATCGGCCGGGTTCCCGCGCTGGACCTGGTGGTCGACGATGAAGCCGCGTTCGTCCTCAGCCACAAGTGCGGTGTAGCCGAACTGGGTGGGGTGCTGGGGCTTGCCCTTGCGGATCGGCCGCGCGTCCGGGTCTGCCAACGAGACCATGCGGTCGGGAATGGTGCGGATGCCCGCCAGCCGCAACGCGGTCTGTTCTAGCAGCCGGCGGGTGCCCGCCACGGTCTCGGCGAGCTCGCCCACCAGATGCGCGAGTCGCCCCGAAGGCCGCCTGGCCAGTGCGCGCCGTGCATTGCGCTCCACCGCCGCCACGTCCCGCAGGGTCGCGCGGGCCACGGCGGCGATCTCACCGGTGAGCCGGTCGATCTCGCCCAGCGCCTGGCCGGTGCGCCGGCGCAGCGTGCGCGAGATCTCCTTCACACGGCGACCCGCCGACTGGCTGCGATCACGGAAGCGGGTGCGCCTGGCCGCCCCCGACGCCTTGATCCGCCCAACCAGCCGGCCCAGCTTACGTACTCCGTGTTCGAGCAGGTCGGCGTCCGTGGGGTGGTCGATATCGGCTTCCATCACGGTTGTGTCGATGCGCAGCTTGCTGCACCGCAGCAGCTTGTCCTCGACCAGCTTGCCCAGCAGAGCGGCGTTCAGCTCTTCCACCGCCTGCGCTCCGCTGCGGCGCACCAGCTTGATCAGCGTGGTCGGGTGCGGCACCGGGGCGGTCAGCGGGATGCGGCAGAACCGGCGCCAGCTCAACGAGTCCGCGACCTCACGGCACAGGGTCTCGTAACCCAGCTGGTAGCGGTGCTTGAGATACAGCAGGCGCAGCAGCGTCTCCACCGGCACCGACGGCCGCCCCAGCCGCTCGGCGAACACCGCCCGCCACGGAGCGATGAACCGCTCGTCGTCCAAGAACGCATCGATTAGGCCCAGATCAGCGGGTAACTGCCGCGCCTGCTCCGGCAGTACCTCCCACCAGGCGTCCTGCACTCCAGCGACACGCAACACCGCCCCACCCCCGGCCGCCACGACCCGCCTCCACTGTCGCGGTCACAGACCGGCCCTCACCAGCTCTCCCCAGAGGACAACCCAGAGACAGCCCCGGACTTCTTCAGGGGCAAGTAGCTA
>NZ_JBSFGB010000142.1:0-1606 GCF_053596375.1 Streptomyces sp. NPDC001709 | reverse complement strand
TGGAAGGCCATGTGGCACTCGTCGCCGCCGGAGGCGTAGTCGCCGAAGTAGTCGACGACGTCCTCCGGCCACTGGTTGGCCTCCGCCAGCAGCACCTTGTCGGGGTACTGGGTGTCGATCTCCTTGCGCACCCGCCTCAGGAACTCGTGGGTCGCCGGCAGGTTCTCGCAGTTGGTGCCCTCCTCCTGGTACAGGTACGGCACCGCGTCCAGCCGGAATCCGTCGATGCCGAGATCCAGCCAGAACTTCAGCGCGGAGATCATCTCCTCCTGCACGGCCGGGTTCTCGTAGTTGAGGTCCGGCTGGTGCGAGAAGAAGCGGTGCCAGTAGTACTGCTTGCGTACCGGGTCGTACGTCCAGTTGGAGGCCTCGGTGTCGACGAAGATGATCCGGGCGTCCTGGAACTGCTTGTCGTCCTCGGCCCAGACGTAGTAGTCCCCGTACGGACCGTCCGGGTCGCGCCTCGACTCCTGGAACCACGGATGCTGGTCGCTGGTGTGGTTCATGACGAAGTCGATGATCACGCGCATGCCGCGCTGGTGCGCGGCGTCCACGAACTCCACGAAGTCGGCGAGGTCACCGAAATCCGGGAGGACGGCGGTGTAGTCGGAGACGTCGTAACCGCCGTCCCGGAGCGGGGACTTGAAGAACGGCGGCAGCCACAGGCAGTCCACGCCGAGCCACTGCAGATAGTCGAGCTTGGCGGTCAGACCCTTCAGGTCGCCGATGCCGTCGCCGTTGCTGTCCTGGAAGGAGCGCACCAGGACCTCGTAGAAGACGGCGCGCTTGAACCACTCGGGGTCCCGGTCCTTGGCGGGAGTGTTTTCGAAGGTGTCCGGAACAGGCTCATTGACGATCATATTGTGGGTGACCCTCCGATCTGCGGGTTGGACGGTCGCAGAACCTGGAAGACATGCGCGGGCCTATGGCCCGGTTCGAGGCGCACATAATTGGCCCTGCCCCAGTAGTAGGTCTCGCCGGTGAGCTCATCACGCACCGGCACCGACTCGTGCCATTCCAGGCCGAGTTGCGGCATGTCCAACGAGACCGTTGCCTCCTGGGTGTGGTGGGGGTCGAGGTTGGCGACCACCAGAACCGTGTTCGACCCGCTGCGCTTCGAGTAGGCGATCACCGCGTCCTTGTCGGTGTGGTGGAAGTGCAGATCGCGCAGTTGGCGCAGGGCCGGGTTCTGCCTCCGGATGGTGTTGAGCCGGGTGACGAGCGGCGCGATGGTCCGGCCCTCGCGCGCCGCCGCCTCCCAGTCACGCGTCCTGAGCTGGTACTTCTCCGAGTCGAGGTATTCCTCGCTGCCCTCCCTCAGCGGGGTGTTCTCGCACAGCTCGTAGCCGCTGTAGATGCCCCAGGTGGGGGAGAGGGTCGCGGCGAGCACGGCACGCACCTCGAAGGCGGGGCGGCCGCCGTGCTGGAGGTAGGCGTGCAGGATGTCCGGGGTGTTGGCGAAGAAGTTCGGCCGGAGGTAGGCAGCGGCCTCACCGGACAACTCGCTGGCGTATTCGGTGAGTTCCTGCTTGCTGTTGCGCCAGGTGAAGTACGTGTAGGACTGCTGGAAGCCGATCTGGGCGAGGGTGTGCAGCATCGCCGGCCG
>NZ_JBSFGB010000141.1:0-1621 GCF_053596375.1 Streptomyces sp. NPDC001709 | reverse complement strand
TTTGATCATCCCCTCGGCGATGACTTTCAGATCCGGCGGCAAGCCCACACGCATCTCCCCCTGCTGAACATGACTGTTCACGGTCACTTGAGGTATCCGTTCTACCGCATCGCGATCACGAAAGCCCAGCTCAACCTTGTTGTCGCCGCCCCTGTGCGACGGCATTCGGCCCCACCCAGACCAGCAGGCGCACATGACCGGAACCCGGCCCCATCAGCCGCTCGTGCCGCGAGTTCAGGGGTGACCTCAAGATCGCCACTGCCGGGATCCTCGGATGTACCGGCTTGGACCGTGTCGCCAGCGGCAATCGGCGGCGGTACTCAGTGAGGTTCAGTCGCTGGAGCGGCCGTACCCGCCGCTATGATCCGCGTCGTACCGAATGCCAGGTGGCGACCCTCCGCTTTCGTCCCCCACAGAAACCGGCCGAGCAGCGCCTGCCGCAATCTCGCTGAACGTGAAAGGCAGCCATGACCCGCCGGTTCCTTCCTGTCATAGCCGCCTGCGCGGGCGCACTCCTCGCCGCTGGCTGTAGCAGCCGCGCCCCACACCCCGCTACAGCAGCCCCCGCGGTCACGGTCACCCAGACCATCACGTCCACCCCCACACCGACGTCAACGCCTGTAGCCACCCCCACTTCGGCCGTCCCCACGCCGACCGCCTCCTCGGCGCCCGCGCCAGCCCCGGCCCGCACCTCGCTGGGATCGGTCGCCCTGACCGAATGGCACGATGGCGACGCGACGAACAAGTGCGTGAACGTCATGACCGTCTACGAGAACCGCTCCGACACTGCAGTCATCTCCATCACTCAGAAGTTCCAGACCCTGTACACGCCCGAGCACGCCGACGGTGAGTACCCCGACGACGTGGACGGCCCGGTCAAGACGCTCACTCAGGACGCGGGCATCGCCTCGTACGGGACCCGGACCTTGTACTGGCAGGTGTGCGCGCCCGAGCTGGCCTCCAAGCAGAACCCAGTTCCGCCGGACGGCACCGACTCGTTCAGGGTCGAGATCGGCGCCCAGCCTCGCGCCACCGCCTGGGACTGGGCGCAGTAGATCACCCCGGTATGCGGCTGGTGACGGAGCGGTGTAACTTCCGAGCTGGAAGCGACAGTTGGTGACTGACGTGACGAGTGACACCGAGGCCGGGAAGGCCACTGTGAGTGGGGCGGGCGCCGTGGATGACGGGCTGGTCGCCGAGCTGGTGGCCCGGGCCCAGGCCGGTGGGGTGAAGCTCACCGGGGAGGGGCGGCCTGCTGCAGCAGCTGACGAAGCGGGTGCTGGAGTCCGCGCTGGAAAGCGAACTCACCGATCATCTGGGCCACGAGCCCGGTGAGCGGGCTGAGGGCGGCCGGGAGAACTACCGCAACGGACACCGCTCCAAGACGGTGATCACCGAGTCGGGGCCGGTCGAGATCGGGGTGCCGCGGGACCAGGCCGGGTCGATTGAGCCGCAGCTGGTCAAGAAGCGGCAACGGCGTCTGGACGGGGTGGACGAGATGGTCCTGGCGCTGTCGGCGAAAGGGTTCATTGGCTCGGCTTGCACTGGCAGTTGTGCACCGCTGTCAGCAGACTGTCAGCACGAACCATCGGTGCCCGGAAGGCGAGAACCCTTGCTCCTT
>NZ_JBSFGB010000140.1:0-1797 GCF_053596375.1 Streptomyces sp. NPDC001709 | reverse complement strand
CCGTCGTCGAGCACACCGGCCGCATGCACCACCGCCGTCAGCGGTCGCTCGATCGAGCCGAGCGCAGCGGCCAGTTGATCCCGGTCGGACACGTCACAGGCCACGACCCGGGCCTCGCAGCCGAGGCCCTTCAGCTCCGCCACCAGCTCCGCGGCACCGTCAGCCTCCAGACCTCGTCGGCTCAGCAGTAGCAGATGACGTACGCCGTGCGCGGCCGCGAGGTGCCGGGCGAACACGGCGCCCAAACCACCCGTACCGCCAGTGATCACTGCGGTGCCCTCGGGATCGAGAACGGTCACCGCCCCACCGGAAGCAGCACGCGACAACCTTGGCGCCAACAACGCACCGCTCCGCACAGCGAGTTGGGGCTCATCCGCACCCAGCACCGCACCCCAGTCCGGCTCCTCACCATCCACATCCACCAGCAGGAACCGGTCGGGGTGTTCGGACTGCGCACTGCGCAACAGACCCCACACCGCCGCCTGGGCAATATCCGGGGCCTCACCGTCGACGGCGCACACCGCACCCCGGGTCACCACCACCAACCGGGCCCCACCCAGCCGCTCACCGGCCAACCACCGCTGCACCAGCCCCAGCGCCTCGACCACGCCTCCCGTGGTCTCCTCGGAGTCGACGCCCACGAGCACCAGCTCGGGCGCCTGCCCGCTGTCCGCCAGGGCTCGCTCCAGCGCGGCCAGATCCTCGAACCGCTCGGCCTCGGCGGGAAGCCCACCGAGCACCGCGATCCGGGCGGACCGGCCGGTGCCGGCCGTGACCGGCGTCCACTCCAGCTCGTACAGCGAACCCTGGCTTTCGGCGGCCCGCTTCAACTGGGCCTGGTCGACCGGGCGGAACACGAGCTTGTCCATGCTGAGCACCGGCTCGTCGTGCTCGTCGACGATGTCGATGCGGAAGGCGGCCTCGCCCTCGGGGGTGAGCCGGGCACGAGCGCGCCTGACACCGGTCCGGCTGAGCTGCACGCCGTTCCACGAGAACGGCATGACGAGGGTGTCGTCGGGCTTCTCCCCGAAGAGGGAGCTCTGCACCGCGGAGTCGAAGAGTCCAGGGTGGATACCGAAGCCGGCCGTGTCGGCGTCGTCCGGCAGAGCCAGCTCGACGTAGACGACGTCGTCGTCCTGCCACGCTTCGACCACGCTCTGGAACAGGGCGCCGTAGTCGTAGCCGATGTCGGACATGCGGGTGTAGAGCGACTCCGCGGACAGCGGCTCGGCGTCCTGGGGCGGCCATACGGCGTCCCATGCCGGTACGGCCTTGGGGTCCGCACCCAGCCAGCCGCGTCCGTGGCAGGTAGCTTCGCGCTGCTGATCCGGGTCGTCGCTCTCGGGGCGGGAGAAGATGACGAACTCACGGCGACCGTCGTCGGCGGTGTGACCGACGAGGATCTGGACCTGGCGCGCCTCGGTCTCCTCCAGGGCCAGCGGGGCCTCAATGACGAGTTCGTCGAGCACGGGGCAGCCGACCTCGCGCCCGGCGGCCAGACTCATCTCGACCAGCGCCACACCGGGCACGATGATCGCGCCCATGACGACGTGATCGCGCGTCCACGGCTGGGTTTGGGTGGAGATACGGCCGGTGAACAGCCACTCGTCGCGGTCACCGATGAGCGCCCTGCCGGCCAGCACGGGGTGGTCGACGGCTATCAGCCCCGCCACCGAAACGTCGCCCGGAGCGCCGCCCAGGGTCAGCCAGTACCGCTCGCGTTGGAAGGCGTAGGTGGGCAGGTCGACGCGCTTCGCGCCGGTACCCGCGTAGAAGACGTTCCAGTCGACTGCGACG
>NZ_JBSFGB010000139.1:0-1948 GCF_053596375.1 Streptomyces sp. NPDC001709 | reverse complement strand
ATAGACACCTCAGGCGCTTAGCGTGTCAAGCGACGGCGGCGAGTTCGTAGGGGAAGGCCGTGTGTTCGTCGAACAGTTTGCGGTGCTTGAGGCAGTGGTAGAGCTGGCCGAGCATGCGGTTGAAGAGGTTCCTCTGGGCGGCTGCGTGCCAATCTCCGTGGTCGTCGCGGCGCCTGCGGTAGTGGGCCTTGGCGCCTGGTGAGGCGGTGATCGCGGAGAACGCCCAGAGGTAGCCGGCGTGGTTGAGGCGGTCGTTCTTCACCCACCGGCGGGTGATGCTCGACTTCTTGCCGGAGGCCCTGGTGATGGGGGAAGCCCCTGCGTATGCCTTCAGGCCGCGGGCGTCGGTGAAGCGGTTGTGGTCGTCTCCGATCTCGGCGAGCACCCGGGCACCGAGCTGGATGCCGAGTCCGGGAAAGCTGAGGATGATCTCAGCGTCTGGGTGCTGAGGAAAGGCTTCCTCCACCGCCTCGGCCAGGTTGTCGGCGGCGGTGCAGGCGGCCTCCAGTTGGACCAGGAGCGCGAGCATCTGCTTGCCGAGCGCGTCCTCGACCAGGGGTGGCTGGTGGGCCCAGTCGGTGCGGAAGACGTCCCGGAGCCGTTCGGCCTCGGCTTCGATGTTGCGTTGGCGGCCGGCGCGCTTGAGTGCGGCCTGCAGCTGCGTGCGCGTCAGCCGCGAGGCCCGCGCCGGTGTGGGAGCGGCCTTGAGGAGTTCGTGCGCCTCCCGGCGGCACAGACCGTTCTTCCAGGGCTCGAAGGCGGCCAGCGCGGCCGGGTAGTACTCGCGCAACAGGGAGCGGAGTTGGTTGGACATTTGCTGCCGGTTCCACGTAGCGTCCTGCTGGGCTCTGGCGAGCACGGCGAGGGCGCGGGCCAGGTCGCTGTCCTGCGGCAGCGGCCGGTGGGCGTGCATGTCGGTGCGCAGGATGTTGGCCAGTACCAGGGCGTCTCCGGGGTCGGATTTCTTGCGGGAGACGCTGTGTCGGTCGCGGTAGCGGGCGGCGGCCATCGGGTTGATCGCGAAGACCTGCCGCTTGCCTGTCCGCAGCACTGCGACGAGCAGGCCGCGGGAGGTTTCGATCGCGACCGGGATGGGGTTCTCTTCGGTGTCGCCGTATTCGGCAAGCAGGTCCAGCAGGATCTTGTAGCCGGCAGCGTCGTCGGTGATGTGCCGCTTGGCCAATAACTGGCCGCTGTCGTCGACCAAGGCGACGTCATGGGTGCGTTCGGCCCAGTCGATACCGCAGTAGATCAAGTCTTTCCCCTCCGTCGTGCTGTTCCTGCTGGTCACGAGCTCATGCGGGCCACGCAGCGACCTAATCCCAGGACTCAGCCCTGTGGCTGGTCCGCCACCTCAGTAGCTGTTCGCGGCACCAGCTCGTCCCACGGGCCTCGGTCTCTGCGGGAGCTCGAACGGCTCGGGCTTCACAAGAGGTCACCGTGGAGCGGGCTCGCACCACCAACACCAACGAGTGATCTGTCGAGAGGTGTTGACGCCCGGCGGTGCTGGACGGCGCCGATCTTTCGGTAGGCATCGCGTGCCAGGAGGGACGTCAAACGTCCGTCCAGCACCTGCGGGCGCCAACACTGGCTGGACGGTGACAGGCGCATGGCGCCGGCGCCGCCGATCTATCCTTGGGCATCGAGGCCGGGGAACCAATAGGCGTCCGTCCGACGCCCACACGGTTGTCACCGTTGAGGCAGTGATGACCGCCGCGGAGCCGCCGGGCGCCGCCTCTCTATGACTAGGCGTACGTCACGCCAGAGTGCTCAAAGGCATGCATCCGGCGCCCCTGCAGCCGTCACCACCACGAGTACGAGGACCGTGCACCGCTCTATAGCAAGGCGTTCAGTCGCCTGGCTGATCGAAGATGTCGCGGTCCTCGACTCGAACGGCCGGAAGTGCATCTGCCCCACCGGAACCGTTAGCAACGGATTAGGCTGATCG
>NZ_JBSFGB010000138.1:0-1973 GCF_053596375.1 Streptomyces sp. NPDC001709 | reverse complement strand
CCGGCCGTCTCGCTGGCGTGGGGTCTGTGGTCGGGCACTGCGGGCATGGCGGGGCAGTTGGGTTCGGCGGAGTTGGCGCGTTTGGAGCGGATGGGGGCCAAGCCGTTGACGTCCGAGCTGGGTCTGGGTCTGTTCGACCAGGCTCTCGCTTCGGAGGCGGCGCTGCTGGCGCCGACCTGGCTGGACACCGGGGTGCTGCGGGCTCAGGCCCGGGCCGGGACCATCCCGGCCGTACTCCGCGGGCTGGCACCCGTTCCGGCGCGGCGCACAGGGGCCGGTGGGGCCCTCGCGCAGCGCTTGGCGGGCGTGCCCGAGGCGGACCGTGAGCAGGTCGCCCTCGAAGCGGTGCTGGCCCAGGTGGCGGGAGTCCTCGGCCACGCCTCGACCGCGTCCGTCGATCCCGAGCGCGCGTTCAAGGACCTCGGCTTCGACTCCTTGAGCGCCGTCGAACTGCGCAACCGGCTCACCCAGGCCACCGGCGTACGGCTGCCCGCCACCCTCGTCTTCGACCATCCGACCCCGGCAGCGGTGGCACGCCTGCTGATGTCGCAGATCGCGGTGGACGTCGAGGTCGGTCGTCCGCGTGCGACACGGTCGCGGCGCGTGGACACCGGCGAGCCCTTGGCGATCGTCGGCATGAGCTGCCGGTTCCCTGGTGGTGTGTCCTCGCCTGAGGAACTGTGGGAGCTGGTGGCGTCCGGCCGGGACGCCATGGGCCCCTTCCCGGCCGACCGGGGCTGGGACCTGGAGCGGCTCTACGACCCCGACCCCGACCAGCCCGGGAAGGTGTACACGCGGGCCGGCGGTTTCGTCGACCGCATCGGCGAGTTCGACGCGGACTTCTTCGGCATCAGCCCCCGTGAGGCGGTGGCGACGGACCCGCAGCAGCGTCTGCTGCTGGAGGCGTCGTGGGAGGCGTTCGAGGACGCCGGCATCGACCCGACGACGCTGCGGGGCAGCAACACCGGTGTCTTCTGCGGCACCGTCGCCTCCGGCTACCACGCCACGATGGTTCCCGAATTCGAGGGATACCACCTCACCGGCACCACGATGAGCGTGGTCTCCGGCCGCATCGCGTACACACTCGGCTTCGAAGGGCCCGCGGTGTCCGTGGACACGGCCTGCTCCTCCTCCGCGGTCGCCCTGCACCTGGCGTCCCAGGCCCTGCGCGCCGGCGAGTGTGAGATGGCGCTGGTCGGCGGCATCTCACTCATGGCCACACCGGACCTGCTGATCGGTTTCAGCCGTCAGCGCGGCCTGGCTCCCGACGGCCGGTGCAAGGCGTACGCGGCGTCGGCGGACGGGACCGGTTTCTCCGACGGTCTGGGCCTGCTGGTACTGGAGCGGCTGTCGGACGCCAAGCGCAACGGGCGGCGGATCCTCGGGCTGGTCCGGGGCAGTGCGGTGAACCAGGACGGTGCGAGCAATGGTCTTACGGCCCCGAACGGTCCGTCGCAGGAGCGGGTGATCCGGCAGGCGCTCGCCAACGCCAAGCTCTCACCGGCCGAGGTGGACGCCGTCGAGGGGCACGGCACGGGCACCAAGCTCGGCGACCCGATCGAGGCCCACGCCCTGCTGGCGACGTACGGCCGGGAGCGCGACGGGGACCCGCTGTGGCTGGGGTCGATCAAGTCCAACATCGGCCACACATCGGCCGCCGCAGGTGTCGCCGGTGTGATCAAGATGGTGATGGCGATGCGGCACGGGGTGCTGCCGCCAACCCTGCATGTGGATGAGCCGTCCCCGCACATCGACTGGCAGGCCGGTGAGGTCGAGCTGCTGACCGAGGCCAAGGAATGGACCAGTTCCGGCCGGCCCCGCCGTGCGGGTGTGTCGTCGTTCGGTGTCAGCGGTACGAACGCGCACATCGTCCTTGAAGAGGCTCCGGCGGAGGAGTCCGCCGATGGCCGCGAGTCGGCTGTGATGCCGGTGGTTCCCGTGGCGGTGTCGGGGCGGACGGCGGCGGCGCTGCG
>NZ_JBSFGB010000137.1:0-2113 GCF_053596375.1 Streptomyces sp. NPDC001709 | reverse complement strand
TCCACCGCCATCGGGATACCTCATTCTCCCGGCATAGCGCGGCCCACGGCAGCCGTCACGACCCGACGTAACCCGCACCGTTAAAGATCTCTAGCCGGTGAGGGCGGAATGCGGCCGTTGGCCGTGCTGGTCACGCCCGGACGATGGGGTGACGCCCCGCAGATGATCCCGGTTCTGGAACGCATAGCGTGCCCCGTCCAGCCGGCGGCCGTCCCCGCACCCGGCCGGACCACGTGAGCGGCGACAAAGCCCATTCATCCCGCCGCAGCCGCCGCTACCTGCAGCGTCGACAGATCAAGCACACCATCCCCGAGCGCCGTGACCAGCAGGCCCACCGTCAACGCCGTGGCAGCAACGGCGGGAGACCCACCGGCTTCGACCCGGCACGCTATGTCCGCAGGAACGAAGTCGAGCGGCTGATCAACCGGTTGAAGATCAACCGGGCCGTGGCCACGCGCTTGGACAAGAGGGCGTACGTCCTCCACTGCACCGTAACCATTGCAGCCGTCCGACTCTGGCTCCGCTTCTGACTCGCCAAACAGTCTCTGGCGGCATGCAGCCAGCGCGGACAACTCCACTTCCTGTCAGGCCGATTCGGTCAGTCCGGTGGGGACCTGCCATTCATAGCGGCGGCCCTTGTTGGTCAACCGCAGGCCGTTCTTGAACACAGCCAGCCCCAGCTCGCTCGCCGCCTTCGCGACGAGCGGGACGGTGTCACCAGTCTTCCCGTACCCGAAGTTCAGCACCGACCCGGCCTCGAGCGCGGCCTTGGAGTAATCCGCCGCCGGGACCTTGACCAGGTCGGCCGCCCGGTCTCCGATCAGGTGCCGGATCAGGGTCGGCCCAGCACCGGCGAAGCCTGGTCCGGGCAGCACCTCGCGGATGAAGTCGAGGATCGCTTTGGTCAGGGCGATGCCGGCCTCCGAGGACCTTTGCTGGCGCCGGAGGATGGTGTCGAAGAGCTCCGCACCGTCGTCAAAGGCGGGCGGATTGAGCTGCTGGTCGAGGCCCAGAATGTGCCCGACGACCCGCCACACGTGGAAGAAGGCGTCACGATCCTCGCGCGGCAGGTCGACCCCCAGTCGCGCCAGCCCCCGGGGGATGACAACGGAGAAGCTCATCAGCGTTCCGGCCAGATCCTCCTGGTTGACCGGCAACCCCCAGGCCTGATTCCAGCCGTCCTCACGAGTGACGTGGTATCGCATGGTGGCGTGCAGCAGGCGGATCTTCTGCGCCGAGCGCAGCCCGCGCCCTCGCGGTCCCAGCCCCCCGTCGTCGAGGACATCGACTACGAACTGCGAGGTTTCCATCAGCCTGCGGTACACCCCCGAGGTCAGCCGCTGCGAACGTGCCAGCACCTCGGCGCCATCACCGCAGCCATAGCACAGGGGGAGAGAGCCGCACAGCAGTGTCGAGACGACCAGCGACTCGTAGCGGCCCAAGAGTGCGCGACCACGCTCGATCAGCACTGGATCGGCCCATTGCGGCAGGACCGAGGTTGCCTCGAAGTAGTCCTGGAGCCGGGGTGGCAGTTCGATGGGCAGTGCCTCGCTGTTCTTGTCGAACCCGCGCAGGGCCTGCCTCACCTCTTGCTGCCTCCCCAACTCGTAGACCTCGGCGATCGCGGCGTCGCCTGCCGCGTCACCAGTCCCCCGCATCCGGCCCAGCATCTCGTCCGTCCACGTACCGACGGGCATGTTCAGCCTCCTTGCAACGGGTCACGATCGAGAGCCCACCTCTATCAGCCCGAAGCGATGAATAGCCGGACCATCACCCGGATGTGGGAAAGCATCTGTGGCGGCAAAATGAAATGGCCTGTTAGGCGGCGGCGTGACCGGCGCGCGGCGGGCCCCGTGCGGCCAGTGTCACGGCCTGGGCGGGCGTTGGCGAGGCAGGCATCGCCGGAACCGGCGACGCGAACGCACCCGGCGTAACCGGCAACAGCGCCGACTCGGCTGGAGTGGCCGGGGGGAGCCCGCGGGGGCCGAGCGTAATCGGGCGCAGCAGCTCGAATCAGTGTCTACTGACCTTGTTGGCGTGATGTCGTCAACGTGAGGCCGGTTTCGGCGAGACATCCATCGATGAGGTTGCTGCGGTACTGGATCTCGCGGAG
>NZ_JBSFGB010000136.1:0-2174 GCF_053596375.1 Streptomyces sp. NPDC001709 | reverse complement strand
GAGCGTGGTCTGCCGAGTGGTGCTGCCCTGGTGGTGGTGGATGAGGACGAGGAGCTGGCCGGGCTGCCGGTCGGTGACCCGGGGGTGGAGAGCCGGCCGGAGCAGCTTGCGTACGTGATGTACACGTCGGGCTCGACCGGGCGTCCCAAGGGGGTGGCGGTCACCCACCGGGATGTGCTGGACCTGGTGGCGGACGGCATGTTCGGCGCGGGTGCGCACGATCGGGTGCTGATGGTGGCTCCGTACGCGTTCGATCCTTCGACCTACGAACTGTGGGTGCCGCTGCTGCACGGCGGGCGGACGGTCGTGACGCCTGAAGGCGATCTGAGTGTGGCGACGCTGGCCCGGCTGATCGCTGAGGAGGAGATCACCGGGCTTCAGGTGACGGCGGGTCTGTTCCGGGTGATGGCCGAGGAGGACCCGGGCTGCTTCGTCAACGTGCGCGAGGTGATCACCGGTGGTGATGTGATCTCCCCGACCGCAGTACGCCGGGTGCTGGAACACTGCCCCAACACCGTCGTGCGGTCGACGTACGGTCCGACCGAGACCACGCTGTTCGCCACTCAGTACCCGTGGAAGGCTGCCGACGACGTGCCGGCGCCGGTGCCGGTCGGCCGTCCGCTGGACGGCATGCGGGCCTACATCCTGGATGGCGACCTGCAGCCGGTTCCGGCAGGAGAGGCTGGGGAGCTTTACTTGGCGGGTGCGGGGTTGGCCCGGGGCTACTTCGGGCGTGCGGATCTGACCGCGGAGCGGTTCGTGGCCGACCCCTTCGGCCCGGCCGGAAGCCGCATGTACCGCACCGGCGACCTGGCCCGCTGGTCCGGCGAAGGCCTGCTGGAATTCGTCGGCCGGGTCGACGACCAGGTCAAGATCCGCGGCTTCCGCATCGAACTCGGCGAGATCGAAGCCGTACTGGGCCGCTTCCCAGGACTGGCGCAGGTCGCCGTCATAGCTCGTGAGGACCAGCCCGGCGACAAACGCCTCGTGGCCTACGTGGTCGCCCAGGCCGGCACCGACACTGTAGACACCGAAGCCCTGCGTGCGCACGCGGCCGGTCTGCTGCCGGAATACATGGTCCCCTCCGCGTTCACGGTCCTCGACCGGCTCCCGCTGACCACCAACGGCAAACTGGACCGGCGGGCTCTGCCGGCACCCGTGTACGAAGCCGCCCTGGCCGGGCGGGGTCCGCGGACCCCGCAGGAGGAGATCCTGTGCGGCCTGTTCGCCGATATCCTCGGAGTCCCGACAGTCGGAATCGACGACAACTTCCTGGCACTGGGCGGCCACTCCCTCCTCGCGACCCGCCTGGTCAGCCGCATCCGATCGACCCTGGGCATCGAACTATCAGTAACGACCCTCTTCGAGGCCCCCACGGTCGCCGCCCTCACCGACCGGCTCGCGGAAGCGGACTCGGCCAGGCCTGCACTGACCGCGATGGAGCGCCCGGCACGGATCCCGCTGTCACCCGGACAGAACCGCCTCTGGTTCCTCAACAAACTGGAAAGGGCGAGTGGCACTTACATCCTCCCGCTCGCAGTACGACTTTCAGGGGAACTCGATCGAGCAGCTCTGGAAGCGGCGATAGCCGATGTGATCGGCCGACACGAGAGCCTGCGGACGGTGTTCCCGGAGGTCGACGGGGAGCCTCGGCAGCTCATTCTCCCGCCCGACCAGGTCCGCCCTGAGCTGCCTGTGGTGGAGGTCGAGGCAGCGGACCTGGACGAGGCACTTCGAGCGGCCGGCATCACCGCCTTCGATGTCACGGTCGATCTGCCGCTGCGGGCCCGGCTGTTCGCCACCGGCCCGGACCACCACGTCCTGCTCCTGGTACAGCATCACATCGCGAACGACGGCTGGTCGCTGGCCCCGCTGGCCCGTGACATCAGCCTTGCTTACGCCGCACGGTGCGCGGGTACCGCGCCGACCTGGTCACCGTTGCCCGTGCAGTACGCCGACTTCACGTTGTGGCACCGCGATCTCCTCGGGTCGGAAGACGATCCCGGTTCTCTGGCGAGTGAGCAACTGACCTTCTGGAAGCGGACACTTCAGGGCATCCCCGACCAGCTTGAGCTGCCCTTCGACCGTCCTCGGCCGAAGGTGGCCGACTATGGCGGCGACACCGTCCCGATCAGGATCGACGCCGAGCTGCACCGTGCGCTGCTGGGCCTGGC
>NZ_JBSFGB010000135.1:0-2289 GCF_053596375.1 Streptomyces sp. NPDC001709 | reverse complement strand
ACGAACACGAGACCAACCACTACGCTCAACACCAGCCCCAACCGGCGGCTGGAGCCAACACATAGAGCCTCCACCGACCCCGGAGCGCTTCACAGCGCCGGGAGCTTCGTGGCACGCCGACCGCAGGTGGGGCGGCGAGTACGAGTAGTTGCGGTCCGACTGGCTGCGAGGCTCAGAGCCGGGGTGCCGCAGTTGTTGCGGCAGCAGGTGGACGATGGCCGGCATCGCAAAGGTCCGGGCGACTGGGGGCGAACATGCCGGAGGCCCGGACCGCTTGGTCCGGGCCTCGCGTTGGCTTGGGGAGTCGATCTCCTTGAAGGCCGTCGGTGACCGCCCCTCCACCGAGGTTATGGGGCGGAGCGAGAGACATGTGACGCTCGGAGTTCTGGTTCCAGCGCATGCCGATGGTGGAGAGCTGCTCGGCGCGTTCGGGTGTGAGAGTCGTGGCCCGTGAGCGGTGGTTCCCGATCCAGGTGCCGAGCTTCAGTTCCCGCTCCTCCTGGTCGCCGCCGTCGACGCCGACCACGATGGTCTCCACGTGCTTGCGCGGCAGGCGAAGGTGTCCCTTGCGCTCGTAGAACTGTTTGGCGGCCGCGTAGTTCATCGCCCATTTGTCGGCCTGCGTGCGGGGCGGGGGCGGCCCCTCGTACTCGGTCGCGGGCTCGATCCCGAGGACCTGCTCACACGTCCACTGCTGCATGGTGGTGAGCTTGTCGCAGCCGAGCCACACCGAGTGCACCCACCGGCCAAGGTCCTCGCCCTGGTGCACGACGGTGCCCGGTTCCATGGGCAGCAAGCCGCCGGCCTCCAGGTGCTGGCGGACGAGGTGGAAGGCGCGTTGCCATTCCACTGGCCAGGCCGGGTACCAGGAGGGATCGATGTCCTCCAGCTTTTCGCGCCGCTCGTCCGGCAAGGCGCCGGCCGACGACTGGACCGGCAGGCCCTGGGCACGCCGGTGTTCGATCGCGGTAGCCTTCCGGGCGGCGGCGCGGGCGTTCTTCAGCCAGATGCCCACTCGGTATCCCTGGTGGGTGGCGTCGAGCGGGGCCAGGAGGTGCCCGTTTTCGGTGGCCCACCCGCGGGCGGCGGCGAGTCCTTCTTCCCACGCGACGTCGTAGTGCGACCAGACCATGCCCAGCTTCTCCAGCTGCGCCACGCGGTCGGTGTCCATGTCCCTGCGGGTGCGGAACCTTCGGGCGTCGGCGATCCATTACCCCAGCGGAAACCTGGCGAGCGAGGCCGGCATACCCTCGGCCTCCGCCTCCTCGTCGTCGCGGCCGGGTACGCGGTACGTGAACGGCACCTTGAGGTCGCCGTGGAGCCGGTTGTGGATGACGCGGCTTCGATACCGCGTCGCCAGTGGGTGTGTTCGGGGTTGAGGACGCGGAGGTTGATGAACGCGGCGAGTGCGGCGGGGCGCGGGGGGGTGCCGAATTTCAGCAGTGCTCGGGCTGGCACGGACAGTCGATCGCTTCGGTCGCTGTCGGCTTCCTCGCCCTCCTGGCTCCCGCTGCGGCTCTGTACGCCTCTGACGCGGGTTGGTGCCTGTGGCTGGGCCAGTACTTCCACGACGCGGGTATCGTGGGCCCTGAGCGCCTCCAAGAGCCGGGCCAAGCCACCGAAAGCCCGGCTGTGGGCATGCTGTCCACCGTCTCCCCAGGCCCGAGCAGCACCGGCACGACTAGATGATCGATTCCAAGGGTTCGTGGTCGTAGCGATTCCGGACCGGAGGGGCGGCGCGGTCCCATAGGCTGAGCCCTCGTCCGCACTGTCTGGGGGAGTAATGACCAGTAGGTTCACCGAGTTGGTTGTCGACTGCCACGATCCGGAGCGGCTCGCGGCCTTCTGGTGCGCGGTGCTGGGCTTCAAGGTGATCGACCGGAGTGAGGGCAAGGTCGAGATCGGTTCCTGGGAGCCGACCGTCGAGGAGGTCCGGGCCCGCCAGATGCCGCCCACCCTGCTCTTTATCCGGGTGCCCGAGGGCAAGACCATGAAGAACCGGCTCCACCTGGACGTCAGCCCGATCGACGGCAGTACCGACGACGAGGTAGCCAGGCTGGTTGGCCTTGGCGCCACAAAGGCGGACGTGGGCCAGGACCCTGGCCGGAGCTGGGTGGTCATGGCCGACCCCGAAGGCAACGAGTTCGACGTCCTGCGCACCCTGGCACCGTCCAACTAGACGATCACTCCCAAGGGTTACTGACCTTGTTGGCGTGATGTCGTCAACGTGAGGCCGGTTTCGGCGAGACATCCATCGATGAGGTTGCTGCGGTACTGGATCTCGCGGAG
>NZ_JBSFGB010000134.1:0-2296 GCF_053596375.1 Streptomyces sp. NPDC001709 | reverse complement strand
CGCGCGTGCCGCGCTGATGCAGGCCTTACCCGCGGGCGGCGCGATGGTCGCGGTCCAGGCGACCGAGGACGAGGTGCTGCCGCACTTGACCGACGAGGTCGGGATCGCGGCGGTCAACGGTCCGCGGTCCGTGGTCATTTCCGGTGCGGAGGACGCCGTCATGGCGATTTCCGAGGTACTTGCCGGTCAGGGGCGTAAGACGTCCCGGTTGAAGGTCAGCCATGCGTTCCATTCGCCGTTGATGGATCCGATGCTGGAGGAGTTCGGGGAGGTCGTTCGCGGTCTGGTCTTCAATGAGCCGCGGATTCCGGTCGTTTCGAACCTGACCGGCCGGCTGGCGGAGTCGTACACGCCGGAGTACTGGGTGCGGCACGTCCGTGAGGCGGTGCGTTTCGCCGACGGCGTCCGGACCCTGCACGAGCTGGGTGTGACCACGTTCGTGGAGATCGGCCCGGGCGGTGTCCTCAGCGGCATGGCGCAGGGCTGTGTGGACGACATCCTCACCATCCCCGTACTCCGAGCCGACCGTCCCGAGCCCCAGGCGCTCACCACCGCGTACGCCCAACTGCACGTCAGCGGCGCCGAAGTGGACTGGTACGCCTTCTTCCCGGGCGCCCACCGCGTCGACCTGCCCACCTACGCCTTCCAGCAGCAGCGCTACTGGCTGGAGGCTCCCGAGGCCGAGACGGCCGTAGCGGACGCGATCGACGCCGAGTTCTGGGCGAGCGTCGAGCGTGAGGACGCCCAGTCCCTCGCCGCCACGCTGGGGCTGAGCCCCGAAGAACTGGACGTCGTGGTCCCGAAGCTGTCCGCCTGGCGGCGGCAGCGGCGCGAGCGGTCCGTCGTGGACGGCTGGCGCTACCAGATGGCCTGGCCGCCGTTGGACGGCCTGTCCGCCGGCGACCTCTCCGGCAGCACATGGTTGTTCGCCGCGCCCGAAGGCGACGAGTGGTCCGGGACGGTCCGCGCGGCCCTCACCGGACGCGGCGCGCACCTGATCCCGCTCACGGTCGGCGCCGACGCCGACCGCGCGTCCCTGGCCGGCGAGCTGACCCGGGCCGCAGCCGAAGCCGGATCGCTCGACGGCGTCCTGTCGCTGCTCGCGACCGACGAGACCGCCTCGCCCGAGCACCCCGCGCTCTCCCAGGGCTTCGTGCGGACCGTGGCCCTGGCCCAGGCGCTGGGCGACGCGGGCGTCGACGCGCCGCTGTGGTGCGCCACCCACGGCGCGGCCGCCACCGGCCGCTTTGACGACGCACCGCTCAGCGCGGTGCAGAACCAGGTGTGGGGCCTCGGCCGCGCCCTGGCCCTGGAACACCCCGTTCGCTGGGGCGGCCTGATCGACCTGCCCACGGCCGTCGACGAACGCGCCGCCGGCCGTATCGCCGCCGTCCTGCGCCAGAACACCGACATGGCGGAGGACCAGGTCGCCGTCCGCGCCTCCGGCGTGTTCACCGCCCGGCTCGCCCACGCCCGAAGCGGCGCCGGCCGGCCGTGGTCGCCGCGCGGCACCGTCCTGATCACCGGTGGCACGGGTGCACTGGGCGGGCACGTCGCCCGGTGGCTCGCCGGTGCCGGTGCCGAACACCTGGTGCTGAGCAGCCGCCGCGGCGCAGGCGCGCCCGGCGCGACCGCGCTCAAGGCCGAACTGGAGGAGCTGGGAGCGCGCGTCACCCTCGCGGTGTGCGACGTCGCCGACCGGGACGCGGTGGCGGCGCTGCTCGCCGAGCACACCTTCACCTCCGTCTTCCACGCCGCGGGGGTGGAACAGTTCGCCCCCTTCGACGAGTTGACGCCGACCGACTTCGCCCGCACGGTGGCGGCGAAGGCCCGCGGCGCCGCGCACCTGGACGAACTGCTCGGCGACCGCGAGCTGGACGCCTTCGTCCTCTTCTCCTCGATCGCCGGTGTGTGGGGCAGCGGACTGCAGACCGCCTACGCGGCCGGCAACGCCTTCCTCGACGGGCTCGCCGCCCGGCGCAGGGCCCGGGGCCTGACCGCCACCGCGATCGCCTGGGGCCCCTGGGCCGACGGCGGCATGGTCACCGACGCCGACGAGGAGCACCTGCGCCGCCGAGGCGTCGTCACCCTGCCCGCCGCGCTCGCCGTGACCGCGGTCCAGCGCGCCCTGGACTGCGACGACACCGCGGTCGTCGTGGCCGACATCGACTGGGAGCGGTTCATCGGACCGTTCACCCTCGGCCGCCCGAGCGCCCTGCTGTCCGAGTTGCCCGAGGTACGCCGCGCCGGCACCGCCGCCCCGGCCGGCGCCGCCGGCGGCGCCGCGCCCCGGGAG
>NZ_JBSFGB010000133.1:0-2357 GCF_053596375.1 Streptomyces sp. NPDC001709 | reverse complement strand
CACTACATGGACCCGAAGTACAAAGATAGCTGGATAGGCTATGTGAGGTCTGCAATCGATAACCCTGGGACGACTGTCCATGTTTACACCGAGGGATTTAGTGGAGGGTTTGAGGGGTCGGCGGCCCGTGGGCTTCAGCCGGGCGCTGCAGCCACTGAGCAGGAAATGGGTTGGATTGCAAGAGCAGTAATGGCCGGGCGGCGAACCTGGGATTCGGTAAAGTTCTATGACCGCACTGGCGAGATCGACGTCGATGAGCCAAATTGGGATGATCCGAAATTCGACAGGGCTCGAGCTCTGGAGGATCTATGACGCGCCCATGGCGGCGCAGCTTCGGGGGAGCTGGCGTGAACACATGTTGTAGCCGTTCGGGAGTTAGGGTTCCGGTATGACAGTTTCAGGGAATCCGAGTGGGGATCGTCCGTCCGATGTGCTGGACGCCGAGCACTACCCCGATCTCGTTCTCAGCGGTGGACTGGTGGCTGCGCTATGTCAGGCCGCAGCGGAGACGGGGGTTAGCCTCGGGCAAATCGGTCCAGTGTCGAAGCATGGAGGGGCTGCGTTCAAGACGGCCACGACCTCTGCGGCGCGCGGAGAGATCGTGGTGCGACTGGGCAAGGGGAGGCGTATATTCTCCATCTCCCTGGATAGTTCGCGAGGGGCGTTTGTTTGGGCATCCGGTGGCACCCGAGATCTTAAGGAGGTGGTCAAGCTAATGGATGCCTGGCGCAATGGAATGTCACTGAGGGAGCTTGGTGAGCGGTTTCCGTTTATGGCATATGACAGATTGAGTCTGGGTTATGAAGATGGCACCCCTGTTGAAACTCAGTGGGCCATACTTCTAGGTGCTCCAGAGTTTTCCGAGTATCGCGGCATGCTTCTTAAGGTGCATGTGAATACCCATCTGGGTAAGATGTTCCCGTATTTCTCTCATGAGACTCTTCGCTTGGCGAGTGACTGCTTCGATAGAAGTTCTAGTGGCATCTTCATTGATCCGCGGCCTGACGGTTCTTATTTTGTTTGGGCGACAAATGACAAAAAGGGGCGCGAGGCTCGTGGGCTTGAGGAAGCTGTCGCTGCCGCAGAGGTCATGGCTCGGCGACTTTAGAGGTCGTTCTCTTTCCGAACCTCGTGTGCGGTTTCCGCTGGTCCGGCATGGGATGGCGGCTGGCACGGGAGTCTCGGTCCGTTGCTGACCGAGGTGTCGTGGGGGTCGCGGATGGCGTCGATGAGGGCGGTGCTGGAAGCGCGGCAGAAGGCCGTGGCGGTGCTGGTGGAGGAACTGGAAGCCGAGCTGGAGCGGGTGCGGGCGGCTCTGGCTGAGGCTGAAGAGGTGCTCAGGCGCCGGGTGATCGGGCTGGAGCAGTATCTGGAGGCGCTGGCCGAGGAGGATGCGCCCGCCGTGGTGCCGGAGAGGGTGTCGCAGAGGAGGCCGGTGGGTCCGCGTCGGGCGGTGCCTCACCGCCAGGACGAGGACTGTAGGGTCACTGGTGTAACTCCCGAGCTGGAAGCGACAGTTGATGACTGACGTGGTGGGTGACACCGAGGCTCAGGAGGTGCCCGTGGACGAGGTCGTGGACGATGCCCTGATCCAGCAGCTGCTGGCCCGTGCGAAGGACGGCGGGATGAAGCTGGCCGGCGAGGGCGGTCTGCTGCAGCAGCTGACGAAGAAGCGCCTGGAGTCCGCCTTGGAGGGCGAGATCACCGACCACCTGGGCCACGAGAACGGCGAGCGGGCCGAGGGAGAACTACCGAAACGGCCGCCGGGCCAAGACCGTGACCACCGACACCGGCACCGTCGAGATCGAGGTGCCCCGAGACCGGGCCGGCACCTTCGAACCGATGGTGGTCAAGAAGCGTCAGAAGTGCCTTGCCGGTGTCGATGAGATGGTGCTGTCCCTATCCGCCAAGGGCCTGACCCACGGCGAGATCTCCGCCCACCTGGCCGAGGTCTATGGGGCGAACGTCTCCAAGCAGACCATCTCGACCATCACGGCCGACGTGGTCGCGGGCATGACGGAATGGCAGAACCGGCCGCTCGACGCGGTATACCCGGTCGTCTTCATCGACTGTGTGAACGTGAAGATCAGGGAGGGGCAGGTCGTCAACCGGCCCGTCTACATGGCCGTAGCGGTCACTGGCGAGGGCCACCGTGACATCCTCGGCCTGTGGGTCGGCGACGGGGGCGAGGGCGCAAAATATTGGCTCCAGGTACTGACCGAGATCAAGAACCGCGGCGCCGCGGACGTGCTGATGCTGGTCTGTGACGGGCTGACGGGATTGCCGGACGCGGTCAATGCGGTCTGGCTGCGACGATCGTGCAGACGTGCGTTGTTCACCTGCTGCGCAACTCGTTC
>NZ_JBSFGB010000132.1:0-2436 GCF_053596375.1 Streptomyces sp. NPDC001709 | reverse complement strand
TCATTGGCTCGGCTTGCACTGGCAGTTGTGCACCGCTGTCAGCAGACTGTCAGCACGAACCATCGGTGCCCGGAAGGCGAGAACCCTTGCTCCTTACGACTGGCAGTGTCGTCATCTGCCTATGGCTGATCCTCTTTACCTGGGTCGGCTGGCGGCGGCGCAGGCATGGCGGCGGCGGAGTATCCAGTGCTGTGGCATGGGGCGAGCTCCTCCATCCGTCACAGCGGCACGTGCAACAGGAGCGGGAACGCCAACTTGTCCTCCGGGACGACGCCGAATCCGGTGCACCCCTCAGCTCTATTGACCTCGACTCCGGCAAGGCGGTTATCCGCCCCGCGCAGAGCGCCACGAGCAGGTACGACGGGCCGTAACGGTTAGGCACGTCGCCATCCGTCCGTGCACGGCTGCGAGGAGTTCTCGGCTTCCTCCAGCCCTACGCATCCACGGACCGACACAAGCCGGTCATCTTGCCGGACCGCTGCCCGCACCAGCACGCCATGTCCGCGCCTTGGCAGCCGATCACCAACAGTTGGTCTGCTCGCCGACTACCTCCGTAGGCGCATGAGCTCGAAGCGTATTTCTACTCCAGCAGCTTTTTCCTGGTGCAGTAACTTGCCAACGCCCCCTGGGAATGACCAGCTGCCGCAGAGCAGGACAACCGGAGGATCATCCATGCCCCGAGAGGCACCGTACCTCGCAGTAGCCGACGTGCTGCGCGCGCGGATTCTCGCCGGAGAGTGGAAGATCGGAGAGCGCCTGCCGTCCCGGGCACGGCTTGCCGTGGAGTACGGGTTCGGACGCAACGTCATACAGAGGGCCATGGACCGATTGATCATCGAGGGTCTCCTCGAAGGACGCGCCGGCTCGGGCACCTACGTCCGCACACCGCGAGAGCGCCTCCGACTGATCCGCTCGCGGCACCGCGAACGCCGGGAGGGTTCTCTCCCTTGGCAGGACAGGAGGGAGCGGGGCAGGGCCGACGCCTGGGATTCACACAGCCAGGTCCGCGTCCCCGCCCCTGAGCCAATCGCCGAGCGGCTCGCCATCAGCCCCGGGGACCTCTGTGTCTGTACTCATTACGAGTTCCTTGCCGACGGGCAACCTGTCCAGCTTTCCGAATCCTGGGAGCCGATGGCTATCACGGATGGAACGCCGATTGTGCTGCCCGAGATGGGTCCCCTGGCGGGTAAGGGGGTGGTCGAGCGCATGCGTTCCATTGGCGTGGTCATCTCAACTGTGGTCGAGGTGCCGCGCCCGGCCCGTGCCACCCAGGTCCAGGCGAACCTCCTGGGGATCAGCGTGGGAGACCTCGTGCTGCAGATCGAGCGGACCATCTTCGACACGGACGGACGCCCGGTGGAAACAGCTGACATGGTCATTCCGGACATGTGCCGGGAAGTGGTCTACGAGTTCGGAGTCGACCATCCGTAGTCGTTGAAGCCAGCAGAGGGACATCGGCAATTCGACAGTAGGGTATTTCATGGCGAAATCCTCCCGGCTCGGCCTCTTACGCAATCGGGACTTTGGGCGATTGTTTGCCGCCACTGCGCTGGGTCAGTTAGGCGACCGCATCATCTTTCTGGCTTTGCCTCTGGTTGCCATCGCGGTATTGCATGCCGACGAGTTCCAGGTGGGCTTACTGACCGCGATGACTTCGGCAGGATCGCTCCTGGTCGGGTTACCGGCAGGCGCGTGGGTGGACCGCATGCGGAAGCGATCGGTGATGATCAGCACTGATCTCGCTCGCGCGCTGTTCCTCTCGACGGTTCCGGTGGCATGGTGGGCGGGCCTTCTCACCATCTGGTGGCTCTATGCAGTCGCCGTGGTTCATGGAGTCTTGACTGTCTTCTTCGATGTTGCGTACGTCAGCTATCTCCCGCACTTGGTGGGACGCAGCAATCTCGTGGAAGGAAACTCAAAACTGTCGGCCATACGCTCGGTGACCAGTATCAGCGGGCCGACGGTGGCGGGGCCGCTGGTCGGCCTGGTTGGAGCTCCTGCAACGCTTTTGGTGAGTTCGGCCGGGATGGCTATGTCGGGGCTGCTCGCGATTACCATCAGGAAACGCGAAGAGAAGCCCGAGCCGAGCGAGCATCCTCAGTTGGATCGCGAGATCAAGGAAGGGCTGAAGTTCGTCGTCAAGTACCCTACCCTCCGTGCGATCATGCTGGGGGACGCGGTATTCAACCTCTTCCTGGTCATGTATCAGACCATGTTGCTGGTCTTTTTGGAGCGGGAGATTGGTCTCCAGTCCTTTGGTATCGGCCTCATTTTCTCAGGGATGGGTTGTGGTGCCTTGCTGGGTGCACTGTTGGCAACCAGGGTCTCCAAGCGGGTCGGGCAAGGTCCGGTCATCTGGCTGGCGTCGCTGGTTACCTGTCCGTTGACCGCGCTCATGCCGTTGGCCCGAGCGGGTTGGAGCGTGTATGTGGCTGC
>NZ_JBSFGB010000131.1:0-2605 GCF_053596375.1 Streptomyces sp. NPDC001709 | reverse complement strand
TTGCCTTCCGCCGCGCCGTACTCAGTCGCGCGAGTTGCCGAACAGGATGCGGTAGACGATCAGCAGCACCAGGGAGCCGCCGATGGCCGCGGCCCAGGTAGCACCGTCGTAGAAGCTCTTGGTGATCGGATGGTGCAGCCAACGGGCCGAGATCCAGCCGCCGATGAAGGCGCCCGCGATGCCGATGAGGGTCGTACCGATGAAGCCGCCGGGGTCGCGGCCCGGCAGGAGGACCTTGGCGATGGCTCCGGCCAGCAGTCCCAGAATGATCCAAGCGATGATGCCCATGCCGTGAACCTGCCCTTCCGCGCTGTGTCCGCACTGTCCGGCTTCTGAGAATCCGGTGAGGACCCGCTGTCCACGCGCGCGTGTTCGTGCGGTGTCGATGAAGAGGACGTCACCCGTCCACCACACGGTTGCCGCCCTCAGTAGGGTGCCGCGCATGACACCTTCCGGTACCGGGCTGCGCCGCACCCTGGGCGTGCGGGACGCCGTGGTCGTCGGCCTCGGCTCGATGGTCGGGGCCGGCGTCTTCTCGGCCCTGGGGCCCGCCGCGCGGGCGGCCGGTACGGGGCTGCTGACCGGCCTGGCGCTCGCGGCCGTGGTGGCCTACTGCAACGCCATGTCCTCGGCCCGTCTCGCGGCCCGCTACCCGGCCTCCGGCGGGACGTACGTCTACGGGCGGGAACGGCTGGGCCCCTTCTGGGGATATCTCGCGGGCTGGGCGTTCGTGGTCGGCAAGACGGCATCCTGTGCGGCCATGGCGCTCACCGTGGGCGCCTACGTCTGGCCCGGGCAGGCGCACGCGGTGGCGGTCGCGGCCGTGGTGGCCCTGACGGCCGTGAACTACGGCGGCATCCAGAAGTCGGCGTGGCTCACGCGCGTGATCGTGGCGGTGGTGCTGGCCGTGCTCGCGGCCGTGGTGGCGGTCTGCCTGGCCTCCGGGCGGGCCGGCGCCGGGCGGCTGGACATCGGGCTGTCGTCGGGCCCGGGCGGGGTGCTCCAGGCGGCGGGGCTGCTGTTCTTCGCGTTCGCCGGGTACGCGCGGATCGCGACCCTCGGGGAGGAGGTACGGGATCCGCAGCACACCATCCCGCGCGCGATCCCGCTGGCCCTGGGGATCGCACTCGTGGTGTACGCGTGCGTGGCCGTCGCCGTGCTCGGTGTCCTCGGCGCGGGCCGGCTCGGGCACGCGGCGGCTCCGCTGGCCGACGCGGTGCGGACGGCCGGCGTGCCGGGGCTCGTACCCGTGGTGCGGGTCGGGGCGGCGGTGGCGGCGCTCGGCTCGCTGCTCGCACTGATCCTGGGCGTGTCCCGTACGACCCTCGCCATGGCCCGGGACCGGCACCTGCCGGGCGCGCTGGCGGCCGTGCACCCGCGCTTCCAGGTGCCACACCGGGCCGAGCTGGCCGTGGGCGCGGTGGTCGTCGTACTGGCCGCGACGGTGGACGTGCGCGGCGCGATCGGCTTCTCCTCCTTCGGAGTGCTCGCCTACTACGCCGTCGCCAACGCTTCCGCCTGGACCCTGAGTCCGGCCCCGTCGGCGCGTGTGGTGCCCGTGGTGGGCCTGCTGGGCTGCGCCACGCTGGCGTTCGCGCTGCCCGCCGTCTCGGTGGCCACGGGGGCGGGCGTACTCGCGGTGGGCGTGGCGGCCTACGGCATACGGCGATGGGTGCGACGGCGCGGCCGGTGAGGCGCCGTCAGCGTGCCGTGGCCGCACGCGCGTGTGGTGCCCGCCGCGCCCGTGTCGTTCCGCCGCACGCGCGTGTGGTGCCCGCTTCCCGGCAGCTTGCTCAGCGGGTCGCGAACGGCTGGTCGGTGGGGACGATTTCGCGGCCCAGCGGCAGCAGGGAGACCGGGATCAGCTTGAAGTTGGCGATGCCGAACGGGATGCCGATGATCGTGATGCACAGGGCGATACCGGTGACGATGTGCGCGATCGCCAGCCACCAGCCCGCCAGGATCAGCCACAGCACGTTGCCGATGCAGGAGGCGGCGCCCGCATCGCGGCGCTCGACCGTGGTGTACCCGAAGGGCCACAGCGCGTAGACACCGATGCGGAAGGCGGCGATGCCGAACGGGATGCCGATGATCGTGATGCACAGCAGGACGCCGGCGAACAGATAGCCGAGGAACAGCCAGAATCCGCTCAGGATGAGCCAAATGACGTTCAGAATGGTCTTCACTGGTAGCGACCTGCCATCTTCTCGAGCCGGGCGATGCGCTCCGCCATCGGCGGGTGCGTGGAGAACATCTTGGTCAGTCCCTGGCCTGCGCGGAAGGGGTTCGCGATCATCATGTGGCTGGCGGTCTCGATCCGGGGCTCCGGCGGCAGCGGCAGCTGCTGGGTGCCGGTCTCCAGCTTGCGCAGGGCAGTGGCGAGGGCCAGTGGGTCGCCGGTGAGCTGGGCGCCGGAGGCGTCCGCCTCGTACTCGCGGGACCGGCTGATGGCCAGCTGGATGAGGCTGGCGGCGAGCGGGCCGAGAATCATGATCAGGAGCATGCTGAGCAGGCCGGGGCCGTCGTCGTCGTCCGAGCGGCCGACCGGGATGAGCCAGGCGAAGTTCACCAGGAACATGATCACCGAAGCGAGTGCGCCGGCCAC
>NZ_JBSFGB010000130.1:0-2700 GCF_053596375.1 Streptomyces sp. NPDC001709 | reverse complement strand
CCCACCGCACTCCAGGACCTCCTGACCCAGATCCTCACCGGCCCCCACCACACCACCCACGCCCGGCAACTGAAGAAAGAACACGACACCCTGCCGGCCCCCACTTCCATCGTCTCCACCCTCCAGGAGTTTTCACATGCCCGCGAAACCCCGTCTGCCCGTGCGTAAGCTGCTGAGAGAGTCGTGGCACATCCTTCACATGGGGCTGCTTTCTCTCGGCACCATGTACTACGCCCCGATTGGTCTGGCGCTGTGGTCCAGGGAGGCATCCGAAACGAAGGTTCTCGACGGACCGCCCCCCGGCCACCCCGAGCGGCTGGTCTTGATATCGGAGCTGTCCCCGGCCGAGCGGGAACTGTGGCACCGGATCTGGTCCGTGGGCTGACTGCGATCAGGTTGCTCGGGCGCCGCCTGCTGGAAGGCTGTGGGGGCGGTGTCGGGGAGCAGGCGGGAGAGGTCGAAGGTGGCGGGGTGGAGGTCGGCAGCCAGGAGCAGCTTGTCCGCGACGAACGGGGGCCGCTCCAGCACGGCGATCACCTCGTCGATCGTCGCGTCCGTGATCGCCCAACGACTCCCGGCAACCCGGGCAGGGAACCGGGCCCGGGCCTGTTCCAGCAGCCCGCCTGACGCCCGCGGCGCCGGCGCCAGCACGGATGGGCCCGCCGCGGCGCCACCCGTGGCGTCTCGAACCCGCGCCTTCACCAGGTCCTCCCGAACAGCTCGGTCAACGATTCAGGCCGGTATCCGGCAGCCGGAACGGCCGGGCGGACCTCGGCGGTCTGCCGTTCATGATGCGCGCGGACGGCCTCGACGATCTCGTCCCGGTCCGCCGGCAGGTAGATCTGGGTGGTGCTCAAGTGCGCGTGACCCAAGACCCACTGCACATCCGTCAATGCCAGCTTCGGATCCCGCGCCATCCGATTGAACGAGTCCGTGGCCCGCGCGAAGGCCTCCCGCGGCGACCCGACCGGCGAGGCTGACGTGCATGAACTGCCGACGAAGCCGAAGAAGCAGCCGGCCTAGAAGGCGGCGGCGAAGAAGAGCACGAAGAAGCCGTCCACCCGCCGTCCGCACAGCGCCTAGGTGTACTCGGTCATGACTTTGGTGACAGTCGTCTGATCAGGTCTGGCCTGCGAGCGTGGTGTGTCGGCGTCGAGTGTTGTAGAAGGTCAGCCACGGCGCCAGCGCGTGGTCGCGTTCGGTGTTGCTGCTCCTGCATCGGGACCACTTCCAGTGCGCCATCGCCGATGATGAACGAACTCTTCGACAACTTCTCAGCTCCTCGCGCAGTCGCTCCACGATCTGCTCGTACCGGCCACCGCTGACGTTGCCGACCTTCTCGCTACTGGGCACCGCGCCCACCCCCTGCCAGGCCGGAGCACCGCCTCGTGGCCGTAAAGGGGAACTCCGGCCCGCCCGGTACTGGGCAGAATCCGCCCGCCATCCCGCACAAGCCGTGACAGTCACGGACACCCGCCTCTACGGGAAGGCGACCGCGCAGGCGTGGGACCGGCTGCACCCGAGGCTGACCCGGCGGGCGGCCTGGATCGAGTACGACGGACCGCTGCCCATCATCGAGGGCACCGTCATCCGCCTGGCCGTGGAGAAGCTGCTCTCCGGCGGGGTGAACAAGCCGGTCTGGCTGTGGTGGTCGGGCACCGGTGCCAGCACTGCGGACGTCGACCGCTGCTGGCAGTGCTTCCTCCGACGTTTCGACTTGGAACACACGTTTCGCCTGTTCAAGCAGACACTTGGGTGGACCAAGCCCCGGCTTCGCAGTTCGGAAGCGGCCGACCGGTGGACATGGCTGGTGCTCGCCGCCTATGCCCAACTCCGGCTCGCCCGACCGCTGGCCACCGACCTCCGGCGTCCCTGGGAGAAGCCGACTCCGCCGAACAGACTCACTCTCGCCCGCGTCCGGCGCGGGTTCAGGAACCTGCGCATGAAGACCGCCGGCTCCCCGGCCGGCGCACCAACACCATGCCGGCCCGGGCCCGGCCGACCGCCAGGTTCGAAGAACCGTCGCACGGCCACCCGTCATGACGTGGGCAGAGTCCTCGCCACCGGCGAGGCATACAGCCGCCCCGCCCACCACAAGAAGGGCGCCAAGCCCAGGCGAACCGTCACTGGACTGTCAGATCAGACACCTAAGGGCGCGTTGCTACAGCAGTAACGCCGGACTCTCTCAGCTTGCGGGCCACGCGTTCCATCTCCGGAAGCGTTCCTGAGTAATCACCGTTCACCACGCGGCGCAGCACGGCCTTGGCGCTCGTCAGGGCAATACCGAGCTCAGCCCGCAGCACCCGCATGATGGCGACACCGTTGGCCGACGGACTGCTCACCTGCAGCCTCGCGGGACCATGCTCGGAGAGCATCTGATCCCGCCGTTCCGCCGGCACGTCGCCACCGCACACGGCTACTGCACATCCACAGGCAGAACACGTTGACTCAACGTCCCACCGCAAGCGGCCATCCACGAGGGCCTGAGTCCCCCAACACTCCAGCTCTGCACCGCAGTCCTGACACACCGCGGAGTACCTGACAGATTCGGAAACCGCCTGCTCCATCCCCACCCCCAACGGAGACGAGGTTAAACGACAAGTTTAGCTTGTTCTTTTTCTTCTGGCCTCGAACGGTGTCCCGAACGAGGTCACTCACCTGGGCATTCGCCGGACATGAGGGTGGCCTTCGTCTGATCCT
>NZ_JBSFGB010000129.1:0-2749 GCF_053596375.1 Streptomyces sp. NPDC001709 | reverse complement strand
GAAAGGGCCAGAAAGAAAGCCGTCAGTAGTGGCCATCCGACGCCCTACGCCAACTACCAGTGTGAATGTGGCGCCAAAAAGCTCTGAAGGTCACATCATGCCTATAAAACGGTGTCAGAAAGTCGATGTGCTCAAGAACTAGAGGGGCACCCTTTTCTGTACTATCTGGCAGGTGCAGCCAGCCCAGGATGACGACGCCGCCGATCTCCTCGCCCCCGTTCCGGCCGTACGGACCGGCGGCCTCGTGGGATACGCACGCGTGTCCACCAAGGGGCAGTTGCTCGACCGGCAGATCCACGCACTCACCGAAGCGGGATGCATCCGGATCTTCGCCGACAAGAAGTCAGGCAAGAACGCCGAACGCGAGGAGCTGTGGAAGGCCCTCGACTTCCTGCGCGAGGGCGACACGCTCGTCGTCCCGTCGCTGGACCGGCTCGGCCGCTCCATCCAGGACCTCATCGCGATCGTGTCCGGCCTGCGCAAGCGCGGCATCGGGTTCACCTCGCTGCACGAGGCGCTCGACACGACCACGCCCGGCGGGCGCCTGGTCTTCCACGTGTTCGCGGCCCTGGCGGAGTTCATCCGCGAACTCATCGTGCAGGGCACCAACGAGGGCCTGGACGCCGCCCGCGCCCGCGGCGCCCGGCTCGGCCGCCCGCCGGCGATGACCGAGGAGCAGGTACGTCACGCCCGTGACCTACTCGCCCGCCCGGGGAACACCGTTACCTCGATCGCGAAGCTGCTCGGCGTCTCCCGCAACACCATCTACAACTACGTGCCCGAACTCAAGGGTGGTCGCCTCGCGCTCGCTGAGGCGACCAACACGGCGGAACTGCCCCGGCCCTCCAGGTCAGAGGACTGACCACCGCCGTTTGCGGCTGGTGACAGCGTTCTTACCAGCACCCCAAAGGGGGACGCCCCGAGAAGCACCCGCGCCGCGAGGTCGTCGACGCGATCCGCTACGTCGTCGACACCGGATGCAAGTGGAGGGCCCTGCCCAGGGACTTCCCGCCCTGGCGGACCTGCTACAACTTCATGGCCCGCTGGGCGGCGGCCGGCGTCGTCGGACAGATCCGCGACCAGCTCCGCAAACGTATCCGCCGCGAGATGGGCCGGGCCCCTGGAGCAGTCGCCACCGTCATCGACTCCCAGTCCGTGAAGGCCGCCGAGACAGTCGGCAAGGACTCGCGCGGCTACGACGGTGCGAAGAAAATCAACGGCCGCAAGCGGCACCTGGTCGTCGACACCAAGGGCCTGCCGCTGTTCGTCATGGTCACCCCGGCCGACATGACCGACCGCGAAGCGGCGAAGGAAGTGCTGTTCCGACTGCGGCTGATGCACCCCGAGATCACCATCGCCTGGGCCGACTCCGGCTATGCCGGACAGCTCGTGACCTGGGCGAAGAGGCACCTCGATCTGACGCTCAAGACCATCAGCCGTCCGAAGGACGCTGTCGGGTTCGTCATCCTGCCCCGCCGCTGGGTCGTCGAGAGGTCGCTCGCCTGGATCATGCACGCCCGCCGTCACGCCCGGGACTACGAACGGCTCATCCAGCACTCGGAATCTCTGATCACTTGGGCCGCGATCACACTGATGACCAGGCGCATCACCCGCCGGTCCTCCCGCAGGAGCGGACAGCCCGCCTCCCGCGAGGCCAACCGGGACTGATCGTTCTCAAGTTCACGGTCGGCAACTCCACCCGGACAGGCCCCAAGAACCTGCCGGGAGCCTACTCCCTCACGAACTCGGCTCGCCGGAAAACCGTCCGCTCCCATCCCGCCACCGAGACTGTCACTCGGGCCGAGCTTCACGTCGGCCACTGATCTGGCGCCGGGTTTGGCGCGCTGCGCGTTGGGGACTAGGCCGTAGCTTCATGACCTACCTTGGCGTGTACTCCACATACAGCGGTGTGGCCAGCACTGCACGTGGTTCCCGGTCCGTGCGCGCGGCGAGCACCCGCGCGTGTCCGCTCAGTCGCACCTGCGACGGGCTGCCATTGGGGATTGCGTAGAAGAAGTCAAGGCACAGGTAACGAATGCACTGTAAGACAGAGCTGCGACGAACAGGGGAGGGAGGCTCAAAATCGGCTATCCCGGCTTCGTCCGGTAGTTCAGCGAGCCTCTGGGCATATGCGCGGATCGCGTCCACGTAGAAGGGAGGCCCTTGCAATGAGCGGGCCTCTTCCGACTGATGACGGTCAAGGACGTTCACAGCCGAACCCACGAGCACGAACGCTGGCAGCTCCATTGCGGCAAAGTAGACCACCTCCGCCGTCGTTGCATCGTCGTTGCGGGGGCCGTCGCCGGAAGCGACGCCGTAGCGAAACCACTCCTCGAACTGGATCCAGTCGCCCGGGCGCAGGTCCTCGTCGCTACGCCTGCGGAAGCCTCTGGACCGCTCGATCATGGCCACCACGGCGTCAAGTAAGGCCGTTGATGATGGCTGTGAATCACCGGGTAGCGATGCTTTCAGGGACGCGATTCCGGCGTTGAGCCCTGCTTCCAGACCGAGCCGCCTGCGGAGCCGGCCCGGGAGCTGCGGTGCTAGTGCCCGCATCTTGTTCTCGGATAGGTACACCAGATCACGCATCGCCCCTCCACAACGGTAGATACTAGGGCCGCTATGACATGGCTGCATCAGGAACAGGTACTCACCTTGTTCTTTATCTACCAAGATCGGCCAGGTCTGCCGATGGCCTTGAGGGTCTCGGGGCGTTTGACGGTCTTACCAACGTCGTAGCGGGGTGCGG
>NZ_JBSFGB010000128.1:0-3100 GCF_053596375.1 Streptomyces sp. NPDC001709 | reverse complement strand
CCCACCGCACTCCAGGACCTCCTGACCCAGATCCTCACCGGCCCCCACCACACCACCCACGCCCGGCAACTGAAGAAAGAACACGACACCCTGCCCACGCCGAACCAAATCCTGGCCGAGCTGGAGGCACTGGTACGCGACGGCCGTTCCGGCGTGTCCGCGTACCCCGCGCCCACGCCCCGCTGAAGGAGCCCTGAGGAGCTTCATGCGCACCCTGTTCGTGACCTGGGCCTGGCCCTCCCACCTCTACCCCATGGTTCCGCTCGCCGGCGCGACGCGGGCGGCGGGACACGAGGTGCTGCTGTGCTGCCCGCCGTCGCTGGTACCGGTCGCTGTACGCACGGGGCTGCCCACCGCCGCGGTGGGAAGCAACGTCGACATGACACCGACCGTGCGAAAGATGGTCGACCGAGCCAGCCCGGGCGGCTCCGAACGGTATCCGCACCGGCCGCGGGACACCGGCCGGCCGCCGACCCCGCTCGACATCTTCGCCAGGATGGCCGACGCCATGGCAGACGGGCTGCTCGACCTCGTACGGCGCTGGCAGCCCGACGTCATCGTCTACGACGCCACCACCTACGCCGCCCCGGCCGTGGGCCGGGCGTGCGGAATCCCCACCGTCCGGCATCTGTGGGGCGTCGACTTCACCTACCTGCTGCGTGACTTCGAGACACAGGCGTTCGGACCACTCTGGGAGCGTCTTGGTCTGGGCGAGCCCGTCCTGAGCGGCAGCACGCCCACGCTCGACCCGTGCCCGCCCGCACTGCAGGTACCGGTCGCCTATTCCGCGCACCGCCTGCGCCACCTCCCCTACAACGGGGCCGGCCACCGGCAGCCCCGTCCGCTGCCGCCGCGGCAGCGCCCACGGCTGTGTGTCACCTGGGGCACCACCAGCAGCGCGATCGGCGGTGATCCGGTGCTCACAGAAGTCCTGCGGGGCGCCGCCGACCTGGACATGGACGTACTGTTCGCGACCACAGGCCAGGAGAACGTGCCCGAGGACCTGCCCCGGAACTGGCACATCGCCGTCATGCAGCCGCTGAACCAGCTGCTGCGCGACTGCGACGCGGTGATCAGCCCCGGCGGCTCCGGCACGGTACTGACCACGGTCGCCGCCGGATTGCCCCAGATGGTGGTACCGCTGCTGCCCGACCAGGAAGTCACCGCCGAACGCCTGGAGGCGACCGGAGCCGGGCTGCGCGTCGCATCACGCGAGGTGAGCCGGGAACGCGTGGCGAAGGCCCTGACCACTCTGCTCGACGACAAGCGTCACACGCGGGCCGCGCGCCGGCTCCGCGGGGAGATGGCCGCACAGCCGTCACCGGTGAGCACCGTCCGTCTCCTGGATCGACTGGCGGGCCGGACTCCCGGCGAGAGAGAACCTCAGTGATCGTGTCAAGCGGTCTGCGTGACCGAGAGGGTGGACGTGGACAGCCCCTGGTCACGCCGCATCTCCCGCAGCGCATCGACCCTGCGCCGGGCGAGCGTGAGCAGCGCCTGGGCGTGGATCAGCCCTTCGGCGCGCTTTTCGAGGCAGTACTCCCGCGACGGCCCCGGCCGCATCATCGCGGACCGGGCGGACATGCGGAACAGCCGGCCCGGAGGTCTGTTGGGCTTGGTGCGGTGGCGGTTGCCGGTGCGGCGCCCCGAGTCGCGGGGCACCGGTGCCAGACCGGCGTGGGAGGCCAGGCGGCCGGCGTCGTGGTAGCCGGAGGGCGAACGCACCACCAGCCACACCCGTTCCTCCCGGACCCGCCCGACATTCTCAAGGACACACCATGCGCATCCTGCTGACGGCCTGGTCGTGGCCCACCCACTACCACTGGCTGACACCGGTGGCCTGGGCGTGCCGCGCCCAGGGCCACGAAGTTCTCGTGGCCGTGCCGCCGGCCGGGGTGAGCGGCGTGATCCGCGCCGGCCTGCCGGCCGTCGCCACGGGGGCCGACTACGACGTTGCGCCGGTGATCGAGAAATACTACTGGTCATCGCCGATCGCCGAGACCGCCGCACGCGGCGAGCACGTGGACTGGGAGCGCGCGCGGCAGGCCGGCGAACAGCCGCTGTCCGTCTATGCGTTGCTCGCTGACGTCATGCAGGACGCGCTGCTCCGGCTGGTACGTTCCTGGCGGCCGGACCTGATCGTGTACGACGGCGTCCACTACGCCGCGCCCCTCGCGGCCGCCGCGTGCGGCGTCCCGGCGGTACGGCAGATCTGGGGTGTGGACTTCAGCGCCTGCCTCGCCCCGTTCGCCGAGGAGGCCCTCGCCCGCCACCGTGTCCGGCTTGGACTGGACGAGGTCGACGTGCTGGGCAGTGCCACGCTCGACCCCTGCCCGCCGAGCATGCAACTACGCGACGCGGTCTGCCGGCTGCCGGTGTGTCATCCCCCGCACAACGGCTCTGCGCGGGCGCCCCGCTGGGTACTCGACCGGCCCCGCCGCCCCCGGGTCTGCGTGACCTGGGGCACGGTCTCGCACCTGTTCAGCGGGCGCATCGTGCCGCTGAGCCGAGTGCTGGACGCCCTGGCCCCGCTCAATGTCGAGGTGGTCGCCGCCGTGTCCGCGCGCGACCGCGCCGAACTCGGGAGCGTGCCGGAAAACGCGCGGATCGTCGAGGACTTGCCGCTGCACCTCTTCCTCGACAGCTGTGACCTGGTGGTCTCGCAGGGCGGAGGTGGCGTGACCACGACGGCGATCCACGCGGGCGTACCGCAGCTGACCGTGCCGCGCACCAGCGAACAGGTGCTCACCTCCCGGGCCCTGCAGGCAACGGGAGCGGCGGACATGATCCCACTTGCGCAGGCCACCCCAGAACGGGTGGCAGAGCACGTCCAGGCACTCGTTGGATCGTCCGCCCACATGGCCGCGGCTCGCGCGCTGCGTGACGAGATCCGCGCCCAGCCCTCACTGGCCGACGCCGTTCACGAACTGGTCGCGATCGCAACGCCGACGAAGAAAGGGTGATCCCTTGCGCGTGCTGTTCACGGTCTGGAACTGGGTGACGCACTACTACCCGTTGGTGCCGCTCGCGTCGGCGGCGCGTGCGGCGGGTCACGAGGTGGTGGTGGCCACCCAGCCGGGCCTGGTGCCCACTGTGCTGC
>NZ_JBSFGB010000127.1:0-3206 GCF_053596375.1 Streptomyces sp. NPDC001709 | reverse complement strand
AAGCTGACAAGCCCCTGGGCTCCTACGACGTAGCCGATGCTTTCAGCGGTGTATCCGATGGTGGTTCGCACGGGTCAACTCTTTCGCGGCGGTGCTGCGAGATCGTCCTCCACAGGGCCGAAAACGCAGTAGTCCAAAGGATGCAGTCGCGTGGGGTTCCAGTCCTCGTGGCCAAGTTCCAACTGCCGTGTCACGGCTCAACCAATCCAGCCAGCCCAGGTCACCGGCTTCCGGCCGACTACTTTCGCTGAGACAGGTCACCAGCCAATATCCGTTGTTTCGGACTGAGTTGGGAGAGGATGAAGGGCATTGGACGAGCCTCTCGACGACGTGCAGAACACCGCAACGCACCGCGGCCGGCACCGTGGTGTTTACTGCCCGTCTTCCCGCGGTCGACCGGCTACGGGCCGGGTGGCCTCGCCCCCCCTTTTTTTTCGCACGGATGTGCGTGACCTCCACGCAGGCCCGGGTCCAGTCGAGTTCGTCAGCCGCGTGGAGCTCGGCGAGCAGGATGTGGTGCAGTTTCTCGAAGACACCCGCCTCGTGCCACCGCCCCAGCCGGCGCCAGCAGGTCTGACCCGAGCCGAACCCCAGCTCCAGCGGGAGCAGTTGCCAGCTGACGTCGTTGTAGTGCACGTACAGGATGCCCTGCAGGCACAGCCGGTCATCGACCGGCCTCGGGCCGGGAGCCTTCTGCGGCCAGCGCGGCAGCAACGGCTCGACCAGCGCCCACAGTCCGTCATCCACGATCCATGGCCGATTACCCACACCTCACGAACGGAGGAATCGTCCTACTGGTCACGCCCGACCAGCACACCTCCACGAGATCGTGTTACGAGCTCTCAGGACGAACTACACCCAAAGCGAATCAAGCCCACAGCTCGAGACTCCCGTTCAACGGAAACCGCTCAAGATCGGAACGCCGAGAGGCTCTCACACTTGAGGGATGACATCACAGCCGCTGGTAAAGAACGTGGCGGGAGCGGCGCGTGCGGGTGACAAGTCCGGCTCGGTACAGGATCTGTAGATGGTAGGAGACGGTCGCCGGGCTCAGGTATACGCGCTGAGCGATATCCGCGATGGAACGCGGCTGGCTCAGTTCGGACATGATCTTGGCTCGTGTCGAACCGATCAGCTGGTGTGTTCCCGATGGCGGGAGGCAGTCAACCCGAGCAGCGGGATAGACGATCAGCGGGGCACGCGGTGCCGGGGCACCTGGCGGTTCAGCGGCGCAGAACACGGCCCGGTCGGTGAAGACGCTGGGCACCAGGATCGCGGTATTCGCGTCCAGAGCCAGACGATGGGGGCTGCCGGGACGCAGATGAACGGTCAGTACGCCATCACGCCATTCAAGATTCGGCGCCAGTTGGTTGAGCGTGTCCGCGAGCCCGTGCCGGGCGATCGCGGACGCCCGAGCGGCGATATCGGCCTCCAATCGGGTCCGGATGGTGGGCCAGGAAGGCGCCAGCGCTGCGTGCCAGAACCGTTCCATCTCCTGGGCGAGCCGGTGCGCGAGGTGGGCCTCACCGCGTTCAAGGGCCTGTAACAGCACTCGGGGCGGTCGACGGGCGGATCCAGGGTCCCACGCATGGCCGGTGATGGCCGCCATGAACTCATAGCGAATCCGCTCCGCGGGGGTGTTGACCACCTGCTGCAGCGCCGTGTCGAGGCTCACGTGGAAGCTCTGCGGCTCCGGCCGCAGGAAGTCCGGAGCATAACCCTGGGGGCCGCCCCCAGCCACCACGGCCAAAAGCCCGAGCTGCTGCTCCGTCAACGCCTTCCTGACCTTGGCCTGCCAGCGCGCACCAAGCGCTTCCGGGGCGTGGCCGAGAGCGATGAGCAAGTCCTTGGCAGAGTCCAGCGGCGACGCGGCGAACCTGATGCCTCCCAAGCCCTCAACGCCCAGGCTGATGCGAATCACGAGCAACCCCCGATCGCCACTGCATTCGAAAACAATCGAATCATTCGGCCATCCAACTTGTCTGAGATTCCCTGGAGTTACTTCGAAGTCGTCGGTCCTATTGCGTCTCACGATGCTGGACCGATGCCCAACCCAGCGATCGCCGTCCTGGCATCCAACGTTCTGCTGAGGAGACCACCCATGCGGAAGATCCGACGCACCATCGCCATGAGCGCCGCCACCCTCGTCCTCGCCGGCGGAACCACCCTCGCTCTCGGTGGCGCCGCCCACGCCGCCACCGCGAGCTGCTCCTACCCCGCGGCGACTCTCTACTCTCAGGTCGGAGACCCGCAGTTCGCCTGCACCGGGTACTACCACGGTGCCTGGTGGGGAACCTCGTTCGTGGCGTCGGGCAACCACTGGGCCACGTTCAAGTGCAACGACTACGGGACCTGGTACAACATCGCGCTCTCGCCGTACCAAGGGTCGTACACACGCAACTCCAACGACGAATGCACCGAGGTCGCGATCACCAGCTGACCCGTCCATCCACCGCCCAATCCCGCGCATCGGTCGGGCATCAGCAGGGGCGGCGCAGCGGATCTGCCGCGCCGCCCCGAACGCAACCCCTCGCCACCACATCCGAATCAATCGGCTGACCCAACCGGCCACCGCCAGCCAGCCCGCTGCCCCACGACCGCACACCACCACCGCGCACCATGCACCGCGAGCTGCGGGCGACATCCCGGGCCACGTACGCAAGCAGCTCCTTCAGAGCCGCCTTCATCGACGCGGGCGGCCGTGCATGCCAATCCCCCAGTGTCTTGCGCACGGTCTGCACAACCCGCCTGCGCGCTGGGCCAGGCTGTCGTCCAGTGCGGCCACTTCCCCGTCCCGAGTGCGGCGACGGTGACCGGCCCGTGGACCCGGTACGGGACCATGCCGCGCCAGGAACTCGCCAGAGCCCATGTAGCGATGTTCTGCGCCAGGCCGATCGCACGCCCGTCCCCGTGGAAGTGCAGCAGCGCCCGCCGGTGGTACACACCCTGACCAACCGCACTGGCCGTTCCCAGCTGATCCCGGATCGCGGAGCAGGCACCGGTCTCGGGCAGGTTGAGTTCCGTGACGGTGGTGTCTGGGGCAATGCGCAGGGCGCGCATGGGATTCCTCCTGTCTCGGTGACTGGTTCAGTGCGCAGACCTCTGTGTGCACTAACGACCTCGTGCATGGTTGGCCGTAGCACGTCGAGGTGTGTGGCGTTGTCGGTGTTCACGCTCGAATGGCGTCGTCGAGGGTGGCGGTCTGT
>NZ_JBSFGB010000126.1:0-3507 GCF_053596375.1 Streptomyces sp. NPDC001709 | reverse complement strand
AGACCGCGGACCTGACATCGGCGCGGCCGATGTGAACACCGAGCCCCGCCGCCATCCGCGACGTCTCCCTGCCTACCGTGCACGAGCTCGTTAGGGCCAGGCGAGCGACGGCGTCCGGGCCGTAGCGGCGGTATCCGGTGGTTGGTGCGATCGGCCGGCGTCACGATGCCGTGGTCGGAATATAACCGGATCGTCTTGACCGTCAGCCCGGTGCGCCGAGCCAGTTCACCGATCGAGTAAAGGGTGCCGCCGTCCATGACCCCCACCTTCATGTCTCTCTCCGCGGGAGAGTCAGGTCCTTCTCCTCATCATGTGCTCCGTGGATGGCATCGGGGTCGTGATCCTCGCAGGCCGGGGGGCACGATGGTGGTTCACCGTCGGTGGTGGCGTCGAGGACGGCGAGAGTTATCCACGGGCTGCCGTGCGTGAAGTATGGGAGGAGGCGGCGCTGTGTCTTCGACCAGTACGAGGAATACCGTCTTGCCCGCGTCACGGCCGACGAGGCCCGCGGGATGAACGTCCGGACGCAGGAGGCTCGTTACGGGCATCGTTGGTGGTCGGCAGCGGAGCTCGCCACCACTGCCGAGACCGTCCGACCGAAGAGGATGGCTTCTCTCCTGCCCGATGCGCTGTCGGCCGTGGGCCTTGATAGAGCCCCTGTGCATTTGGGCAATTTCAACGAAGACACTGATCCGGAGTAGCGCATCGGTACGGTTTGAGCGGTCGAGACGGACAGGCCCGATCGCGTCAGCTATCTCGACCGGCTCGCCACGAGCGATCTCGGCCGCTCCTACAAGCGGCGGATGCTCGACGAACTCGACGTGCGTGCCGGACACCGGGTGCTCGACCTCGGCTGCGGCCCCGGTACCGACCTTGAGGCGCTCGCCCAGGCGGTCACCCCGGCCGGCGCTGTCGTCGGCGTCGACAACGACCGGAACATGGTGGACGCCGCGCGGGCCCGCACCGCTGGTGACGCCGTGGTGGACGTCCGGCACGCGGACATCCACGACCTGCCGATGCCCGACCACACTGCCGACCGCGCCCGCACCGACCGGGTCCTGCAGCACGTCGCCGATCCCCTGGCCGCGCTCGGTGAGATCCGCCGGGTCCTGCGGCCGGGCGGGCGACTCGTCATGGGCGAGCCCGACTGGGACACCTGGCCGTCGACCATCCGGAAAGCGACCTGACGCGTGCCTACACCCGCCATGTGGCCGAACGGGTCGTCCGCAACGCAGGGATCGGCAGGCAACTGGCGCGCCTGGCGACCGAGAGCGGCTTCAGGGTGCCCAGGGTCATCCCTGTCACACCTGTCTTCCGGGACGTCCAGGTCGCGGACAAGATCCTCGGCTTGGAAGGGACCACCCGGCGCGCAGTCGAGGCCGGCTATTTCAGCGACCAGGCGGCGGAAGCCTGGCTGAGCCATCTCACGCGGGGCCCCTTTCCCGCGGCGGTGACGTTCTACATCGTCGTGGCCGAGGCATAGTCGCGCGTCGCATGGCCGTGGTCGGCGCGGCGGTCTTCCCCGTCTCGCCGACCTTGGCAGGCAGCGGCCAGGCTCGTCGCCGATCTCGGGCATCGGGGGCAAACCGGTTGTCATGCCGCGGGGTCCCGGCGGACGAGCACGAGGACGGCGGCGCAGGTGGCCAGGGTGATCGTGGCCACCTGCGCCACGATGCCGGTGCCGAGGTGGGCGGTCCCCGAGGGGTCGAAGAGGTGGGTCCAGTCCTGCCAGTAGTGCACGGGCAGGACGATGTGCACGGCGTGCAGTGCATGCGCGCCGTTGAGGATGCTGGCAGCGATCACGAAGGCGACGACGGCGCCGAGGGCCTCGATGCCGCGGGGCAGGAGAAGCCCCATGGCGAACGCGATCGTTGCGATGCTCAGCATGCACAACAGGCAGTAGCCGGTCGCCGACAGGACCCGGGTGGCCGTCTCGCCGCCGGTGAGATTCGGAGCGCCAACGATGTGGAACGGGTGCCAGCCGTAGATGGCAACGCCGGCGAGCAGGCCGGCCGTCAGCACACACAGGGTGGCGATCGCGGTCACAACGGCCAGAGCTCCGAGCTTGGCCGCCAGCAGGCGCGCTCGGCTTACGGGCGCGACGTACAGGTAGCGCAGGGTTCCCCACTCCCGGTCGGACGAGGCGATCGCGGCGGCCGGCAGAGCCACCATGATGGGGAGGAGCAGCGGTTCGATGAACGCCATCCTCGCCATGGCGTGGTTGAGCGCGGAGTAGGGGGAGGCGCCGAACAGGCCGGTCTGGCGACCGTTGCGATGCCCCGCCTCGGATGCGTACGAAAAGGCGGACAGCACGGGGACGGCGGCCAGACAGGCGAGCACGACGAGCGTGCGGATCCGCAGTAGTTGGGTGGTCAGTTCAACGCGCAGCATGCTCGTCGGCTCCTTCGGTCATGGTCAGGAACGCCTCTTCCAGGGACTTGCTCTCCTGCTGCACGGACGTGACGCCGATGCCCTCCGTGACCAGCGCGCGTACCAGGTCGCGGGAGAGCACACCGGGGGCGGTGACGACGATCTCGTCCCGCTGTGTCGTGGCCGACGCGACGCCGGGCAGTGCGCGCAGCACGGCGGCCCCCTTGTCGGTGTCGTCCACCTGGAGGCGGTAGGTGCCGGCGGCGCCGAGGAGTTCGTCCATCGGTCCTGCGGCGATCAGCCGGCCGTGGTTCATCACGACGACGTGGGTCGCCAGTTGCTGCACCTCGGCGAGCTGGTGGCTGGAGACGAGCACGGCGGCCCCTCGTCGGGCCAGCTCCCCCAGGTACTCGCGCAGGGCCCGGACCTCGCCGGGGTCCAGCCCGTTGGCCGGCTCGTCCAGGATCAGCACGTCGGGCTGCCGCATCAGGGCCTGGGCCAGCATCAGCCGCTGCTTCATACCCATCGAATAGCCCTTGACCTTGCGGTCGAGCGCATCGTCGAGCCCGGCGAGGTTCAGGGCGTCGTCCAGAGCGGGGGGCGGCCATGCCCGTCGTGTCGCCGACCACAGGAGCCGCAGGTTGGCCCGGCCGGTGAGGTGCGGCACGAACGCGGGGCCGTCGATGAGCACGCCGACGCGATGCAGCACGTCCGCGCCCAGGCCGACGGGCTCGCCCAGGATGCTCGCGCTGCCGGTATCCGGGGACGACAGGCCGGCCAGCATCCGCATCGTGGAGGTCTTGCCCGCCCCGTTCGGGCCGAGCAGCGCGCAGATCTGGCCGGCTTCCACGGTGAAGCCGAGCCCGCTGACGACCTAATCCGTAGTTATGAGCGTTCCGTGTGAGCGGGTGCTTCTCGGGGCGTTCGAGTACCAGACCGTGACATCCAGGTGCAGCCGGGCCCCACGGAGGCCTCAACGTAGATCGGTGCGCGGTCTGGTGCGAACGGTGGTGGCGGTCACGTGGGCGCTGGGCGGACGCCTTCTACTGACCTTGTTGGCGTGATGTCGTGGCTGACAAGTGGTGGTTGTCGCGGTAGGCCGGTCACATGAGGTATCCGCAAGGGGGCGGGCTCACC
>NZ_JBSFGB010000125.1:0-3625 GCF_053596375.1 Streptomyces sp. NPDC001709 | reverse complement strand
ACGTCAGACATCTCGATCAACAGCTCGGGGGCCTCGCTCGTTGCGCTTCGTGGACCGTCACCTGATCGGCGGCCAACTCGAAGAAGCTCAGTGAAGCACGACGCTTCCAGCAGCTGCGGAGCCATCTGTCATACCTCAAACTCAACGACGCAGCCGAAGCACTGAACCGGGTCCTGGACCAAGCCCGCAGCGAACGAATGTCGCTGACCGCAGCCTTGGAACGGCTGCTGGAGATCGAGGTCGAAGCCACCGAAGCCCGCCGTCTCGCCGCCCGGCTGCGGTTCGCATGCCTGCCGGAGCCCTGGACCCTCAACGACTTCGACTTCGCCGCCCAGCCCGGAGTCGACGAGAAGCTCATCCGGGACCTGGCAACGTTGCGCTTCCTCGACGACGCCTCCAACGTCCTGTTCGTCGGGCCGCCCGGGGTCGGCAAGACCATGCTGTCCGTCGCACTCGGCCGGGCCGCGGTCGAGGCTGGAAACCGTGTCTACTTCACCACCGCCGCGGAACTCGCGGCCAAGTGCCACAAGGCCGCACTCGAAGGCCGCTGGAAGACCTGCATGAACTTCTTCGCCGGTCCCAAGCTCCTGATCATCGACGAGCTGGGCTACCTGCCGCTGCCCGAGGACGGCGCCTCGGCGTTGTTCCAGGTGATCAACCAGCGGTATCTGAAATCGAGCACCATCCTGACGACCAACGTTGGCATCGCTAAAGCGCACTTGTTCCGGCGAACGTGTGCCAGGTGCTGCCGAAACTTCACGAGTTCAAGCCGAGGGCGAGACGGCTGTCGCCACTGTGCTCGGGATCAACGCGATCAGCTGTTGAGACCAGCAATCCGATTGCTGGGTGGCGACCTCGGCTCCGCAGGCATCGCAGACGAGGTTTGGGCCGTCCAGGCCGTCGAGTCCGCAGCATCCATTGAGGCGCCCCCGGTCGGGGTGTCTGGTCACCCCCGAGATGTCGTTGGGGTTGAGGATGAACACGTCGTTATGAGGGCTGATCGCATACGACCCCCGCGGCATCAGCGGTGGCAGGAACCTGTGCCCCGGGGCTTCCTCTGTCACCGGCGGTGGCATCGGCACTTCCCGGAGGTCGGGACCGAGGCACTGCTGACAGGCACTGCAGGAGAAGACGGTCATGCCGCAATTCTGCTTGGAAGCTGTTTCACATCCTCTTTTCGCAGGTCACGGGGCAAGAGTGGTAGTGATCCCGCTTGCCGTTCGGTTGGGCGTCGATGGTCGCTGTTCCGAACGGCAGCGGCAGCGTGCTGGTCTTCAGGCGGCTGCGAGGGTCGTCGGCAGCACCTCCGACTGGCGGCGACGGCGGGCCAGGGCGGACGCATGGTCGCGGCGAACGACCCACGCTATTTCGAGCAGGTCGTATCAGTAGGGTGATGCCGCTGCTGGCAGCGATGGCGAGAAGCCGGCCACTCGGAGCCCCAAGCAGCGCTGAGTTCGATCGTCGGGCCGACCGAGCAACCCCTCGCCGCACTCAGCACGGGGCGGACGACTGTCTGCCGCCAAGCGCGCTACCGACAGGACATCGTTCGGTTTCCGCGGCGCACATCCGAGCCAGGGTACATACTCAAGATCAGCGGTGACCGCTTGCTGATGGGAGCAGAGACTATGAGCACGAAAATTCGGTTGTCGGGCGCTCAAGCGCAGTCGGCGCTAGTCGAACTGAGCGACTGGCTGTCCCGGGAGGACCTGCTACGGGGCCGGGTCTCGATAGAGCGTGGTCCGATCCAGCCTGAACAGATGGGTGCTATCAGCGATGTGCTGCTCGTGGCGCTGAGCGCCAACGGCGCCGGGGCGGCGCTTGCGACCTCGCTCTCGGTGTGGATCAAGCATCGTCGCCCCTCGATCGATCTCGAAGTCACCAACGAGAACGGGCAGTCTGTCACGGTGCGTGTGCGCGATGCACCCGCACAAGACATCGAGCCACTGCTGAGGAAGGCGCTGGAGAAGTAATGCAGATGTCTACTTCGACCTCTTTAGCGGGCCTGCCAGAGTGACCCACGCAACGAGTTTACTCAACGACCGGTGGGGGGCAGCGTGAGACTGCCAGATCCGACGGCGTCACGAGCCCTGCTGCTCGGCACGAGCAGCTATATGGATTCCGAACTGCCGGACCTGCCGGCCATCAAGAACAACGTTCAGGACCTGGCCAAGATTCTGACCAGCGACCAGGGTACGCGGTTGCAGCCCGACTGCTGCACTGCCTTGCTCGATCAGGACGATCGCGTGGTGATCGGCGAACACTTGATAACCTTGGCTGCAACTGCCGAGGACCTGTTGCTTGTCTACTTCGCGGGCCACGGCCTGATTGGGCCGGACGGCGAGCTCTACCTATCTCTCCCAGGGTCACGCGTCGATCGAGACCTCGTGTCGTGGAGTAGCCTGCCGTTCTCGTTGTTGCGAGGCGTTCTCGCCAACGCACGCGCCAAGAATCGTGTTTTAATCCTCGATTGCTGTTTCTCTGGAATGGCAATCGAGGTGATGGCCGACGTGGAGAGCATGGTCGCCGGTCAGATAGAGATATCCGGGACCTGCACTTTGGTATCGACGGCGGCCAACCGTGCCGCCGTGTCTCCTGCCAACGCGAGAAACACCGCCTATACCGGCGAACTGCTTGAACTGCTGCGCAACGGTCTCGACAGCGCTGCCGAGTTCGTGACACTGTTGGCCGCCCACGAACACCTCTCGAGAACGCTCGTCAGCCGGGGGCTTCCACGACCCGAGCAGCGCAACACCGGAACGATCGGCTGGCTCGCGCTTGCTCCGAACCCGCTACCGGTCGGGAGCGAGGTGCTCGATCTCTCAACAGGAAAAAAGTCATGGCACCCCTACCGGGATGCCGCTCAAGCGCTGTGGTTTGCAACCATGACGGATCCGGAACGTCGGCTGCGATCAAGCGCCCGCTACGATGTCGACGACATTTTTGAACTCGGTCGTCTCCTGGAGCAACAGGGCGATGCCACAGAAGCCGAACACCACTATCGAAAGGCTGCCGATCGAGGCCATAGATTCGCCCAGCGTCGGTATTCGCCGAGCCTAGAAAGCTCCTCGGACGACCCGCTGGTCGTGACAACGATGGTAGGAGCGGAAAAGGGAAGCGCCTCGTCAAGCGACGGGCGGCGGCACGCTCCCCTCGGTGGCCATACCGTCCGCCTCTATGTCGAGGCCGCCTGCGACCAAGCCGTCCTGCTGCGGGCGTTGAGACCTGTGGTCGTAGTCCGCGAGCCTCCGCTGGACGGAGGTTTTATGATTCCCATGGCAGTCGTGGAGGAGCGAAGGTACGAACTCGACCTAGATTCCGATTCGCCGACGCTGTCCGGTCCGCCATTCTTATACACCGTTTCCCGTAGTGATCCCGAGGTCTTCGAGATAACCACGCACTGCGGACACCACTATGTTGAGTGGTATCTGGAATTGGAGTGGACCTGTGCCGGGCAAGTAGGCGTCACTGCCATCAATCGCGAACATCCCTTCCAAACAACCGCATGGACCGCTGCTGGCCACAGTTGAGACTGCCCTTGCCGGAAATCTCGTCCGTGCAGGTCAAGCGGCATGTCGGTACTCGTGGAGGATGCCGCCGAGGCGGTCACGTCGTCGTACGTCGAGTC
>NZ_JBSFGB010000124.1:0-3713 GCF_053596375.1 Streptomyces sp. NPDC001709 | reverse complement strand
GACACCTCGGGCAACCCGACGTTCCGGGAACTGCTCGCCCGGACCCGGGAGACCGACCTGGCCGCGTACTCCCACCAGGACGTACCGTTCGAACGACTGGTGGAGATCCTCAACCCGGAGCGGTCGCTGGCCCGCAATCCCCTGTTCCAGGTCATGCTGGTGCTGCACAGCAACGTGGCCCCCGCGTTCGACCTGCCCGGTCTGTCGGCCGTCACCGAAGACCTCACCAAAGACGTGACCAGCTTCGATCTCACGTTCAACTTCTACGAGGCCGCAGACGGCGCCGGGGAACCCGCGGGGCTCGACGGCTTCCTGGAGTACCGCACCGACCTGTCCGACGTGAGCACCGCGGAGCGGTTCATCGAGGGTCTCCGGCTGCTGCTGGCGGCCTTCGCCGAGCGCCCTGACCTGCCGATCAGCACGGCCGAACTGCTCTCCCCGACCGAGCAGAGCGAGCTGCTCGCCGAGGGAGCAGGGGGCCCGGCCCCTGAGCACCGGTTCTTCACCGACCTGTTCCAGGAGCAGGCAGCGCTCCGTCCCGACGCACCGGCGCTGGAGCACGAAGGCACCGTACTCACTTATGCCGAGCTGAACACGCGGGCCAACCAAGTGGCCCGCTGGCTGATCCGGCAGGGCGTCGGCTCCGAGCAACTGGTGGCGCTGGCGGTGCCCCGGTCGGTGGAGATGGTGGCGGCACTGCTGGGCATCCTGAAGGCCAGCGCCGCCTTCCTCCCCGTCGATCCGGAGTACCCGGCGGACCGCATCGCGTTCATGCTTGAGGACGCCGCCCCGGTCCGCGTGCTCACCAGCCGAGAGGTGGCTGGGCGGCTCCCGCAGGGCGGCCCGGCCACCCTGGTCCTGGACGACCCCGTGGCCCTGGCCGGACTCGACGGTGCCGATCCCACGGATGCCGAGCGGACGGCTCGGCTCCGGCCCGAAAACCTGGCGTACACCGTCTACACATCGGGCTCCACCGGCACGCCCAAGGGCGTGGCCGTCACCCACCGCGGCATCTGCGCGCTGGCCGCCACACTGGCGGAGAAGTACCAGGTCCGGCCGGGCGACCGTGTCCTGCAGTTGGCTTCGATCAGCTTCGACATGGCCTTCGAGGACTTCCTCCGGGCGTTCTGCTTCGGCGCGACCCTCGTCGTCCCCGCGCCCGGCCCCCTGGTCGGGGACGCCCTCGGCGACTATCTGGAGCAGCGCCGGATCTCCTGCGCCGACATGCCGCCCAGCGTGCTCGCCACCCTGCCGGCGCGGCACTTCCCCGCCCTGCGTGTGCTGAGCGTCGGCGGCGAGGCGTGCCCCCCGGCACTGACCGCGCGCTGGGCGGACGGACGGCGGATGCTGAACCTCTACGGGCCCACCGAGTCGACGATCTCGGCGACGGCCAGCGAGCCGCTGTCCGGCACCGATCCGTCCGCGTCCACCCCCATCGGAGCCCCGGTGAGGGGCGCCCGAGCGTACGTCCTGGACGAGCGGCTGCGGCTGGCGCCGCGAGGGGTGCCGGGAGAGTTGTACATCGCGGGCGTGGGCGTGGCCCGGGGGTACCTGCGGCGCCCGGGTCTGACGGCGGAGCGGTTCGTGGCCGATCCCTTCGGCCCGGCCGGAAGCCGTATGTACCGCACCGGTGACCTGGTGCGGTGGCGAGGTGACGGCCAGCTCGAGTTCGTCAGCCGGGTCGACGACCAGGTGAAGATCCGCGGCTTCCGCATCGAGCTGGGCGAGATCGAGGCGGTGCTGGGTCGTCACCCGGCGGTGTCACAGGTTGCGGTCCTGGTGCGGGAGGACCGGCCGGGTGACAAGCGTCTGGTGAGTTATGTGGTGGCCGCGTCCGGGAGCGGTGGGGTGGGCGTGGATGCCCTGCGTGCTCATGTGGGTGGGCTGTTGCCGGAGTTCATGGTTCCCTCGGCGTTCGTGGTGCTGGACCGTTTGCCGTTGACGACGAACGGCAAGCTGGACCGGCGGGCTCTGCCCGCGCCCGTGTATGAGGCGGAGGTGGGCGGGCGTGGTGCGCGGACTCCGCAGGAGGAGATCCTGTGCGGGCTGTTCGCGGAGATCCTGGGCGTGCCGGCGGTGGGTATCGACGACAGCTTCTTTGAGTTGGGCGGACATTCACTGCTGGCGACCCGGGTGGTCAGCCGGATCAGGTCGGTCCTGGGTGTCGAGTTGCCGGTGCGGACCTTGTTCGAGGCTCCCACGGTTGCGGCGTTGACGGGGCGGGTCGCGGAGGCGGGTTCGGCCAGGCCCGCGTTGACGGTGATGGAGCGTCCGGAGCTGGTTCCGCTGTCGCCGGCGCAGAACCGGCTGTGGTTCCTGAACAAGCTGGAAGGGGCGAGTGCCACCTACAACGTTCCGGTGGCGTTCCGGATCACCGGGGACCTGGACGCGGATGTCCTCGAACAGGCGTTGAACGATGTGGTGGTACGGCACGAGAGCCTGCGGACGGTCTTCCAGGAGATCGACGGAACCCCGGCCCAGACAGTGCTGGCAGCGGACGCCGTCGACCTGAAGCTGCACCACGTCAGCTGTGGCGCAAATAAACTCAATGCGACGCTGCAGACGGCCGGGCAGTATGTCTTCGACTTGTCCGCCGAACCGCCACTGCGAGCAACGCTGTTCACAGTCACTCCGAAGGAGCGGGTACTGCTGCTGCTCATGCACCACATCGCGAGCGACGGCGCTTCGATGGGGCCTCTCGGACGCGATCTGGAGACCGCGTTCCGCGCCCGGCTCCAGGGTCAGGCACCGACGTGGGCCGCGCTCCCGGTGCAGTACGCGGACTACACCCTGTGGCAGCGACAGCTCCTCGGCGCGGAAGATGACCCCAACTCCCTGGTGAGCAAGCAACTTGCCTACTGGACACAGGCGTTGGAGGGTAGCCCTGACCGGCTTGAGCTGCCTTTCGACCGCCCCCGGCCGAAGGTGGCCAGCTACCGCGGCGACATGGTTCCGGTCCGGATCGGCCCCGAGCTGCACCGCACGCTCATCGACATGGCCCGGGACACGAACACCACGGTGTTCATGGTGCTCCAGGCCGCTGTCGCCACCCTGCTGAGCCGACTGGGCGCGGGGTCGGACATCCCGATCGGCACCCCGAGCGCGGGACGCACCGACGAGACCCTCGACGATCTGGTCGGTCTCTTCCTCAATACGCTCGTGTTGCGGACCGACACCTCAGGGAACCCGACATTCCGGGAACTTCTGGAGCGGGTCCGCAAGACCGCCCTGACCGCCTACATGCACCAGGACGTGCCGTTCGAGCGCGTGGTCGAGGCCGTCAATCCGACTCGCTCGCTGTCATGGCATCCGCTCTTCCAGGTCATGGTGGTCCTGCAGAACACCGGTGGATACGAGTTCTCGCTGCCCGGCGTGGTGACTGAAGCCGAGGAAGTATTCAGTACCCGTACGGCCAAGTTTGATCTTGGCTTCATCCTCAACGAGCACTACGAGGCCGAAAACCGTCCGGCCGGGCTCGACGGAATGCTGGAGTACAACACCGACGTCTTCCAGAAGGGCACTGCCGAACGGATGGTGGCCCAGCTGGTACGGGTGCTGACACAGCTCTGCACCGCTCCCGACCGCCGGATCGGTGAAGCGGAAATTCTGTCGGAGACAGAGCGCGTGCGGTTGTTGGAGTTGTGGGCCGGCGCGGAGTCTGGTGAGGGGCTCGGGGCTGGTTCGGTGCCGGCGGCTTTCGCGGCTCAGGCGCT
>NZ_JBSFGB010000123.1:0-4047 GCF_053596375.1 Streptomyces sp. NPDC001709 | reverse complement strand
CTCACACCGCCGGCGTCGCAGTCGACTGGAACGTCTTCTACGCGGGTACCGGCGCGAAGCGCGTCGACCTGCCCACCTACGCCTTCCAACGCGAGCGGTACTGGCTGATGCCGGGCGGCACTCCGGGCGATGTCTCGGCCGCCGGGCTCGTCGGTGTGGACCACCCCGTCCTCGCGGCGGCCGTGCCGGTCGGCGACCGCGACGAATGGGTGCTCACCGGCCGCATTTCCACCGAAACCCAACCCTGGGTCGAGGAGCACCTGCTGCTCGGCACCATGGTCGTGCCCGGCACCGGCCTGGTCGAGCTGGCCCTCACGGCAGGACGCCACGCCGGCTGTCCGGTGCTGGACGAGCTGGTGCTCGAATCGCCCCTGCTCGTCGAGCACGGCGTCACCCGGCACCTGCAGATCACCCTCGGGGCATCCGGGCCCGACGGCCGCCGTGACGTGGCGATCTACTCGCGGCCGGAGAACGGCGCCGAGGAGACCGGGACCACCTGCCACGCCCGGGGCACCCTCGGCACCGACGCCGCCCCCGCCGGGGCCTGGCCGGAGCAGTGGCCGCCGCAGGACGCCGAGCGGATGCCCGTCGACGAGCTGTACCAGCGTCTCGCCGACCTCGGATACGACTACGGCCCCCTCTTCCATGGCGTCGAGGCCGTATGGCGCGACGGCGACGACACCTACGCCGAGGTAGCCCTGCCCGAGGGGCACGACGGTTTCGGCATCCACCCCGCCCTCTTCGACTCCGCGCTGCAGAGCGGTGTCGTCCTGTTGACCGGAGAGGGCGCCGCGGCGCACCTCATGCCGTTCAGCTGGAGCGGTGTGCGGCTGCATCGCCCCGGCGTCTCGCGCCTGCGCGTTCGCTCCACCATGACCGGAGACACCTCGCTGCGACTTGACGCCGTGGACGAGGACGGAACCCCGGTGGTGTCCGTGCGCTCCCTCGTGGTGCGCCCCGTCGAGCAGGAACGCATCGACAGCTCCCGTGGCGACACGCGGCAGTCCCTGTACGCCGTGGACTGGACGCGCATCGAGGCCGGGCCGGACACCGGCACCGAGGACATCGTCCGGATCGGCGCGGAGGAGACCCACCCGGACCTGGACGCCCTGGCGGAGACGCTCGCCGACGGGGCTCCGGCGCCGCGGGCGGTGCTGGCTTTCGTCGGTGCTCCGGAGGGTGACACCCCCGAGTCGGTGCACGCTACCGCCGCCGAGGCGCTGGGGCTGGTGCAGCGGTGGCTGGCCGGTGAGCGGCTGGGTGGGGCTCGGTTGGTGGTGGTGACCCGGGGTGCGGTGTGTGCCGTCGACGGTGAGAGCCCGGATGTTGCCCAGGCGGCGGTGTGGGGTCTGTTGCGCAGCGCCCAGTCCGAGCATCCCGGTCGGTTCCTGCTGGTGGATGTGGATGGTGAGGAGCCGGACTGGGGTGCGGTGCTGGGTGCGGATGAGCCCCAACTCGCCGTACGGGGTGGGTGGTTGCTGGCGCCGAGGCTGTCGCGTGCGTCCTCCGGTGAGTCGGTGACCGTGCTCGATCCCGAGGGCACCGCAGTGGTCACCGGTGGTACGGGGGGTCTGGGTGCGGTGTTCGCCCGGCACCTCGCCGTCGTGCACGGTGTGCGTCATCTGCTGCTGCTGAGCCGGCGTGGTCCGGCGGCCGACGGTGCTGCCGAGTTGGTGGCGGACCTGGAGGGCCTCGGGTGCCGCGTACGGGTCGTCGCGTGTGACGTGTCCGACCGGGATCAACTGGCCGCTGTGCTCGGTTCGGTGGAGCGTCCGTTGACGGCGGTGGTGCATGCGGCCGGTGTGCTGGACGACGGTGTGATCGAGTCCTTGTCGGCTGAGCAGGTCGGGCGGGTGATGCGGCCGAAGGTGGACGCGGCCTGGCACCTGCACGAGTTGACAGCCGACGCCGACCTGTCTGCGTTCGTGTTGTTCTCGTCGGTGGCGGCGTTGATCGGCAGTCCTGGTCAGGGCAACTACGCGGCAGCGAACGCAGCGTTGGACGCGCTCGCCGCGTCGCGGTGTGCGGCGGGACTGCCCGCCACCTCGCTGGCCTGGGGCCTGTGGGACGACGCCGGAGGCATGTCGGGCGCGCTCGGCGAGGCCGACCTGGCCCGCCTGGAGCGCACCGGTGTGGGCGCGCTGTCCCGGGAGCGCGGGACCGAGCTGTTCGACCTGGCGCTGGGCGCCGGCGCGGCGCTTCTGGCACCTGTCCGGCTCGACCCCGCCGCGCTGCGTGCCCAGGCCAGGTCCGGTCTGCTGCCAGCGCTGCTGCGCGGCCTGGCGCCGGTCCCCGCCCGGCGTGTCGAGACCGGCGGCTCGCTCGCGCAGCGCCTCGCCGGCGTCGCGGAGGCCGAACGGGAGCGCATCGTCCTGGACGCGGTGCGGGAGCAGGTCGCGGCGGTCCTCGGCCACACCTCGGCCGCGGCGATCGACGCCGAACGTGCCTTCAAGGATCTCGGGTTCGACTCGCTGAGCGCGGTCGAGCTGCGCAACCGGCTCACCCAGGCCACCGGCGTACGGCTGCCCGCCACGCTCATCTTCGACCACCCCACTCCCGCCGCCGTCGGACGGCTGCTGCTCTCCGAGTTCGGCGACATCGCCCAGCCGGCGAAGCCGGTCACCCGGACCAGGCGGGCAACACTGGACGAGCCCTTGGCCCTCGTCGGCATGAGCTGCCGCTACCCGGGCGGGGTGACCTCGCCGGAGGAGCTGTGGGAGCTGGTGGCCGCAGGCCGCGACGCGGTCGGCGGGCTGCCCACGGACCGCGGCTGGGACCCCGACATCTACGACCCCGACCCGGACCGGGCCGGGAAGATCAACACGCGGGGCGGTGCCTTCCTGGAGCGGATCGGGGAGTTCGACGCGGAGTTCTTCGGGATCAGCCCGCGCGAGGCGCTGGCGATGGATCCGCAGCAGCGGCTGCTGCTGGAGGCGTCGTGGGAGGCGTTCGAGCATGCGGGCATCGACCCGACGACGCTGCGGGGCAGCGACACCGGCGTGTTCGCCGGCGTGGTGACCACCGACTACGGCGGCATGGCCTCCGCCGAGCTGGAGGGCTACCGCCTGACCGGCACCACGACGAGCGTGGTGTCCGGCCGGATCGCCTACACGCTGGGCCTGGAGGGCCCCGCGGTCTCCGTGGACACGGCCTGCTCCTCCTCCGCCGTTGCCCTGCACCTGGCCGGGCAGGCGCTGCGAGCCGGTGAGTGCTCGCTGGCACTGGTGGGCGGCGTCACCTTGCTGGCCGGCCCCTACCTCCTGACCGAGTTCAGCCGCCAGCGGGCGGTGTCGCCGGACGGCCGGTGCAAGGCGTACGCGGCGTCGGCGGACGGGACCGGTTTCTCCGACGGTGTCGGCCTGGTGGTGCTGGAGCGGTTGTCGGACGCGAAGCGCAACGGCCGGCGGATCCTGGGTCTGATCCGGGGCAGTGCGGTGAACCAGGACGGCGCGAGTAACGGTCTTACGGCGCCGAATGGTCCGTCGCAGGAGCGGGTGATCCGGCAGGCGCTGACGAGTGCGGGGCTGGCGGCGTCCGAGGTGGACGCGGTGGAGGGGCACGGGACGGGCACGAAGCTGGGCGACCCGATCGAGGCGCAGGCGTTGCTGGCGACGTACGGCCGGGAGCGGGAGGGGGATCCGCTGTGGCTGGGGTCGATCAAGTCGAACATCGGTCACACGTCGGCTGCCGCCGCTGTGGCGGGTGTGATCAAGATGGTGATGGCGATGCGGCACGGGGTGCTGCCGCCGACCCTGCATGTGGATGAGCCCTCGCCGCACATCGACTGGGAGTCGGGTGAGGTTCGGCTGCTGACCCAGGCGCGGGAGTGGGCGGCCGAGGGTCGTCCGCGGCGTGCGGGTGTGTCGTCGTTCGGCGTGAGCGGTACGAACGCGCACATCATCGTGGAGGAGGCGCCAGCGGAGGAACATGCCCTGGAGGGCGAGCGTCCAGTTGGTGTGGTGCCGGTGGTGCTGTCGGCGCGGAACGATGTGGCGTTGCGGGCGCAGGCGGAGCGGTTGCGTTCGCATGTGCTGTCCCGGCCGGATG
>NZ_JBSFGB010000122.1:0-4074 GCF_053596375.1 Streptomyces sp. NPDC001709 | reverse complement strand
ACGAACACGAGACCAACCACTACGCTCAACACCAGCCCCAACCGGCGGCTGGAGCCAACACATAGAGCCTCCACCGACCCCGGAGCGCTTCAGTCTGCGAACCCCGTCTGACGGCAGAGACCGTGGAGAGCCCGTTGCGTTGAGAGGCGCACGGCGGGTTCGGCGAGGGGTCCGGAGAAACGGACCGGGAGCAATCCCAGCACCGCGCTCCGGGCCTACTCAGCGAACGCTGATGGGGTCCGCGCTCGCTGTGGCCTTCTGCCCTGGGGCGTGCCTTGTCGATCGGCCTGGGCCCGTCGGGGCCTTCAGGGCTGGCAGGGTGGGTCAGGCCTGGCTCTGAGGGTTGATGCGGCGGCGCCGGGTCCGGGCTGCCACGTAGCCGGTCAGGCCGCCGAGGACGATGCAGAGCGGGGAGTACAGCAGCAGGTCCCAGTGCCGGAACTCGTGCGGTGCCTCGCCCAGGGCGAAGCCCGAGGCGACCAGGCCACCCAGCCCGCGCATCGACAACACACCGCAGATCGTCCAGAGCCCGGCCCGGACCAGGCGCGAGGAAGCCAAATGGTTCGCCGGCCGGGCGCCGGTGACGACGAGCCAGGAGGCCACGCCCAGCAGACCCGCGACGGCCAGCGTCAGCGGGCGGGACGGCAGCTGCGACTCCTCCACCCCCACCACGGCGGCTGCGAACTCGGCCCGAGTGTCCAGCGGCCAGGGAGAAAAGGCCCACACCGCGTGCAGGGCCCCAGTCGCCAGCAGACCCGCACTCGCCACGGCAGCCGCCGCCCGAACACCGAGGCCGGCACCTGCCGTTGATACAGCGCCTGGCCGTCGTGGCCCTTCCTCACGCCCCGCCGGTCCGAGCACCCATGCCACCAGGTTCATCCCGCCACCCCTTCCGAGACAGTTCCATACACTGCTGTATGGAGACTCCGTACAGTAGTGTACGGAACATGGGGAAGGGCAAAGTCAGCAGGGACGACTGGACGATGGCCGCGTTGCGGGCGCTGGCCCGCGGCGGGGTCGCCGCGGTAGCGGTGGACCGGCTGGCGCGCGAGTTGGGCGTCACGCGGGGCAGCTTCTACTGGCACTTCGCCGACCGGGAGGCCCTGCTGGTGGCAGCCCTGGAGACCTGGGAACTGCGCGCCACCACCGAGGTGGTGGCGGCCGTCCAAGCCCTGGACGACGCCTGGGCCCGGGCCCGCGCCCTGTTCGCGGAGGCCCTGGGCAGCGAGGAGATCGCCGGTCTGGAGCCCAGCCTCGCCACGCAGACCGGCCATCCGGCCATCGCCGAGGTGGTCGCCAGGGTCACCGAGGCTCGGCTGGCCTTCCTGGCCGAGATCTTCACCGACCTGGGCTTCGGCCCGCAGGACGCCCGCCACCGAGCACTCGCCGCCTACGCCGCCTACCTCGGCTGGCTCGAACTGCGCCGTACCGCAGCTGCCCTCGCACCCGAGACACAACTCCACGACCCCGGGGCCTCGGCAGCCCTCGACCACCTGGTCGCCATGATTCTCGCGCCGGCCGAGCCACCCACAACGGACGGACCCGCCGACGGGGCAACGGGCGCCTGAAGCACGGTCCGTGACGTGGACAACACGCTCCAGCTCCCCTGCATGAGCGATTGCCATCGCTCCGGACCAGGCGAATTCGTCCCTTACGGCCGCAGAGGTGCCGACGCACTCGGAGCCGGACCATGGCCCGGCCCGAACCCAACGGCCGTTCCTGCCGAAACGATCCCTCGCTCACCTCGCCGACCTGGGCATTCACGGAACTGCGGTCAGAGCCGATTTCACAGATCCTCATCAATGACGAGGACTGAGGTTCTCGTCCATGTCCTCGGAGTAGACGCCTAAGGGCATGCAGCTTCGCCGCTCGGAGTCGCAACCAGAGCCCCACCACCACTGTGGGACCCTGGCCCCATGCCCACGGGGTCTACGCACCACACAGCTCGGAACTGCGCCCCACGGGATGGTGCCGTGCCTAGGGGGGTGGCCGCGCGCCCTGGTCGGCAGGGACGTAGCTTCTGCACATGGACTTCCGCATCACCGCTGAGGAGGAAGCGCTCGTCTTCCGGCTCGCGGAACTCCTGGACGCCGGCACACAACCGCGCCAGGCGCAGCTCGTCGAGGAGCTGGGCCCGGACAGTCGGCAGCAACTCGAGGCGCTCAAGGTGAAGGGCTGGATCCTCGTCCGCGAGGGCGCAGACGGGACGATGGACGCCGATCTCACCGGGCCGGCGTGGAAGGCCGTCCGCAACCGCCGCAACGTCGGCCGATAGCGGCCCTCATGTCGCTAGAGATTCGCCTACGCGATCCCATAACGCCTGTGATCTTCGACCTCGCCCGGTGTAACGTCGCTACAAGTAGTCGTGGTTCCGAAGTCTCGAGCGCCCGTGACACACGTCTCGGGTGTTCTTGCTGTTCAGCGCCTCTCCGGACCAAGGCGATCACCTCCGGATCCCGCACGGTGTGGGGTCCGAAATTCCTTGAGGGAGACAGGCATGGCCAGCGGCACCGTCAAGTGGTTCAACGCGGAAAAGGGCTTCGGCTTCATCGAGCAGGACGGCGGCGGCCCCGACGTCTTCGCCCACTACTCGAACATCGACGCCTCCGGCTTCCGCTCCCTGGAAGAGGGCCAGAAGGTCACCTTCGATGTCGCGCAGGGGCAGAAGGGCCCGCAGGCGGAGCACATCCGCCCCGCGTAACAACGCGTGGGGCGTGCCCGGCCGGATGGTTACCGGCCAGGCTCGCCCCTCGAGACAGGGCCACCAACCGGCTGTCATGAAGTCACTGCGGCCGAGGTTTCCGCAGACGGGTGTACTCCTTCGCCCTCTCAACCCGTGCACGATGTGGGCCGCCTGGGCTCTTGCAGCGGGAGTCCGGGCCCTGGCCGCAGTCCGGGCATGTCACCTCGTACACCCGCCAAGGCCGCGGGGCGACCTTCGGATTCGCCTTCTGCTGGGCCTTTCGCTCATCCACGATCAGCTGCACCGGCTCGTCATGGGGAAAGTCGCGCACCTTGCCGACATCGGTGCCCTCAGCGAGTACGCAGGGCTCGCCCTGCCCCGCGTGACAGCGCGGACAGCTCCTCTGGATCCAGTGCCGGCGCGCCACCTGCCTGTGCAGCGGGAACGACGGCAACTGCGCCCCGTCGGCAGCGTGCTGCTTCCAGGTCGCGACATCTCGCGCCTGCCCGGCCGTCACACGGTCTCCCGCCAACGCCGCTGTCCGGATCAGATCCGCCACCTGAGAGCGCAGGTCGTGCGAGTACGCGTCATGACGGCGCAGGCCGCTGAGGATGGTGCGAAGGCGGCTGGCAGCCTCCGCTGCCTCCCGCTCGGTAGCCGCCTCCGCCTCGACCGCTTCCTGCGTGAGGCTATCGAGGCCGGCAAAGTAGTCGGTCGCCCTCTCCACGATCCCGCGCGCTAGCTCGCCGCCTGGGCGGGACTGACGCCGACCATCCGCAGCTCGGACCTCACGGTCCGCCACGGACACATCTCCAAACAGGGCTCGGCGTGGCTGCGGTGGATCTTGCGCGAGGCCGCCCAAACCGCCAAGAGATCACCGGAATTCGCCGCGACCTACCAAGCGATAGCCCGCCGCAGGGGAAAAAAGATCGCCACGACAGCCACCGCCTGCAAGCTGATCACAGGGGTTTCCGGAACTTCACAGCAAGCATCCGGGTCTAGCTGCCGCCGGGTGTGTCGCCTTGTACCGACGGTCGCGGTACGGTCCGGCCTTCGCCCGGACCGAGATCGGCTCCCGCACGCACCGCCGAGATGGTCCAACCTTCGGGGTCATGACGGGGGCGGCCCGGGGCACTTGCGTCGCTGGGCAAACTGTTCCCTGGTGATCAGTCTTTCGCGGAACGCTTGTTCCCACTGGGCCTCAAGAAGATCGTCATTCGGATCCCCTTCCTGGAAGTCGCTCTCCCAGGAATCCGGGTCATCGATCGGAAGAGGGTCCGCCCAGGGATCGGGGTCGTAGGAGTCTCAATGACGAAGTCAAGCCGCCTGCGTGACCGGTGGGGCGGGGGTGAAGATCCTTCCGTCACGCAGCAGTGCCCACAGAACGCCGA
>NZ_JBSFGB010000121.1:0-4501 GCF_053596375.1 Streptomyces sp. NPDC001709 | reverse complement strand
GCACCCGACTCCCACTCCACATGCGGCGACGGCTCATCCACGTGCAAGGTCGGCGGCAGCACCCCGTGCCGCATCGCCATCACCATCTTGATCACGCCGGCGACGCCTGCTGCGGTCGAGGTGTGACCGATGTTGGACTTGATCGACCCCAGCCACAGCGGGTCGCCGTCCCGCTCCCGGCCGTACGTCGCCAGCAACGCCTGCGCCTCGATCGGGTCGCCGAGCTTGGTGCCCGTGCCGTGGCCCTCGACCGCGTCCACCTCGGCCGGTGAGAGCTTGGCGTTGGCGAGCGCCTGCCGGATCACTCGCTCCTGCGACGGACCGTTCGGGGCCGTAAGACCGTTACTCGCGCCGTCCTGGTTCACGGCACTGCCCCGGACCAGACCGAGGATCCGCCGCTCGTTGCGCTTGGCGTCCGACAGGCGCTCCAGTACGACCAGGCCCAGACCGTCGGAGAATCCGGTCCCGTCCGCCGACGCCGCGTACGCCTTGCACCGGCCGTCGGGAGCCAGGCCGCGCTGACGGCTGAACTCCATGTGCAGGAACGGCCCGGACAGCACGGTGACACCACCGGCGAGCGCGAGGGAGCACTCGCCGGCGCGCAGCGCGGTCGCCGCCAGGTGCAGGGCGACGGCGGAGGCCGAGCAGGCCGTGTCGACGGACACGGCCGGGCCCTCCAGCCCGAGGCTGTAGGCCACGCGGCCGGACACCACACTGGTGGTGGAACCGGTCAGGCGGAAGCCCTCGATCTGGGGCAGGGCTCCGGCGGGCATGGCGGCGTAGTCGGACGGGCCGACGCCGCAGAAGACACCGGTGTCGCTGCCGCGCAGGCCGTTGGGGTCGATGCCCGCGTCCTCCAGGGCCTCCCAGGCCGCCTCCAGCAGCAGGCGTTGCTGCGGGTCCATGGCGGTGGCCTCGCGCGGGCTGATCCCGAAGAAGTCGGCGTCGAACTCGGCGGCCCCGTCGATGAAACCGCCTTCCCTGGCGTACACGGTGCCGAGCCGGTCGGGGTCGGGGTCGTAGAGCCGCTCCAGGTCCCAGCCCCGGTCGGTCGGGAACGGGCCGATGGCGTCGCGCCCGGTGGCCACGAGCTCCCACAGTTCCTCCGGCGAGGTCACCCCGCCCGGGTACCGGCAGCTCATGCCGACGATCGCAAGGGGTTCCCCGTCGCGGGACTCGTACTCGCGAAGGCGTGCGCGGGCCTGGTTGAGGTCGCTCGCCATCTTCTTGAGATACCGGGCGATCTTTTCCTGCTGATCGGTGTTCTCTGCCATTTCCCCGCCCCCTGTCACGCTTCGCCGAACTCGGCGTCGATCATCTGGAAGACCTCGTCCATGGTTGTGGCCGCTTCGATGCGCTCGGCCGTGCTCTCCGCCTCCTCGTCGTCGGCGACGACGGACAGCAGGTGGCGCAGGCGTTCGGCCACATGGCGCCGGTCGTTCTCGGCGACCGCGGCAAGCATGTCTTCCAGCTTGTTCAGTTCCTTTTCGATGGGTGGTTCGGCGGCGACGCTGCCGAACTCGGCCAGCAGCAGACGCGCGATCTCCGCAGGCGTGGGGTAGTCGAAAACCAGCGTGGCGGGCAGCCGCATGCCGGTGGTCTGGGTGAGCCGGTTGCGCAGTTCGACGGCGCCGAGCGAGTCGAAGCCGATCTCCTGGAAGGCCCGCTCGGGTTCGATGGCCGCGGCCGATGCATGCCCGAGTACGGCCGCCACCTGGGTGCGGACCAGGTCCAGAACGATGTGCTCACGATCCTCCGCGGCGACTCCGGCCAGGCGATCACGCAGAGACACGGTCGTGGTGTCCACGCGCCGCGCCGGAACGGGTGCCAGCCCGCGGAGTACGGCCGGGATGGTCCCGGCCCGGGCCTGAGCCCGCAGCACCCCGGTGTCCAGCCAGGCCGGCGCCAGCAGCGCCGCCTCCGAAGCGAGGGCCTGGTCGAACAGGCCCAGCCCCAGCTCGGACGTCAACGGCTTGGCTCCCATCCGCTCCAAACGCGCCAACTCCGCCGAACCCAACTGCCCCGCCATGCCCGCAGTGCCCGACCACAGACCCCACGCCAGCGAGACGGCCGGGAGACCCGCCGCCCGACGGAGCCCCGCCAGAGCGTCCAACGCCGCGTTCGCCGCCGCGTAGTTGCCCTGACCAGGGCTGCCGATCAACGCCGCCACCGACGAGAACAACACGAACGCCGCCAGGTCGGCGTCGGCCGTCAACTCGTGCAGATGCCAGGCCGCATCCACCTTCGGCCGCATCACCCGCCCGATCTGCTCGGGCGACAAGGACTCGATCACACCGTCGTCGAGCACACCGGCCGCATGCACCACCGCCGTCAGCGGTCGCTCGATCGAGCCGAGCGCAGCGGCCAGTTGATCCCGGTCGGACACGTCGCACGCGACGACCCGGGCCTCGCAGCCGAGGCCCTTCAGCTCCGCCACCAGCTCGGCAGCACCGTCAGCCTCCAGACCACGCCGGCTCAGCAGTAGCAGATGACGTACGCCGTGCGCGGTCGCGAGGTGCCGGGCGAACACCGCACCCAGACCCCCCGTACCACCGGTGACCACCACAGTGCCCTCGGGATCGAGCACAGTCACCGACTCACCGGAAGCAGCACGCGACAGCCTCGGTGCCAACAACACACCGCCACGCACGGCGAGTTGGGGCTCATCCGCACCCAGCACCGCACCCCAGTCCGGCTCCTCACCATCCACATCCACCAGCAGGAACCGACCGGGATGCTCGGACTGGGCGCTGCGCAGCAGACCCCACACCCCCGCCTGGGCAACATCCGGGCTCTCACCGTCGACGGCGCACACCGCACCCCGGGTCACCACCACCAACCGGGCCTCACCCAGCCGCTCACCGGCCAACCACCGCTGCACCAGCCCCAGAGCCTCGGCGGCGGCGTGCCGGGCAGCTACTGCCGCGTCCCCATCCGGGGTGACGATCGAGGCCAGCACCACCTCGGGCACAGTCGCGCCGTCGGCCACGGCCTTCTCCAGCGCCGTCAGATCGGCGAACCGGTCCACCGATCCGCCGACCGCGCCGAGTGCGACGACTCCGGCGGTCCGCGCCGTAACGGCCTGCACAGGCACCCAGTCCATCTCGTAGAGATGCCGATCGCCGTCCCGTCGCGCGGCCTCCAGGTGCCCCTGCTCCACCGGGCGGACGTCGAGCCGCCGCAGGCAGGCCAGCGGCATGCCGTCCTCGCCCGCGATGTCGAGTCGCAGGGAGGTCGGGTCCGGCAGCGTGATCCGCACCCGGATCCGGGTCAGGCCGAAGCGCTCCAGTTGCACGCCGGACCAGGAGAACGGCAGTCCGCTGGGGTTCTCCTCCCCCATGTCGAGCATGCCGAGACCGCCGTGCAGGGCGGAGTCGAACATCGCCGGGTGAATGGCGAACCCGTCCGCCGAGCCGGCCACTTCGGGCAGCGCCAGCTCGGTGAGAACCTCGTCGCCACGGCGCCAGGCGGACTGTACGGCGCGGAAGGCCGGGCCGTAGTCGAAGCCCACGTCGGTGAGGTGGGCGTTCCGGTTGAGCAGCGTGTACAGCTCGGACACGGGCAGCGGCTCGGCGTCCACGGGCGGCCAGGGCGCCGGCAGCGGCTCCAGGGGCTCGGCCTTGACGGAGAGCCAACCGCGAGCGTGGCAGGTCAGCTCGGTGACCTCGTCCTCGCTCGCCTCGATCCGGGAGAAGAAGGCGATCTCCCGGCGCCCGTCCTCACCGGCCGGGCTGACGGTCACCCGGATCTGCCGCGTGACGTCATCCTCGAGGACCAGCGGCGCGGCGACAACCAGTTCGTCCACGACATCGCAGCCCAGCCGCCTGCCGATGGTCAACGCCATCTCGACCATGGCGGCACCGGGCACCAGCACAATCCCGAACACCATGTGGTCGCGGGTCCACGGCTGCGTCTCCTGGGACATGCTGCCGGTGAACACCCACTCGTCGCGGTCCCCAACCTGTACGGCCGCCGCCAGGACGGGGTGCCGCATGCGGTCCATGCCGACAGCCGAGGGGTCGCCTAGACCGGTCTTGCGCGGGAGCCAGTAGTTCTCGCGTTGGAAGGCGTAGGTGGGCAGGTCGACGCGCTTCGCGCCGGTACCCGCGAAGAAGACGTTCCAGTCGACTGCGACGCCGGTGGTGTGGGCCCGGCCCAGGAAGCCCGCGAACGTCTCCGCCTCGCCGTGCTTGGCCCGCAACGCGGGGACGAACGCTGCCTCGGCCTCGTTCTCGTCGTCCTCCACGCACTGCCGGGCCATCGCCGTCAGCACCGCATCCGGACCCAGCTCCAGGAACCGGCGTACCCCGAGATCCCACAACGTCCGCACACCATCAGCGAAACGCACCGCCTGCCGCACATGCCGCACCCAGTAATCCGCATCGAACCCCGACACCACCTCGCCCGACACATTCGACACGACCGGGATACGCGGCTCGGCGTAGGTCAGCCGCTCCGCCACGGCACGGAACTCATCAAGCATCGGCTCCATACGCGGCGA
>NZ_JBSFGB010000120.1:0-4558 GCF_053596375.1 Streptomyces sp. NPDC001709 | reverse complement strand
CTCCGCGAGATCCAGTACCGCAGCAACCTCATCGATGGATGTCTCGCCGAAACCGGCCTCACGTTGACGACATCACGCCAACAAGGTCAGTAACGGCACCAGGCACCCGAGCGGCCCACCCCCACCGACGTCAGGGTTCACCAGCATGCTGACCAGCCGTGGTGGGGTTTGCGGGGTCCGTGGTCGGCATCGTGGTCGGGGCCGGCTGCCTCTGGCGGGCGCGGTTCAGTCTTTCTCGCCGTTGAGGGGGCCGATAGGTTCACCTCATGGGACTGCAGCGGGCGGGCGTACATCATTCGGTTTCGACTTGGCAGCAGCCGTATCCTGCGACGACCTCTCACGAACGCAGGGCGCTGGTCGAACGGATCGCGAAGCGGATCCTGGCCCTCGGTCAGGGGCGTCTGGCAGTGGCGATCGATGGTCTCACCGCTGCGGGCAAGACGAGTTTCGGGCACGAACTGGCTGAGTGGATCAGTGCGGCGGGACGGCCCGTGCTCCGGGCGACTCTTGATGACTTCAAGAAGCCGTGGAAGGACCGGCACCTGTATGACCGAGAATCAGGTGAGGGGTATTACCGCAACGCATTCGACTATGACGTGGTCAAACGGCTGCTGCTTGACCCCTTCCGGTCGCCGCAGGCGGCGTTGTGTGGCCTGTGCAGCATCGACCCGCTGACGCAGCAGGATCATTCCTCGGATGCGGCTCCCCTTGCTTCAAATTCTGTGCTGATCGTGGATGGCGTCTTCGCCTTCCGGCCGGAGATCAACACGTACTGGGACTTCCGTGTCTGGTTGCAGGTGGATGCGGAACTGTCGGTCCAGCGAGGTGCGGACCGTGATCAGGACTGGGCTGGCAGCGATGCGGAGTCGATCCACCGAAACCGGTATCTGGTGGCAGAGCGCATCTATCTCCAGGAGGTCGACCCGATCCCGATGATGGACGTCGTCATCGACAACTCGACATTCGCCAGCCCGCGCGTCATGGAGGCATGATCTCTATTGGGACCTGCGGCTGCTGGTATCGGGTTCGGTTCACCTGACGGCCATCCTCCCCGGGAAGGAAACTAACACCCGTGCCGTGCACGGCCGTTCTCCGGCCTCGTACCGGCCCCTTCCGGCATTGGTCGTCCTGTCACCTGATCACGGGTCGACCCGGTAGTTCAGAGAAGTCACGAGACCGAAGCTGATGGCGCCTGACCAGATGGTTCGGGGCATCGGTAGACCTCCGTGAGTGCCCCGAGCACGACCAGTGTTGGGTCTTACGGCTGATGTCGTAATCGCACGAGCCGTGTCGTACCGATGTCGTATACGACATCGCCGTGAGACTAGCGCGTGGGTGGGTGTTGCTGCCCTGGGTGTGTGGTGCTCGTCGAGTTCCGGTTGGACTCGACGCGTTTCAGGGGTCCATCCGTCTGTGGTGACGGATCTTGTTGCCGTTCCCCTGTGGGCTAATCAGCCCACTCCATGGCTTGGGCGGCGCACAGAGCCGGCGAGCACGAGATATACGGAGGTACCAGTGAAGGCAATCGTCGCGACGGATCCGGGCGCGGAAGCAGCCGGGATCACACTCGCGGAGCGGCCTGAGCCGACGCCGGCGATCAACGACGTCGTCGTTGAAGTCCATGCGTCGGGCTTCGTCCCCGCGGAGTGGCAGTGGCCCTCGACGTGGGTCGATCGCGCCGGTCGCGATCGAGCCCAGGCGATCATCGGCCACGAGTTCGCCGGAGTGGTCACCTCCCTCGGCTACGGCACGACGGGGCTCTCGCTGGGACAGCGGGTGTTCGGGATCACGGACTGGCACCGCGATGGAACCCTGGCCGAGTACGCGGCCGTGGAGGCACGCAACCTGGCGCCGCTGCCGGGGAACGTCGACTTCACGGTGGGTGCGAGCCTGCCGATCTCCGGCCTGACCGCGTGGCAAGGTCTGTTCCAGCACGGTCGTCTTCAGGCGGGGCAGAGCGTCCTCGCACACGGCGCCGCCGGCGCAGTCGGGTCCGTGGTTACGCAGCTCGCCCGGGAGTTCGGCGCCTACGTCATCGGTACCGGGCGGGCGGGGGACCGCCAGGCGGCGCTCGACTTCGGCGCGAACGAGTTCCTCGACCTCGCCACCGAGGATCTCGACGACATCGGCGGGGTCGACGTGGTCTTCGATGTCATCGGCGCTGACATCCAAAGGCGCTCGGCGAGAATCATCCGGCCTGGCGGGACGCTGGTGTCGGTGGTCGGGCCTGTTGAGGCTCGCCCTGTCGACGGCTTGGCGGTCGACTTCGTCGTCGAGTCCGTTCCGAGTCAGCTGGTGGAGATCGTCGACCGGGTGCGGGACGGGCGCCTTCGCACGCACATCGGAACCGTCGCGGCACTCGACGACGCCGTCCCTGCGCTCAACCCGACCGAGCGGCGCAAGGGCAAGACCGTCATTCGCGTGCGCCCCTGAGCGCCCTGGAATGGGCCGACAGCGGTGGTGGGCTGGACGACCGCTGACCTGCCCGGTGTCGGGCGAGGAAATGCCACGGACTTGAGACTGATCATGGTGACACGGCCGTGAGACAACCAAGAAAGCCCAGGTCGCAAAAGACCGACATGTCGGACGCGGCGACCAGCCTACGAACGGCTCCGGCGTCCCGCATGCGCGCTCCCGGCGGCCGCCCCACCCTGGATGAGTGACCGGGACGCCGAAGGTCGTCGTGTACCCGCCGGCCGAGGATGGTGGTCGGCGGGTCCGCGTCGGCAGTCGGTTCATGGGGATGGCGTACACACTGCTCGACATCGCCGAGTTCCTACGCCGGACCGGGGCCGAAGACGTCGAGCCCGAGGATGTGGCGAGCGCGGCCTGGGTGGAGTGGCGGGGCGCTGGGCCAGACGTGTGGGCGCCGCCCGGGTAGGTCGGAGCGGCTGCGACCACATCACCGACCCCTGACTGCCCTGGTCGGGCCCGCGGTCGGCGTGGTCGGTCTCCTGGTCGGGGGTAGGGGTTCGTGGTCGGGATCCGCGGGGCCGGCGCGGGAGCGCTACCTCTCGGTGCTGCTGTCAGAGCAGCTTCTGCGGTGCCTGATACTGCTCGACGGGCGCGATGTTGCACGCGGGCTTGGGCCCGCCGAGCAGGTGCCCCCCGATGCCCTCACCCTCCGGTAGCGGCACCGCACAGCGGAGGTCGACGTTGGCGAACGGGGCGCCATAGGTGTTGCCGATGCCGCCTGCTTCGCCCGCGATGGTGGTGTTGCCGTTGCGGGTTCCGAAGTCCGTGGCGCCGGTGCCGCCGTTGGGTCCTCCGAAGTCTGTCGCCGATGCGGGTACAGCCACGGCCGTCGTTGCGGCAATCGCGAAAGCCGCGCCAGCCAGAACCTTCATGATCACTGTGATGCTCCTGTTCGATGAGACGGTCATCCTCTTTGTGAACTGTCCAACGCCACGCCGTGGTTGCAGTTACGTGTGCCGGGGGACTCGGCGGGTACAGCGACGTCCCCGGCCTCGGCGTGAGTGGTGCTGCCCTGGGCTTCGTCGCTTCCGCCAGCCACGGGGCTGGAGGAGACGGGAGGCGGCAGCGGCTCGGCCGCGCGCAGAGTCCGCCCCTCCTGCCCCGCTGCCTGCCGCACGGCCTGCCAGCGTTCACGCCAGGGCTGCACAGCAGGATCGGTGCGTGTCGGCGGTCACGTAATTGGCTCTGTCCGCAGTTCCGTGAATCCCCAGGTCAGCGGCAGGAACGCGGGATCGTTTCGGCAGCGTACTTCCTGCCGTGGCGAGCTAGACGGTTGAGGATGTGCTGTTTCCCGGGATCGATGTGCAGGTGGAGGGGGTGAGCGACTCCTCGGATGGCCTGGTGGTGGAGGCGGTGTCGACGGCCCGCCCAGGCCGGTGCCCGAACTGCCGCAAGCAGGCCCGCCGCGTGCACAGCATCTATCAACGTACCCTGGAAGAACGGTCGTTGGGATCGCGCCGGGTCATCATCCGGCTGCGGGTGCGCCGGTACTTCTGCGACCGTAGAAGCTGTTCCCGCATGACCTTCGTCGAGCAGGTGCCGGGACTGTCTGTGCGCTACCGCCGTTCCAGCACCTGGCTGGCGGGCTGGCTGCGGTCGAGCTCGGCGGCCGTCCCGCCGCACGGCTGTGCCGCCGGCTGCGGCTGGCGCGGGCCGCACGCGGCCGCTCAGGCTGGTGACGGCGCCGGCGGTACCGGACCGTGCCCCGCGGGTGCTGAGGGTGGACGAGTTCGCCTTCCGGAAGGGCTGCACCTACGGCACCGTGCTGGTCGACGTCGAGGCCGGCCGGGTCGTGGACGTGCTGCCCGACCGCACCTCCGAGACGTTCGCGGCCTGGCTCAAGGACCATCCCGGAGCAGGGATCATCTGCCGGAACCGGGCGACCGCCCGCCGCCCGCGCGGCCGTCGATAACACACACAATTACAACTGCACGCATCAGCTGGTGACAGCCATCCGTACGGTAGTGCTGTTCTGAACGTGGCGTGCCTCTACTGACCTTGTTGGCGTGATGTCGTCAACGTGAGGCCGGTTTCGGCGAGACATCCATCGATGAGGTTGCTGCGGTACTGGATCTCGCGGAGG
>NZ_JBSFGB010000119.1:0-4577 GCF_053596375.1 Streptomyces sp. NPDC001709 | reverse complement strand
GCGATCTCGGCGGCGAACACCGGCGAGGACTCCAGCAGTTCGACCGCCATGCCCTCCCACTGCGCCCCCTGCCCCGGGAACACGAACACCGGCTTGGCGGTGACGGAGGGACGGCCGGAGACCGTCTGCTCGGTCACCTCGCCCACGGCGAAGGCGGCGAGTTCGGCGGCCAGTTCGTCCCGGTCGGCGGCCACGAACACCGCGTGGTGGTCCAGCCTGGCCCGGGTGGTCAGCTGGGAGTACCCGATGTCGGGGACCGAGAGTCCGGGGTTCTCCAGCAGGTGCCGCCGCAGGCGATCGGCCTGTGCCCGCACGGCCGCCTCGGTGCGCGCGGAGAGCAGCACGGGCACAGCGGGAACCGGGGCCGTCGGCACGGTCTCGGAGGCCGGGGTCCCGGCGGGCGCCTCCTCCAGGATGATGTGCGCGTTGGTGCCGCTCACGCCGAACGACGACACACCCGCACGCCGCGGACGACCGTGGCTGGTCCACTCCTTGGCCTCGGTCAGCAGCTCGACCTCGCCGGCCTGCCAGTCGATGTGCGGGGACGGCTCGTCCACGTGCAGGGTCTTCGGCAGCACGCCGTGCCGCATCGCCATCACCATCTTGATCACGCCGGCCACGCCGGACGCCCCCGAGGTGTGGCCGATGTTGGACTTGATCGACCCCAGCCAGAGCGGATCGCCGTCCCGCTCCCGGCCGTACGTCGCCAGCAGCGCATGGGCCTCGATCGGGTCACCGAGGACAGTGCCGGTGCCATGGCCCTCCACCGCGTCCACCTCGGACGGCGACAGCCCGGCATTGGCCAGCGCCTGCCGGATCACCCGCTCCTGCGACGGACCGTTCGGCGCCGTAAGACCATTGCTCGCGCCATCCTGGTTGATCGCCGTACCCCGGATCAGACCCAGGATCCGCCGCCCGTTGCGCTTGGCGTCCGACAGACGCTCCAGTACGACCAGGCCCAGACCGTCGGAGAAACCCGTGCCGTCGGCGGAGGCGGCGTAGGCGCGGCAGCGGCCGTCCGGGGAGATCGCTCCCTGCCGGCTGAACTCGGTGAGCGTCACGGGCGTCGACATCAACGTCACGCCGCCCGCCAGCGCGAGCGAGCACTCACCGCCCCGGAGCGCCTGCGCGGCCAGGTGCAGGGCGACCCCGGAGGAGGAGCAGGCCGTCTCCACCGACACGGCCGGACCTTCCAGGCCGAGGGTGTAGGCGATGCGGCCGGTGGCGACGCTGGACATGGTGCCGGTGACGCGGTAGCCCTCGTACTCGCCGGGCACGAGGAGGCTGTAGTCGGAGCCGGTGATGCCGACGAAGACACCGGTGTCGCTGCCGCGCAGGGACGTCGGGTCGATCCCGGCCTGTTCCAGGGTCTCCCAGGAGGTCTCCAGCAGCAGCCGCTGCTGGGGGTCCATGGCCACGGCCTCACGCGGGCTGATGCCGAAGAACTCGGCGTCGAAGTCGCCCATGCCCGTGAGGAAGCCGCCGCCGCGCGCGTAGGTCGTGCCGGGCTGTTCGCGGTCGGGGCTGTAGAGGCGCTCCAGGTCCCAGCCGCGGTCGGCGGGGAGGGGGCCGATCACGTCACGGCCGTCGGCCACGAGCCGCCACAGGGCTTCCGCCGAGTTGATGCCGCCGGGGTAGCGGCACCCGATGCCGACGATCGCCAGCGGCTCGTCCACCGCCCCGCTCCGCTTCCGCGCGGCCGGGACGGCGGTCTCCGCCGCGCCGTCGACCTGCGCGAGCAGCAGCCGTGCGACGGCCACCGGTGTGGGGTGGTCGAACACGAGGGTGGCGGGAAGGGGCACTCCGGTGCCCCGCGAGAGCCGGTTGCGCAGTTCGACGGCGCTGACGGAGTCGAAGCCGAGTTCCTTGAAGGCGCGCTCGCTGTCCACCTCGTCGGCGGAGGCGTGGCCGAGCACGGACGCCGCCTGCGCCGTGACCAGTTCGAGCACGACGCGCTCCCGCTCGGCTTCCGGCACCTCGGCCAGGCGCCGGGCCAGGGAGCCGCCGGACACGGCGCGCCGGGCGGGCACCCGGACGAGGCCGCGCAGCGCGGCGGGCAGCAGTCCGGCCCTGGCCTGCTCCCGCAGGACGGCCGGATCCAGCTCGACCGGAGCCAGCAGCGGTTCGTCGGCGGCGAGACCGCGGTCGAACAGTTCGAGGCCCAGCCCGGTGGGCAGCGGCAGGATTCCGGCTTGCGCCACGAGGGCGGGGTCGGCCGCGCCGGTTTCGGTGCTGCCCCGGCCGTCGGCCCGGAAGCCCCAGGCGAGCACGGTGGCGGGGAGCCCGGCCGAGCGGCGGCCGCTCGCCAGCGCCGCCAGGGCCGCGTCCGCCGCGGAGGCGGCCGCCTGGCCGGGGATGCCGACCAGTCCCGCGAAGGAGGAGAACAGCGAGAAGGCGGCGAGGTCCGCGCCCGCGGTCAGCTCGTGCAGGTGCCAGGCCGTGTCGACCGTGGTCCGCAGCACTGTCTCCAGCCCCTCGTCGGAGAGGGTCTCGATCAGGCCGGCGCCGGGCTCGCCCGCGGCGTGCACGACCGCGGTCAGGGGGTGCTCCAGGGAGCCGAGCAGCGCGGCCAGTTCAGCGCGGTCGGTGACGTCGCAGGGCTCGACACGCACGCGCGCGCCGAGGAACGCCAGGTCGGCGGTGAACCGGTCGGCCTCTTCCCGAGCCACGGCCAGCACCACGTGGCGGGCGTCGCGGCGGGCGACGAGATGCTCGGCGAACACAGCGCCCAGGCCACCGGTGATCAGCACAGTGCCGTCGGGGTCCATGGGCTTGTGCCCGTTGGCGGGCCCGCCGGACACCCGGGCCAGCCGGGGAGCGAGCACCCTGCCCTCGCGCACGGCGAGCTGCGGCTCGTCCAGACCCAGCAGCCCACCCCACTCCTGCTCCCCGTCGGCGTCCACGAGCAGGAGGCGGCCGGGGTGCTCGGACTGCGCGGCGCGTACGACGCCCCACACGGCGGCCTGCGCGGCGTCGGGCACCTCGTCCCCGACCGCCACCGCACCGCGCGTGACCACGACGAGCGTGGCCTCGCCCAGCGCTTCGGCGGCGAGCCACCGCCGTACCAGGGACACGGCCCGCGCGGCCGCGTCGCGCACCGCCGAGGGCAGCCGGCCCGCAGGGGTGTCGATCGCCGCCAGAACCGCCTGCGGGACGGGCGCGCCCTCGGCGACGGCTCGACCGAGCGCGGCGAGATCGGGGTGCCGGTCGGCCGTTGCGGCGACCTCGCCCAGCGCGGCGAGCCGCACCGGCTGTGCCGCACCGGCGGTGACGGGGGCCCAGTCCAGGCGGAAGAGAGAGTTCTGGCCCTGGCGCAGCTGCCCGAACCGGGCCGCCTCGGCGGCTCGCACGGCGATCCGGTCGACGTGCGCCACGGGTGCGCCCTCGGCGTCGAAGAGATCGAGCCGCAGTGCGCCGTCGGCGGCCGCGACGAGGCGTGCCCGCGCCTGGGAGACCTTGTCACCGGCCAGACGTACGCCCGACCAGGAGGCAGCCGACGCCACCGCACGGGCGTCGGGACGGTGGGCGGTGTGCAGTACGGACTCCAGCAGGGCCGGGTGGATCGCGTAACCGCCGGGCTCCGTGCCGTCGGGCAGGGCGAGTTCGGCGTACACCTCGTCGCCGAGGTTCCATGCCGACTGCGCGCACTGCAACAGCGCGCCGCAGTCGAGGCCGAGTTCGGCCAGGGCGGCGTACAGGGAGTCCACCGACACCGGCTCCGCCCCGGCGGGCGGCCACTCGCCCAGGCGGGCGGACGGCGGCTCGGCGCCCTCGGCGTCGGAGCCGATCCGGCCGCGGGCGTGGCAGACGGCCCCGGCGGACCGCTCCTCGCCGGCGTCCGGCCGCGAGTAGACCGCCACCTCACGGCGGCCGTCGGCATCGGCCGGGCCGAGTGTGACCTGGACCCGTACGGCGTCGTCGTCCAGGACCAGCGGGGCGTCGAGGTTCAGCTCCTCGATCAGGTCGCAGCGCACGTGGCGGCCCGCGGACAGGACCAGCTCCACCAGCGCTGCGCCGGGCAGGGTGACCGTGCCGAACAGAGCGTGGTCGCGGGCCCAGGGCTGGCCCTGGTGGGAGACACGGCCGGTGAAGACCCACTCGTCGCGGTCACCCACCTGCACGGCCGCCGCCAGAATCGGGTGCTCGACGCGACCGAGGCCGACCGCGGAGGCGTCGGCGAGGCCGGTGGCGTCCAGCCAATAGCGCTTGTGCTGGAAGGCGTAGGTGGGCAGCGGAACCGGCTCGGCTCCGGAACCGGCGAAGCAGGCGGCCCAGTCGACCTTCACACCGGCCGTGTGCGCCTCGCCCAGCGAGAGCATGAAGCGGGCGAGGCCGCCCTCGCCACGGCGCAGGGAGCCGACGACTCCGATGCGGTGGTCCGTGCCGTGGGAGGCGACGCTCTCCTCCACCGCCATGGCGAGCACGGGGTGGGGGGACATCTCCAGGAAGCATCCGGCGCCATTGCCGATGAGGGCGCGGACGGCGGGCTCGAAGCCGACCTGGCTGCGCAGGTTGGTGTACCAGTACCCGGCGTCCATCGTGGCGGTGTCGATGAACCCGCCGGTCACCGTGGAGTA
>NZ_JBSFGB010000118.1:0-4711 GCF_053596375.1 Streptomyces sp. NPDC001709 | reverse complement strand
CCTCCGCGAGATCCAGTACCGCAGCAACCTCATCGATGGATGTCTCGCCGAAACCGGCCTCACGTTGACGACATCACGCCAACAAGGTCAGTAACCATCGGCAGAACCCGGGCGGCCATCTCGGAGGTCAGTTACGGGCCCTTAGGGCAAGGGCGCCGCATCAGCAGGCAGGGTCAGCGCATTACTTCGAGGGGAGAGGCGCCTACGTTCGCGCTGGCCTAGGCCGATGTGCCCGCGAATCACTACTGGAGCGTCAGGGTGTTGAGCTCGAAACTTCTGGACCGCGGGCCACAAAGGCATGACCCAATCCCTGGTTTCGCCGGGTCCGAGCAGGTAGTAGCTTCCCGTCATCTCGAAACCAAGAGGGGAAGTACCTATTCCCCATACAGCATCTCGTTTGAAGTACGCGCTGGGCCAGGTCACTGTCACAGGCGCTCTGCCGACGTTGGACACCTTGATGATGAGTACCTCGTGCGGGAACTCCGTTCTGTCAGCGTCTGGGGTATACGACGTGTAGGCGTGATCGATGGATGCAGGCGAGCTCGTGAGCTTGTACCCCGGCCCTGGTTGAAACGATTCCGGCCCGCTTCGGCCTACCCATAGTTCACACCGCACGCGCCCCGCGGTAAGGAAATGGCTGCCTACTTGCCATCCCAGCGAGATCGCAGACAACAGCAACCCCAGTACCGCCATGCTGAGTGTGCCATCCATGCGTGCAGAGTAATGGCGGGAGGGAATGTCGGACAGAGAGCGTGATCAGATCGGACATCACGAGATCGCTGACAGGACCCTGAATTCCCCACCCCGTGCCCCCAACCTCTCCTCAGACCTGCTCGTCTTGGCTCCCCACCGACAGCGCGGCCGAGGATGCCTTGGACGGCTCCACGCGATGGTGCCCCACCGGGTGGTGTGAGCCGTGAGGATCTGCGCAGCGAGTACGGCATGGGCGAGCACCGCCGGGCTCGACATAATCGATCGACACCCTGATCTGGTTCGGGTTGGCTGGGTGGCATGCCAGAGCTGCGAACCGATCGTCTTCTGCTCCGCCGGTGGCGGGAATCCGACCTCGAACCGTGGGCGGCTATGAACACCGATCCCGAAGTCCGAGAACACCTGGGGGCACTGCTCACACGGGAGCAAAGCGATGCCGCAGTGGAACTCATGCAGGCCGAGTTCGACGAGCGAGGCTTTGGGTGGTGGGCACTCGAAGCACGGGAGACCGGTGAGTTCATCGGCCGCGCCGGCTTGGACGAGGTGGGCGAGGACATGCCGTTCGCGGGGGTGGACATCGGTTGGCGATTGAAGCGTTCGGCATGGGGTCACGGTTACGCCACCGAGGCCGCCCTGACCTGCCTGGCTTTCGGTTTCGAAGCCCTCGGGCTGCCGGAAGTGGTTGCGTCGACGACAGTCAACAACCTTCGCTCCCAGGCCGTGATGCGCCGGATCGGCATGACCCGGGATCCTGCCGACGACTTCGAGGATCCGAGCGTGCCCGATGGGCCGCTTCGCCAGTGTGTGCTGTACCGGATCGCCGCCCGCAGAGGACCCTCTGTGGATCGCGCAACTGCTGGATGACGAAGAGCGGACCTGGTGATTCTCAAGATACCCATCATTGCTGGTGAAGCCGTCCCGCGAGCGACTAGGGCGTGTCCGATGGGTCAGCGAGCTTGCCTTGCCTCGTCAGTTGACTGCACTGACTCGGTTGCTGGCTCGACTCAGCGAAGGCTGATCAGGGCCGGCAGTCGAGCGCCCGACGGCGAAGGCGGCTGCCCGGCCTTCGTGTGCCCCCCGACACGACCACGTAAGCCCGAGGAACCGGTGTGCCCGCGCACCTTCGTGAACCATCGGGCTGCGTGCCGCGTCCTCCTCTTGCGCGGCTCGTGCCGGGCGGGCCCTGTGCGAGGGAGGGCAGGGGACGGATGACGGGCGAAACGATCGGTATCGGGCTGGCCGTGCTGGCGGGCCTGGTGAGCCTGTGGGCCGGTGCGCGGGAGGCACGGCTACAGATGCGGCTGAGCCGCTACGGGCTGCACGCCGAGGGGGTGGTGGCGGACCAGGAGCATGCACCGGCGGACGATTCTTCGACGCCCGTCATCGAGTTCACCGACCGGCAGGGCCGGCCCGTCAGGTTCCGGCCCGTCGCGACGGGGATGGGGCTGGGATTGGCCCTCGGAACCCATGTGCCGGTCGTCTACCTGCTCGAAAGGCCGCAAAGCGCAAGGGTATTCACCCGGAAGCACCGCCTATCTCTGATCGTCGGCCTGTTCGCCGGAGGCATGATCTTCCTCGGCGTCGCGATTGGGGTCTTGCTCACGCGCTGAGCTTGTTCTCCTTCCTCGTTCTCATTAACAGATCCACCGCCAGACCCGGCTCGGGACCCATCAGACACGCACTAAAGCCCTCGCCTCTTGCGCCACCTCCACTGGGCGGTTGACCAGGTTCTCCCGCACGGACTCGGCTAGCAATTCCGCCACTTCGTCCCCTTTTGGGGCTAATACGGACGACGGGCGCGATGAACAGGCGGCAGATCTCGCTGCAGGTCAGCGGGATCAGGTGGTCTCGTGTGGAGCGGTGTGCGTGTTCGTCGGTGCGGATTGACGGGGAGGAAGGCGTGGGCCGGCATCGCGAGGGTGACCCAGCGGGCCCACTAGGGGTAGCGGCGGACCCGGTGATCATCCAGCCCGGCCAGTCCCATCTCAGTTTGCAAGGTCTCCTTCACCCGCCACCTGGAACCTGCGACCTTGACCAGGGTGGCCAGGGATGTGGGCGTGGTGGAGTGACGGCGGTATTAGGCGAGTTAACCGGTGCTGCGCTTGCGGCGGATCAGCAGTTGGTGGCGGCCCGGGGCTGCCTCTGCGAGGTTGATGACGGCCCAGTCGTAGAACCTCTGCCCCTTCGCGCCGCGCCCGGCTGAGACGGTGTCCCCGCCGAGTTCGGCTGCCCGGCAGCGGTCGGGGTCGTACGTCCAGGAGCGCGGGATGTGCAGCTCCCGGTCCACCCGCCGCGTGCCCGCGCTCGCCGGCGTAGACGAGGTAGACCGCGACCTGGGAGTTCTCGATTCGTCCAGCCGTTCCGGTGTACTTGCGCTGGACCCCAACCGTGTGGGTCCCCTTCTTCACGTCGCGGGTCTCGTCGACAACCAGGACCGCGGCATCGTCATATAGAAGCTCGACGACGTATTCGCGCACGTCGTCACGGACGCCATCGGCGTCCCAGACGGCTCGGCACAGCAGATGCTGCACGCCGTGCGGGCCAGCCTCCCCGGCCCATTCCGCGATTGTCCAGCAGTTCTTGCGGGGGAGGTCTGACAGCAGACCCAGCACCAGCCGCCCGGCTCGCAGGCGTGGTTCCTATCGGGCGAACCGGCCGGCGATGCGGCCATGGCCGCCGCGAACACCTCCCGCCACCGGACAGGATCTATGCTGTGACCAGCGGGCACCATCTCATCGTTACTCCGACACAAGTCGCGATGATCAACAGTGGCCGAGCTCGTCCACCCACCGGACCCGCCCAGCACCATCACGCTCTACGAGCCCTCAGTGAGCAACTCCGCCAGGCGGCCAGCGAATTCGGTGAGCCAGTCCAGCCGTGGTCCGCTGCGGGCGATACGAAAACCGTGGCGGCGGCCCCAGAACACAGCCTGGACGGCATGGAACTGGGCCCACCGTTGGACGCGTTCACGGTCGAGTTCCGCGGCCTCGGCGAAGACGTCCAGGACGCGATGGACAGCCTTGCGCAGGTCATCCGCTTCGAGGATCGTCAGCGCGCGGGACTTCAGCAATGTGCCGCCGTCGTAGGCGGGATCTCCCACGTACCCCTTGGGGTCGACAGCCAGCCACGGCTCTCGGTCGGCACGCAGGATGTTCCGGGCATGGAGGTCGCCATGGATGAGGGTGTCCGGCTGGGCCCGACCCAGTTCCCGAACGGTCGCCATGGCGGCATCCAACACCCGACGCGGCAGTGGATGTGGCAACTCCTCGGCGTCCTTGCACAACTGCTCCTCCCAGGCACCGGCCTGCTCACTCAGCCGGGGCAGGCCGGGCGGTGCGGGAATGGCCAGGCGGCGATTGAGCCGCCCGGCGACCGTCACCACCTCGTCGCCGTCCTCGACCTCCGCCAGGGTCGACGACTGAACCCGCTCCAGCAGCATCGCGAACCGCTCGTCGTCGCGCTCATGCAGCAGGACGGCGCCGCACCCGCCCCACGCAACGAACGCATCCGGCTCATGGACGTTGCCGGGATGCGGAAACGACACCTTCAGCACGGCGCTCTCCTCAGCCCGCCGCCGTACCGGAACGATGACGGCAACGCCCCCGTGCATGACCTCGCCATCCGGCACGCACCCCCAGCGCCCCAGCAACTCCTCCACGATCCCGGGCAGCTCGGCGAGCCATGCCGCCCCAGCCTCCCCCTCGCGGTCGACGGTGCTCTGTGCGAACTCCTCTGGCATCGCAATCATCCCGGCACCCTACGCGCCAGGCCGCCGCAGCCACCAAGCCCAAGCCGGCCGGCTCGAGCCGCCCCCACTCCGCATCCGTCAGATCACCCCGCCCCATGCCCACATCAACGACCCCGGCTCGAGCATTCAGCTGTCGCATGCTCGGAAGGACAAGTCGTAGCTACTTGCCCCTGAAGAAGTCCGGGGCTGTCTCTGGGTTGTCCTCTGGGGAGAGCTGGTGAGGGCCGGTCTGTGACCGCGACAGTGGAGGCG
>NZ_JBSFGB010000117.1:0-4743 GCF_053596375.1 Streptomyces sp. NPDC001709 | reverse complement strand
CTGATGGAGCCGGTGCTGGAGCGGTTCCGTGACGCCATCGCCGGTGTCACCTTCGCCGCCCCGCGCATCCCCTTCGTGTCCACCGTGGACGTCAATGCGGCGCCGGTGGGCGCCGGTTACTGGGTGCGCAATGTTCGGGACACGGTTCGTTTCGCCGATGCGGTGGCGTACTTGCATGGGCAGGGCGTGACGAGGTTCGTGGAGATCGGGCCGGACACGGCGCTGACCGCCGCGGGACCGGACTGCCTGCCCGAGGAGAGTACGGCGGTGTTCGTCCCGCTGCTGCGCCGTGACCGGCCCGAAGTCCGTGCGCTGGCAGCGGGGTTGGCGCGGTTCCAGGTGCATGGCGGTACGGTCGACTGGGCGGCGTATCTGCCCGCCGCGGCCCGGGTCGAGTTGCCCACCTACGCCTTCCAGCGCCGCCGCTACTGGCTGGACGACGCCGGACCGGCGGACCGGAGCGGGTACCCCCTGCTGGACGCGGCCGTGGAGTTCGCGGAGGAGGACGGGTTCCTGCTGTCCGGCCGGCTGGCGACCCGGGCGCAGACCTGGCTGGGGGAGCACACCGTGCTCGGCGCGACCGTGGTGCCCGGCAGCGTCTTCGCCGAACTGGCCCTGCACGCCGCTGCGCAGACCGGTGCCGGCGCGGTCGCGGAGCTGACGCTGCAGGCGCCGTTGGTGCTGCCCGAGCACGGCGCGGTCGAGGTGCAGATGAGGGTAGGGGCGTCCGGTGCGGCGGGGCACCGGCCGCTGAGCGTGTACGCCCGCCCGGTCGGCGACGGCGCCGCGTGGACCTGCTACGCCCGCGCCGTGCTCGGTCCGGTGCCGGACGCGCCGCAGGCGGAGCAGGTCGCCTGGCCGCCGGGGGACGCCACCGCACTGGACATCGGCTCGGCCTACGCCGAGTTCGCCGCCACCGGGCTGGAGTACGGCCCGGCGTTCCAGGGGCTGCGCGCGGCCTGGCGGAGCGGCGACGAGATCTACGCCGACATCGCCCTGCCCGAGCTCACCGACACGGGCCGCTACGGGCTGCACCCCGCGCTGCTGGACGCGGCGCTGCACGCCATGCGCTACCTGCACGAGGACAAGGGCGGCCGCACCCTGCTGCCGTTCGCCTGGAACGGGATCGCGCTGCGCCGCACCGGGGCGTCCGCGCTGCGGGTGCGGATCTCCCCGGTCGCCGCCGAGGCGGCCCGGATCGAACTGGCCGACCCGACGGGCGCTCCGGTCGGGGTGGTGGAATCCCTCGCCGTCCGGCCGATCCAGGCCGCACAGCTCGGCCACCACGAGTCGCTGTACGCCGAGGACCTGGTGCCCGCGACCCTGCCGACCGGCCCGGAACCGACCGTGCTGACCTGCGCCGATCTGGCCGAGCTGCCCGAGGGGGACCTGCCCGCGGTGGTGGTGCTGCCGACCGGGGCCGGACCCGACCCGGTCGCCGCGGCCGTTCGGGCGCTGGGCGCGGTGCATACCTGGCTCGCCGAGGACCGCTTCGCCGGCACCCGGCTGGCCCTGTGCACCCGGAACGCGCGCACCGCCCCGGCCGCCGCCGCGGTCTGGGGCCTGCTCCGCTCGGTGCAGCACGAACACCCGGACCGCTTCCTGCTGGCGGACATCGAGGGCACCCACAGCACGGAGATTCCCGCCGCGGCCTGGAACGTGCCCGGCGGGCAACTGGTGCTGCGCGACGGCGTGGTGCTCGTGCCGCGGCTGTCCCACGTCCCGCTGTCCAAGGTCACCGACCGGGACGGCGCCACCTGGGACCCGGGCGGCCCGGTGCTGATCACCGGAGGTTTGGGCACGCTCGGCGCGGCCCTGGCCCGGCACCTGGCCGCCGACTGCGGGGTGCGCGAGCTGGTGCTCACCGGTCGTCGAGGTCCGGACACCCCGGGCGCGGCCGAGCTGTCCGCCGAACTCGCCGAACTCGGCGCCACAGCACGGATCGTGGCGTGTGACGTGGCCGAGCGGGATGCGGTGGCGGCGCTGCTGGCCGAGCATCCGGTGTCGGCGGTGGTGCACGCGGCCGGGGTCGTGGACGACGGTCTGGTCACCGCCCTGACCGAGGAGCGGCTGCGGGCGGTGCTGGCGCCGAAGGTGGACGGCGCGCGCTGGCTGGACGAGCTGACCCGCGACCGCGAGCTGACCGACTTCGTGCTGTTCTCCTCCGCCGCCGGGGTGCTCGGCGCGGCCGGGCAGAGCGCCTACGCGGCGGCCAACGCCGCACTGGACGCGCTGGCCCGGCAGCGCCGCGCCGCCGGTCTCCCGGCCACCTCGCTGGCCTGGGGCCTGTGGGAGGAGCGCAGCGGCATCACCGGCGAGCTGTCCGAGGCCGACCTGGCCCGCATCGCCCGCGCCGGGCTGCGGCCGCTGTCCACCGCCGAGGCGCTGGAACTCTTCGACCTGGCCCGCTCCGTCGACGAACCGGTGCTCGCACCGATGCGGCTGGACCGGGCGGCCAGGCTGGCCGGCGGGCCGGTTCCGGCGGCGCTGCGCGGCCTGGTCCGGCAAGCGCCCGCCCCGGCCGCCGACGCGAGCGCCGCACCCACCGCCGCACTGGCCGCGTTGTCCGGGCCGGACCGGGAGAAGGCGCTGCTGGCGCTGGTACGCGCCGAAGCGGCCAGCGTGCTGGCCTACGACTCGCCGGCCGCCGTGGCCGAACACCGCACCTTCGCCGAACTCGGCGTCGACTCGCTGGCCGCGGTGGAACTGCGCAACCGGCTGTCCGGAACCACCGGCATTCCGCTGTCCGCCGCGGTGGTGTTCGAGTACGCCACCCCGGTGGCGCTGGCCGCGCATCTGCACGAGTCCATGCCCGCCGCGAAGGGCGCGCGGGCCGGCTCGCCCCTCGCCGGGCTCGACCAGCTCGAAGAGGCACTGGCCGGAGCCGAACCCGGCGCCGTGGACCGGGCGAAGCTGCGCATGCGGCTGACCGCGCTGCTGGCCAAGTACGGCGGCGAGGAAGAGCAGACCGGTGACGCGCCGGAGCACGACCTGTCGTCGGTCTCCGACGACGAACTGTTCGGCCTCGTCGACGACCTCGGCGCCGGCTAGGGGGGAGAAAGGATTCCGCGTGGCGAACGAGGCGAACGAGGCGAACGTGGGGAGCGGGGAAAACGTGGGGGACGGGGAAAACGTGTCGAACGAGGCCAAGCTCCGGGACTATCTCCGGCGCGCGGTGACCGAGGCGCAGAGCGCGCAGCGCCGCCTGGCCGAGATCGAACAGGCCCGGCGCGAGCCCGTCGCCATCGTGGGCATGGCCTGCCGCTACCCCGGCGGGGTCGGCACCCCCGAGCAGCTGTGGGAGATGCTGGCCGCCGGCCGGGACGGCATCTCCGCCTTCCCCGCCGACCGCGGCTGGGACCTGGCCGGACTGCCGGTCGGGCTCGGCGGGTTCGTGGCCGGTGCCGGGGACTTCGACCCCGGGTTCTTCGGTATCTCCCCGCGCGAGGCGCTGGCCATGGACCCGCAGCAACGGCTGCTGCTGGAGACGACCTGGGAAGCGTTCGAACGCGCCGGGATCGACCCGCTCACCGTGCGCGGCAGCCGCACCGGCGTGTTCGCCGGGGTGATGTACCACGACTACGCGACGCTGATGGACCGCGTACCCGAGGAGCTGGAAGGTTTCATCGGCAACGGGAACGCCGCCAGCATCGCCACCGGCCGGGTCGCCTACACCTTCGGTCTCGAAGGCCCCGCCGTCACCGTGGACACCGCCTGCTCCTCCTCGCTGGTCACCCTGCACCTGGCGGTGCAGTCGCTGCGCTCCGGGGAGACCTCGCTGGCGCTGGCCGGCGGCGTGACCATCATGTCCACCCCCGGCACCTACGTGGAGTTCGACCGGCTCGGCGGGCTGGCCGCCGACGGCCGCTGCAAGGCGTTCTCCGCCGCGGCCGACGGCACCGGCTGGTCCGAGGGCGCCGGGATGCTCCTGCTGGAACGGCTGTCCGACGCGCGGCGCAACGGCCATCCGGTGCTCGCCGTCATCCGTGGCTCCGCGGTCAACCAGGACGGCGCGTCCAACGGGCTGACCGCGCCCAACGGCCAGGCGCAGCGCCGGGTCATCGTCGAGGCGCTGACCAACGCGGCACTGTCCCCCTTGGACGTCGACGCGGTGGAGGCGCACGGCACCGGCACCTCGCTGGGCGACCCGGTGGAAGCGCAGGCCCTGCTGGCCACGTACGGCGCCGACCGCGACCGGCCATTGTGGCTGGGGTCGGTCAAGTCGAACGTCGGGCACACCCAGGCCGCCGCCGGGGTCGCCGGCGTGATCAAGGTCGTACAGGCGATGCGCCACGGGGTGCTGCCGCGCACCCTGTACGTCGACACCCCGACCGCGCACGTCGACTGGGCCGGTGGCCCGCTGCGCCTGCTCACCGAGTCGCGGCCCTGGCCGGACACCGGGGTCCGCCGTGCCGCCGTGTCGGCGTTCGGGGTCAGCGGCACCAACGCCCACGTGATCATCGAGCAGGCCCCGGCCACCGAGACCACGCCGGAGCCCGCCGCGGAACCGGTGCTCCCGGTGCCGGTCCTGGTGTCCGGGCGTGGCGCGGCGGGCCTGCGCGGGCAGGCCGCACGCCTGCGCGAGCACCTGCTCGCCGAATCCGGGGCGACCGTCGCCGAGGTGGCTCGCGCGGCCGCGCTGTCCCGTGCCGCCCTGGAGCACCGTGGCGCGGTGGTGGCCGCCGACCGGGACGAGCTGCTGGCCGGTCTGGCGGCGCTGGCGAACGGCGACCCCGGGGCCGT
>NZ_JBSFGB010000116.1:1702-4912 GCF_053596375.1 Streptomyces sp. NPDC001709 | reverse complement strand
AACACAGTGGACGCGAGCAACTGAGGACAAGCCCTCGGCCTATTAGTACCGGTCACCTCCACCAGTTACCTGGCTTCCAGATCCGGCCTATCAACCCAGTCGTCTACTGGGAGCCTTACCCCATCAAGTGGGTGGGAGTCCTCATCTCGAAGCAGGCTTCCCGCTTAGATGCTTTCAGCGGTTATCCCTCCCGAACGTAGCCAACCAGCCATGCCCTTGGCAGAACAACTGGCACACCAGAGGTTCGTCCGTCCCGGTCCTCTCGTACTAGGGACAGCCCTTCTCAAGACTCCTACGCGCACAGCGGATAGGGACCGAACTGTCTCACGACGTTCTAAACCCAGCTCGCGTACCGCTTTAATGGGCGAACAGCCCAACCCTTGGGACCGACTCCAGCCCCAGGATGCGACGAGCCGACATCGAGGTGCCAAACCATCCCGTCGATATGGACTCTTGGGGAAGATCAGCCTGTTATCCCCGGGGTACCTTTTATCCGTTGAGCGACGGCGCTTCCACAAGCCACCGCCGGATCACTAGTCCCGACTTTCGTCCCTGCTCGACCCGTCGGTCTCACAGTCAAGCTCCCTTGTGCACTTACACTCAACACCTGATTGCCAACCAGGCTGAGGGAACCTTTGGGCGCCTCCGTTACCCTTTAGGAGGCAACCGCCCCAGTTAAACTACCCATCAGACACTGTCCCTGATCCGGATCACGGACCCAGGTTAGACATCCAGCACGACCAGACTGGTATTTCAACGACGACTCCACAAACACTGGCGTGCCTGCTTCAAAGTCTCCCAGCTATCCTACACAAGCCGAACCGAACACCAATATCAAACTGTAGTAAAGGTCCCGGGGTCTTTCCGTCCTGCTGCGCGAAACGAGCATCTTTACTCGTAGTGCAATTTCACCGGGCCTATGGTTGAGACAGTCGAGAAGTCGTTACGCCATTCGTGCAGGTCGGAACTTACCCGACAAGGAATTTCGCTACCTTAGGATGGTTATAGTTACCACCGCCGTTTACTGGCGCTTAAGTTCTCAGCTTCGCCCCACCGAAATGGAGCTAACCGGTCCCCTTAACGTTCCAGCACCGGGCAGGCGTCAGTCCGTATACATCGCCTTACGGCTTCGCACGGACCTGTGTTTTTAGTAAACAGTCGCTTCTCGCTGGTCTCTGCGGCCACCCCCAGCTCGAGGAGCAAGTCCTCTCACCAGAGCTGGCCCCCCTTCTCCCGAAGTTACGGGGGCATTTTGCCGAGTTCCTTAACCATAGTTCACCCGAACGCCTCGGTATTCTCTACCTGACCACCTGAGTCGGTTTAGGGTACGGGCCGCCATGAAACTCGCTAGAGGCTTTTCTCGACAGCATAGGATCATCCACTTCGCCACAATCGGCTCGGCATCAGGTCTCAGACTATGTGCAAGGCGGATTTACCTACCTTGCGTCCTACACCCTTACCCCGGGACAACCACCGCCCGGGATGGACTACCTTCCTGCGTCACCCCATCACTCACCTACTAACCGCTTGGTTCGGCGGCTCCACCACTTTCCTTTCCCCGAAGGGTCCGGAACGGCTTCACGGCCTTAGCATCACGATGCTCGATGTTTGACGCTTCACAGCGGGTACCGGAATATCAACCGGTTATCCATCGACTACGCCTGTCGGCCTCGCCTTAGGTCCCGACTTACCCTGGGCAGATCAGCTTGACCCAGGAACCCTTAGTCAATCGGCGCACACGTTTCTCACGTGTGAATCGCTACTCATGCCTGCATTCTCACTCGTCAACCGTCCACGACTACCTTCCAGTGCCGCTTCACCCGGCAGACGACGCTCCCCTACCCATCACAGCACCCGTTGGGGCTTACACTGCAATGACACGACTTCGGCGGTACGCTTGAGCCCCGCTACATTGTCGGCGCGGAATCACTAGACCAGTGAGCTATTACGCACTCTTTCAAGGGTGGCTGCTTCTAAGCCAACCTCCTGGTTGTCTGTGCGACTCCACATCCTTTCCCACTTAGCGTACGCTTAGGGGCCTTAGTCGATGCTCTGGGCTGTTTCCCTCTCGACCATGGAGCTTATCCCCCACAGTCTCACTGCCGCGCTCTCACTTACCGGCATTCGGAGTTTGGCTAAGGTCAGTAACCCGGTAGGGCCCATCGCCTATCCAGTGCTCTACCTCCGGCAAGAAACACACGACGCTGCACCTAAATGCATTTCGGGGAGAACCAGCTATCACGGAGTTTGATTGGCCTTTCACCCCTAACCACAGGTCATCCCCCAGGTTTTCAACCCTGGTGGGTTCGGTCCTCCACGAAGTCTTACCTCCGCTTCAACCTGCCCATGGCTAGATCACTCCGCTTCGGGTCTTGAGCGTGCTACTGAATCGCCCTATTCGGACTCGCTTTCGCTACGGCTTCCCCACCCGGGTTAACCTCGCAACACACCGCAAACTCGCAGGCTCATTCTTCAAAAGGCACGCAGTCACGAGATGCAGCAAGCTGCATCCGACGCTCCCACGGCTTGTAGGCACACGGTTTCAGGTACTATTTCACTCCCCTCCCGGGGTACTTTTCACCATTCCCTCACGGTACTATCCGCTATCGGTCACCAGGGAATATTTAGGCTTAGCGGGTGGTCCCGCCAGATTCACACGGGATTTCTCGGGCCCCGTGCTACTTGGGTGTCTCTCAAACGAGCCGCTGACGTTTCGACTACGGGGGTCTTACCCTCTACGCCGGACCTTTCGCATGTCCTTCGCCTACATCAACGGTTTCTGACTCGTCCTGCCGCCGGCAGACGACAGAAGAGAGATCCCACAACCCCGCATGCGCAACCCCTGCCGGGTCTCACACGCATACGGTTTGGCCTCATCCGGTTTCGCTCGCCACTACTCCCGGAATCACGGTTGTTTTCTCTTCCTGAGGGTACTGAGATGTTTCACTTCCCCTCGTTCCCTCCACACTGCCTATGTGTTCAGCAGCGGGTGACAGCCCATGACGACTGCCGGGTTTCCCCATTCGGAAACCCCCGGATCAAAGCCTGGTTGACGACTCCCCGGGGACTATCGCGGCCTCCCACGTCCTTCATCGGTTCCTGGTGCCAAGGCATCCACCGTGCGCCCTTAAAAACTTGGCCACAGATGCTCGCGTCCACTGTGCAGTTCTCAAACAACGACCAGCCACCCATCACCCCGAACCAAACAAG
>NZ_JBSFGB010000115.1:0-5010 GCF_053596375.1 Streptomyces sp. NPDC001709 | reverse complement strand
CCACACCGCAGCATGAGCCAGATCCCCCGGCCGCGTCACCAACGCCAAACGCCCCGCCCGCTCCCGAGCCAGCCACCACTGCACCAACGCCAACATCTCACTTGTGGTGCAGTGCACGCGGTCGGCGGTCTCCGTACCGGAACCCGCCGGGCACGGAACGACCGTGACCACCGCGACATCGGGAAGGGCCTGCTCGGCGGACAGAGCGGCCAGGTCCGCGTAGCTCCGTACGTCGAGCCCGGCGGCAGCGTCAGCCTCGGTGAGGGCCGCCGGCTGCCATGCGAGGCCGAACAGCGAGTCGTCGGCACGCCTGCCGGAGCCGCCCGCCGCGAGCAGTTGCTCGCGCGACACCGGCCGCAGCGACAGCGAGCCGACCGTGGCCACCAGACCACCCGAGGCGTCGGCCACGGTCAGCGACACCGCGTCCGTACCCGTGCGAGAGACCTTGACCCGCAGCGCCGTCGCCCCCGCGGCACGCACACCCACCTCGGACCAGGCGAAGGGCAGCAGCGGCCCGTCGGCGACGGGGACGAGCCCGCCCGCGCCGATCGCGTGGAGCGCCGCGTCCAGCAGCGCCGGATGAACGGCGAACGTGTCTGCCTCCGTGCCCTCGGGGAGAGCGACCTCGGCGAGGACGTCGTCCCCGCTGCGCCACACCGAGCGCAGCCCGCGGAAGACCGGGCCGTAGCCCAGGCCGAGCCCGTCCAGGCCCTCGTAGAACCCGGTCAGGTCGACCGCCTCCGCACCCGCCGGCGGCCACGCGCCGAGGTCCGCGCCGTGCGGCGGCTCGGGCAGCGCGTCCGTCAGGAAGCCGACCGCGTGCCGCACCCACGGCGCGTCGTCCGGGGCGTCCTCCCGTCGCGAGTGCACGCTCAGCGCGCGCCTGCCCGGCTCCTCCTCGGCCCCGACCCACACCTGCACGGCCACACCGCCGTGCTCCGGGACGATCAGCGGTGCTTCCAGCGTCAGGTCCTCGACCTGTCCACAACCCGCCTCGTCGCCGGCACGCACCGCCAGCTCCACGAGCCCGGTACCCGGCAGCAGCACGCTGTCCATGACCGTGTGGTCGGCGAGCCAGGGGTGAGTCCTGAGCGAGAGCCGCCCGGTGACCAGGAACCCGCCGGCGCCGGGCAGCGCGACCGCCGCACCGGCCAACGGGTGCTCCGCCGCACCCAGCCCGAGTCCGGTGGCAGCGGCTGTGCCGGCGAACTCCTCGGGCGCTTCCAGCCAGAAGCGCTCGTACTGGAAGGCGTAGGTCGGCAGGTCGACGCGCCGGGCACCCGGGAAGAGCGCCTGCCAGTCCGGGGAGACCCCACGGACGTGCAGCTCGGCGAGCGCGGTGACGACGGCCTGCGGCTCGGGGCGATCGGTCCGTACGACGGGGACGGTGACGATGTCGCCGTCGAGGCACCCTTGTGCGAGGGCGCTGAGGACGCCGCCGGGGCCGATCTCGACGAAGGTCGTCACGCCCAGCTCGTGCAGGGTCCGCACACCGTCCGCGAAACGGACCGCCTCACGGACGTGCCGCACCCAGTACTGCGGCGTGTACGGCTCCGCCAGATCACCCGTCAGGTTGGAGACCACCGGGATCCGCGGCTCACTGAACGTCAGACCACGCACGACCTCCCCGAACTCCTCCAGCATCGGATCCATCAACGGCGAATGGAACGCGTGACTGACCTTCAGACGGGACGTCTTACGACCCTGCTCACGGAAGGCTTCACCGATGGCGACGACCACGTCCTCAGCGCCAGAAACCACAACCGACCGCGGACCGTTGACCGCCGCGATCCCGACCTCGTCGGTCAAGTGCGGCAACACCTCGTCCTCGGTCGCCTGCACAGCCACCATCGCCCCGCCCGCGGGCAGAGCCTGCATCAGCGCGGCACGCGCCGACACCAACTTCGCCGCATCCCCGAGCGACAACACACCCGCCACATGCGCCGCCGCGATCTCACCCACCGAGTGACCGGCCACGTAATCCGGCCGCACATCCCACGACTCCAGCAACCGGAACAACGCCACCCCGACCGCGAAGAGCGCGGGCTGCGTCGAACCCGTCTGGTGGAGCTCCTCCGAGTCGACGTCGACGGGCGTGTCGAGAAGCGCGCAGACCTCGTCGTACGCCGTGGCGAACACGGGGTACGCCTCGTACAGCTCGCGCCCCATGCCGATCCGCTGCGAGCCCTGACCCGAGAACAGGAACCCGACCTTGCCGCCGGCGCCCGGTTCGCCCAGGACAACCCGGGTGGACGGGGACCCCGCGGCCAGCGCGCGGAGTCCTTCGAGGAGTTCGGCGCGGTTCTCCCCCACCACGGCGGCCCGGTGCTCCATGGCCGAGCGTGTGGTGGCGAGCGAGAAGCCGGTGTCGGCCGGCTGCAGGTCCGCGTCGGGGACCAGGGACAGCAGGCGCTCCGCCTGTGCCCGCAGCGCCGCCTCGGTCCTGCCCGACAGCACCCACGGCACGACCGCGTCGGCGACGGGCAGGGGCGGCAACTCCTCCGAGGCGGGAGCCTGCTCGACGATCACGTGGGCGTTGGTGCCGCTGATACCGAAGGAGGACACCGCAGCTCGGCGCGGCCGGTCGTACGCAGGCCACTCCACGGCCTCGGTCAGCAGCCGGACGTCACCGGCCGACCAGTCCACGTGCGGCGTCGGGTCGTCCACATGCAGGGTCTGCGGCAGCACACCGTGGCGCATCGCCATCACCATCTTGATCACACCACCGACACCCGCAGCCGCCTGCGCATGACCGATGTTCGACTTCAGCGACCCCAGCCACAACGGCCGCTCCACCGACCGCTCCTGACCGTACGTCGCGATCAACGCCTGCGCCTCGATCGGGTCACCCAACCTCGTCCCCGTACCATGCGCCTCCACCACGTCGACCTGATCCGAAGACAGGCCCGCGTTGGCCAGCGCCTGCCGGATCACCCGCTGCTGCGAAGGCCCGTTCGGAGCCGTCAGACCGTTCGACGCACCGTCCTGGTTCACCGCCGTACCACGAACCACCGCCAGCACCCGGTGCCCGTTACGCCGGGCATCGGACAGCCGCTCCACCAGCAGCATGCCCGCACCCTCGGCCCAGCCCGTACCATCCGCACCGGCCGCGAACGCCCTGCACCGGCCATCAGCCGACAGGCCCCGCTGACGGCTGAACTCCACGAACGTCGAGGGAGTCGCCATGACGGTGACGCCGCCGACCAGCGCCATCGAGCACTCGCCGGTGCGCAGCGCCTGGGTCGCGAGGTGCAGCGCCACCAGCGAGGACGAGCACGCCGTATCGACCGTGACCGCCGGGCCCTCAAGACCGAACGTGTACGAGACCCGGCCGGAGGCGATGCTGCCCGCGCTGCCGCTGCCCAGATAGGCGTCCATGCCCTCCGGAGCCGTTCTCACGCGCCCGGCGTAGTCGTGGTACATCACCCCCGCGAAGACACCGGTCCTGCTGCCCCGCACCGTCGCCGGGTCGATCCCGGCCCGCTCGAACGCCTCCCACGACGTCTCCAGCAGCAACCGCTGCTGCGGGTCCATCGCCAGCGCCTCACGCGGCGAGATCCCGAAGAAGGCCGGGTCGAACTCGGCAGCCTCGTGGAGGAAGCCGCCGTGGCGCACGTAGGACTTGCCGGAGCGGTCGGGGTCCGGGTCGTAGAGGTTCTCGATGTCCCAGCCGCGGTCCTCGGGAAAGCCCGAGATCGCGTCGCCGCCGGAGGCGACGAGGCGCCACAGGTCTTCGGGGGACCGCACGTCACCGGGGAACCGGCAGGCCATGCCCACGATCGCGATCGGCTCGTCCGTCCCGGTCACCGCGGCGACCGCGGCCTCGGACTTCTCCTGGACACCGAGCGTCTGTGCCAGCAGGAAGCGGGAGAGCGCGATGGGCGTGGGGTGGTCGAAGACCATGGTCGCGTGGAGCCGCAGCCCGGTCGCCGTGTTCAGCCGGTTGCGGAGCTCCACCGAGGTGAGCGAGTCGAAACCGGCGTCCTGGAAGGCGTGTTCGGGCTGGACGGCCTGGAGCGAGGCGTGGCCTAGGACGGCGGCTACCTCGGTGCGCACCAGGTCCAGCACCACCTGCTCGCGCTCGGCCTCCGGCAGCCCGGCCAGCCGCCGGCCCAGCGATCCCTTCGGCGCGGTCTGCGCCGTGCGCCGCACGGTGCCCCGTACGGGGCCGCGCAGCCCTCGCAGGAGCGGCGGCACCGTGCCCTGCAGCCTGCCCAGGTCCAACCGCAGCGGGGCGACGACGGCCCGGTCCAGGGCCAGCGCCGCGTCGAACAGCCGCAGTCCCTCGTCGACGGCGATCGGGGCCAGGCCCACCCGCTTGAGCCGGGTGAGGTCCGCCTGGTCGAGCCGGTCGGCCATGCCGCTGTCCTGCTCCCACAGGCCCCATGCCAGCGACGTGGCGGGGAGCCCCCGGGCGCGGCGGGCTTCGGCGAAGGCGTCGAGGAAGGTGTTCGCCGCCGCGTAGTTGCCCTGACCCGCGCTGCCCAGGATGCCGGACACCGAGGAGAAGACGACGAACGCCGACAGGTCGCTCGTCAGCCCATGGAGGTTGAGTACGGCATCGACCTTCGGACGCAGCACCGTCGCCAGGCGCTCCGGGGTGAGCCCGGCGATCACGCCGTCGTCGAGGACGCCGGCCGTGTGCACCACGGCCGTCACCGGCGTGCCGGCCAGCACCTCGGCGAGGGCGTCCCGGTCGGCCGCGTCACAAGCCGCCCAGCGCACCTCGGCGCCCGACGCGACAAGTTCGGCCTCCATCTCGACCGCGCCGGGTGCCTCCGCGCCGCGCCGGCTGAGCAGCAGCAGGCTGCGCACGCCGTGCTCGGCGACCAGGTGCCGGGCGACGAGCCCGCCCAGCGCACCGGACGCACCGGTCAGCAGGACGGTGCCGGGGCCCAAGTCCGGCGTGCCGGTCGCGGTTCCGGTGGCCTTCACCAGGCGCGGTACGAACACCTCCCCGTCGCGGACCGCGAACTGCGGCTCACCGGAAGCGAGCGCGCCCGGCAGCAC
>NZ_JBSFGB010000114.1:0-5305 GCF_053596375.1 Streptomyces sp. NPDC001709 | reverse complement strand
AGCGCCACCTCAACCGCGAACAACGCCACCTGCGTGAACTCCGTCGAGTTCAGCACATCACCATCAGACCCCAGCAGCTCACGCAGCGAACGCCCAAGCCGCGGATCAACCTCCGCACACACCTCACTCAAGGCCCGCTCGAACACCGGGAACGCCTTAGCCAACTCCAGGCCCATACCGGCACGCTGGGACCCCTGCCCCGTGAACAAGAACGCCGACTTACCCGCAACCGCCGACTCGCCGAGCGTCAACTCACCAAGCTGCGCGACCAGTTCATCCCTGTCACGGGCCACCACAACGGCCCGGCGATCCAGCAACGCCCGCGACACCACCAGCGAATACGCCGCATCCACCACCGACACATCCGGCCGGGACAGCACATGCGAACGCAACCGCTCCGCCTGCGCCCGCAACGCCACATCGTTCCGCGCCGACACGACGAACGGCAACGGTGCCAACGGTTCGGCCCGCTCGTCCGTCATCGGCTCCTCGGCCGGTGCCTCCTCGACGATGATGTGGGTGTTGGTGCCGCTCACGCCGAACGACGACACACCCGCACGCCGCGGACGACCGTCCGAGGTCCACTCCCGGGCCTCGGTCAGCAGCTCGACCCGGCCGGACTCCCAATTCACGTGCGGCGAGGGCTCGTCCGCGTGCAGGGTCTTCGGCAGCACCCCGTGGCGCATCGCCATCACCATCTTGATCACACCGGCCACACCCGCAGCGGCCGACGTGTGACCGATGTTCGACTTGATCGACCCCAGCCACAGCGGATCCCCCTCCCGCTCCCGGCCGTACGTCGCCAGCAACGCCTGCGCCTCGATCGGGTCCCCGAGCACGGTGCCCGTGCCATGGCCCTCGACCGCGTCCACGTCGGACGGACGCAGGCCGGCGCCGGCGAGCGCCTGCCGGATCACCCGCTCCTGCGACGGACCATTCGGCGCCGTAAGACCGTTACTCGCGCCGTCCTGGTTCACCGCACTGCCCCGGATCAGACCCAGGATCCGCCGGCCGTTGCGCTTGGCGTCCGATAGCCGCTCCAGCACCACCAGGCCGACACCGTCGGAGAAACCGGTCCCGTCCGCCGACGCCGAGTAGGCCTTGCACCGGCCGTCCGTCGCCAGGCCGCGCTGGCGGCTGAACTCCCGCAGCATGAAGGGGCTGGGCATGAGGGTCACACCGCCGGCGAGGGCCAGCGCGCACTCGCCCGCCCGTAGAGCCTGCGCGGCCAGGTGCAGGGTCACGCCGGAGGAGGAGCAGGCCGTGTCCACCGACACCGCGGGCCCCTCCAGGCCGAACAGGTAGGAGATGCGGCCGGAGGAGACGCTGCCCGAGCCGCCCGTGAGCTGGAACCCCTCCAGCTGGGGCAGGCTCTTGTCCGGGCCCACGCCGTAGTCGGTGACGCTGAGTCCGCAGTAGACGCCGGTGTCGCTGCCCCGCAGCGAGGTCGCGTCGATGCGGGCGTGCTCGAACGCCTCCCAGGCCGCCTCCAGCAACAGACGCTGCTGCGGGTCCATCGCCAGCGCCTCGCGCGGACTGATCCCGAAGAACTCCGCGTCGAACTCCCCGATCCCCTCCAGGAAGCCGCCGCCCTGGGCGTAGATCTTCCCGGGCTGGTCGGGGTCGGGGTCGTAGAGCCGCTCCAGGTCCCAGCCGCGGTCGGTGGGGAGCCCGGAGATGGCGTCGCGCCCGGAGGCCACCAGCTCCCACAGCTCCTCCGGCGAGGTCACGCCACCCGGGTACCGGCAGCTCATGCCGATGATCGCCACTGGTTCGGTGGCCCGGGACTCGACCTCTTCGAGCTGGGCCCGGGTCTCGTTGAGTTCGAGCGCCACTTTCTTGAGGTAGCGGACGAGCTTTTCCTGCTGATCGATGTTCTCCGTCATCTCCGTGCCCCCGTTACTCGTCGCCCAAGTCGACATCGATCATCTGGAAGATCTCTTCCGCCGTGGTCGCGGCCTCGAGCCGCTCCCTGGTGCCCTGCCTCTTGCCGCCCTGGGCGCCGTCGCCCGCGTCGGCGCTGATACCGGCCAGCAGGGCGCGCAGGTGCTTGGCCACCCGCTGCTGCTCCTCCGCGGAGCTGGTAGCGAGCATGTCGCCGAGCTTCCTCACCTCTTGGTCGATGAGGGGTTCGGCCGGCGTCCCGCCGCCGAGTTCCGCCAGCAACAGGCCGGCGACCGCGCTCGGGGTGGGGTGGTCGAAGACGAGGGTGGCGGGCAGCCGTACGCCGGTGGCCTGGGCGAGCCGGTTGCGCAGCTCGACCGCGCTCAGCGAGTCGAACCCGAGCTCCTTGAACGCCCGCTCCGGGTCGACGGACGCGGCCGAGGCATGCCCGAGCACACCCGCGACCTGCGCCTGGACCAGCTCCAGCACGATCCGCTCACGGTCCGCCTCCGGCACCCCGGCCAACCGCTGTGCCAGCACCGCGGCGCCCGCGTCGACCGCCGCCCGGAACGGCATGCGCACCAGCCCGCGCAACAACGGCGCAAGCATCCCCGCACGGGCCTGCGCACGCAACGCCCCCGTCTCCAGCAGTACCGGAGCCACCACAGCCGCATCCACCTCCAGCGACCGGTCGAACAACGCGGGACCGGTCTCCGCGGTGAGCGCACTGACACCCATGCGCTCCAGGCGAGCCAGCTCGGCCTCGTCCAACTGCGCCGTCATGCCGGCCGTGCCCGACCACAGACCCCACGCCAGCGAGACGGCCGGGAGACCCGCCGCCCGGCGGAGCCCTGCCAGGGCGTCCAACGTGGCGTTCGCCGCGGCGTAGTTGCCCTGACCGGGGCTGCCGATCAGCGCGGAGACCGAGGAGAAGAGCACGAACGCCGCCAGGTCGGCGTCGGCCGTCAACTCGTGCAGGTGCCAGGCCGCGTCCACCTTCGGCCGCATGACCCGCCCGATCTGATCGGGTGTCAGCGACTCGATGACACCGTCGTCGAGTACACCGGCCGCGTGGACCACCGCCGTCAGCGGTCGCTCGATCGAGCCGAGCGCAGCGGCCAGTTGCTCGCGGTCGGACACGTCACAGGCCACGACCCGGGCCTCGCAGCCGAGGCCCTTCAGCTCCGCCACCAGCTCGGCGGCACCATCGGCCTCCAGACCTCGTCGGCTCAGCAGCAGCAGATGACGTAGGCCGTGCGCGGCCGCGAGGTGCCGGGCGAACACGGCGCCCAAACCACCCGTACCGCCAGTGATCACTGCGGTGCCCTCGGGGTCGAGCACGGTCATCGACTCACCGGAGGACGCACGCGACAGCCTCGGCGCCAGCAACCTCCCGCCCCGCACGGCGAGTTGGGGTTCATCGGCGCCCAGCACCGCACCCCAGTCCGGCTCGTCGCCGTCCACGTCCACGTCCACGAGGAGGAACCGGTCGGGGTGTTCGGACTGCGCACTGCGCAACAGACCCCACACCGCCGCCTGGGCGATGTCCGGTGCCTCACCGTCGACGGCGCACACCGCACCCCGGGTCACCACCACCAACCGGGCCCCACCCAGCCGCTCACTGGCCAACCACCGCTGCACCAGCCCCAGCGCCTCGGCGGCGGCGTGCCGGGCAGCTACCGCCGCGTCCCCATCCGGGGTGACGACCGAGGCCAGCACCAGCTCCGGCACGGGACCGCCGTCGGCCACGGCCTGTTCCACCTCGGCCACATCACCGAGCACCGCAACCCGCACGGAGCCGGCCGCACCCGCCGTGACCGGCGTCCAGTCGAGCCGGTGGACCGGCTGTCCACCGCCCCGGCGCAGGCGCTCCAACTGGGCGGGGTCGACCGGACGCATGTCCAGCCGGCCCAGGCTCAGCACCGGCTCGCCCTGCTCGGACACCGCGTCCACGCGCAAAGCGGCGTCACCCGAGGGCGAGATCCGTACGCGAACCCGTGACAGACCCGTGCGCCCCACGGTCACCTTCGACCACGAGAACGGCAGAATCGTCGCACCGCCGCCCGAGCCCCTCTCGGCGAACGCACTGTGCAGCGTCGCGTCGAAGAGCGCCGGGTGGACACCGAAGCTCTCGCCACCGGTGTCGCCGGGCAGGGCGACCTCGGCGAACACCACATCACCGGCACGCCACGCCGCACGCACACCCTGGAACGCGGGCCCGTAGTCGAACCCCAGCTCCGCCATCCCGGCGTACAGCTCGCCCGCGGTCATCTCCGCACCCTCGGCGGGCGGCCACTGCGCCGGAACCCACGACGATGCCGGCGCGGTGTCCTGCGCGGCGAGCCATCCCCGCGCGTGACAGGTCATCTCGCCATCGCCATCACCATTGCCATTGCCATTGCCGTGGCCATCGCCATGGCCGTCCCCGGCTTCGGCCTCGGGGCGGGCGAAGACCGCCACCTCACGGCGCCCGTCCTCACCCGCGGCACCCACAGTGACCCGCAGCTGAGCACTCCGCCCCTCTTCCAGCAGGAGCGGCGCCTCCATCACCAGCTCGTCCACCACCGGCACACCCACCCGGCGACCGGCCACCGACGCCAGCTCCACCCACGCCGTACCTGGGACGATCACCACACCCAGCACCACGTGATCCCGCAGCCACGGCTGCGCCTCGGTGGATATACGGCCGGTGAAGACCCACTCGTCACGGTCACCGACCTGCACGGCCGCCGCGAGGACCGGGTGCTCGATCCGGTCCAGGCCCGCCGCAGCGACATCACCGGCCTGCGCCGTCGGCATCAACCAGTAGTTCTCACGCTGGAAGGCATAGGTGGGCAGATCGACGCGCTTCGCGCCGGTACCCGCGTACACCGCCTCCCAGTCGACTACCACTCCCGCGGCGTGCGCTTGACCGAGCGAAAGCATGAAACGGGCGAGGCCCCCCTTGTCCCGCTGCAGAGACCCGACCACCGCCACCCGGCCGACCGCGTCCCGCGCCTCGACGGTGTCCTCCACCGCCATCGTGAGCACGGGGTGGGGGGACATCTCCAGGAAGCATCCGGCGCCCTTGTCGATGAGGGCGCGGACGGCGGGCTCGAAACCGACCTGGCTGCGCAGGTTGGTGTACCAGTACCCGGCATCCATCGTGGCCGTGTCGACGATCGCACCGACCGCCGTGGAGTACACGGGGATCGTTCCGGCCGTCGGCAGCACCGGTGCCAGAGCTTCCCTTAGCTCCGCTTCCAGCGCCTCGACCTGTGCGGTGTGGGAGGCGTAGTCCACGGTGACGCGGCGGGCCCGGACACCGTCCCGCTTGCACACCGTCTGCACCTCGTCCAGCGCGCCGGGTTCACCCGCGACGACCACCGCCGCCGGACCGTTCACCGCCGCCACCGACACCCGGCCCCCATACGGAGCGATC
>NZ_JBSFGB010000113.1:0-5415 GCF_053596375.1 Streptomyces sp. NPDC001709 | reverse complement strand
GGAACACCGTCCGCAGACTCTCGTGCCGCGCCACCACATCACCCAGCGCCGACCGCAACGCCTCCCGGTCCACCACACCCCGCAACCGCAGGGCGAGCGGAATGTTGTAGGTGGCGCCGGAACCTTCGAGGCGGTCCAGGAACCACAGCCGGCGCTGGGCGAAGGAGAGCGGGACGCGGTTGGGGCGGACGGCGGGCAGCAGGGCCGGGCGGGCCGCCTCGGCCTCGCCGAGCCGCTCGGCGAGCTGCGCCACCGTGGGGGCCTCGAACAGGGTGCGGATGGCGAGTTCGACGCCGAGGGCGGCGCGGATCCGGCCGACCAGACGGGTGGCGAGCAGCGAGTGGCCGCCCAGGTCGAAGAAGTGGTCGTCGACGGAGACCTCGGGCACACCGAGGACGTCGGCGTAGAGACCGCACAGGATCTCCTCCTGTGGGGTGCGGGGCGCACGCCCTGTCGTCGCGCCGCCGAGATCGGGGGCGGGCAGCGCCCTGCGGTCCAGCTTCCCGTTGGGGGTCAGCGGCAGTGCGTCCAGCGTGACGAAGGCGGCCGGCACCATGTAGTCGGGCAGGCTCCGCGCGGCGTGGGCACGCATCTGGCCGTGGTCGATCCGCTGCCCGGCCGCCGGGACCAGGTAGGCGGCGAGGCGGCGGTCGCCGGGGCGGTCCTCCCGTACGACGACGGCGACCTGGGCCACGGCCGGATGGGCGGCGAGGACGGACTCGATCTCGCCCAGCTCGATCCTGAAGCCGCGGATCTTGACCTGGTCGTCCGCCCGGCCGACGAACTCCAGGGCACCGTCCTCGGTCCAGCGGGCCACGTCGCCGGTGCGGTACATCCGCGTTCCGGGGGCGCCGAACGGGTCGGCGACGAACCGGCTCGCGGTCAGGCCGGGCCGGCCCCAGTAGCCGCGGGCGAGTCCCTCGCCGGCGACGTACATCTCCCCGGCGACGCCCGGGGCGGCCGGGCGAAGTCCGCCGTCGAGGACGTAGATCCGCAGGTCCGGGATGGCGCGGCCGATCATGCTGCCGGGGCCGGCGGCCGCGCCGGGGGCGTCGAGCGCGAGGTGGCTGACGTGCACCGTGGTCTCGGTGATGCCGTACATGTTGACCAGGACCGGGGCGTCGTCGGCGTGCCGGGCGTACCAGTCGGCGAGCCGCCACAGGTCGAGCGCCTCGCCGCCGAACACGACGTACCGCAGGCACAGCCGGTCGCCGGTGTCGGGGTTCTCCCGGTCGGCCTGCATCAGCTGGTAGAAGGCGGAGGGCGTCTGGTTGAGCACGGTCACGCGCTCGTCGGCGAGCAGCCGCAGGAACTCCTCGGGGGACCGGCTGATCCCGTGCGGTACGACCACGAGCCGGCCGCCGTGCAGCAGCGGGCCCCACAGCTCCCACACGGAGAAGTCGAAGGCGTACGAGTGGAAGAGCGTCCACACGTCGTCGGGGCCGAAGTGGAACCAGTGGTCGGTCGCGCCGAAGAGGCGGACGACGTTGTGGTGCGGGACGACGACACCCTTGGGGCGGCCGGTGGAACCCGAGGTGTAGATCATGTACGCCGGGTGGTGCGGGCGCACGTCCACGGCGGGGGTGGTGCCGGGCTCGGTGGCGAGCGCGGCCACCGTCTCCGGCTCGTCGAGCAGGAGGCGGGCGGTGTCCTCGCCGAGCCCGGCGGGCAGACCCGCGTCGGACCGGGTCACCAGCAGCGCCGGGCGGGCGTCGGCCAGCATGTGGGCGAGCCGGTCCGCCGGGTAGTCCGGGTCCAACGGCAGGTAGGCCGCACCGGACTTGAGCACCGCCAGCACGGCGACCACCAGGTCGAGCGACCGGGGCAGGGCCAGCGCCACGAACCGCTCGGGCCGCGCTCCGTGCCGGGCGAGCAGCCGGGCCAGCCGGTTGGCCCGGGCGTCCAGCTCGGCGTAGGTGAGCCGCTCCTCACCGAGCGAGACGGCGACGGCGCCAGGTGTACGGACTGCCTGCGCGGCGAAGCGGGCGGTGAGGGTGTCCGGGGCGACTTGGGGGGCCGGGGTCTGAAGGGGGGCCTGAGCGACCTGGGCACCCGGAGCGGTGGCCATGGCGGCCGGGGCCCACTGGGCGATCCGGGCGGCCTGAGTGTCCGGTGCCGACCGGGCGCTGGGGGCGGCCTGGGTGTCCGGGCCGACGGCCACGGCGTCCTCGGCCCTCTGGGCGACCTGAGCATCCTCGGCGGCCTCGATCTCCAGGAGCCCCTGGGCGGCCGGGGTGGCCGGGGCCTGTGGGGTGTTCCACTCCTCGATGACGCGGTGGAGTTCCTCGGCGTCCAGGACGTCCACGCGTCCGGCGGGACGGGTCGGGTCGGCGGCGAAGGTCTCGAAGATGCGCTGCAGCCGGTCGGCGATGCGGCGTACCGACGCGGTGTCGAAGAGGTCGGGGCGGTGGTCGAGGCGCAGGGTCAGGCGGCCGTCGACCACGCCGGCGACGACGCCCAGGGCGTAGTGCGTGGCGTCGGTGGCGTGCAGGCCGGTGAGGGTCAGGCCGTCGGACGGCGGCTGGAGTTCGGCCTCGTCGAGCGGGTAGTTCTCGAAGACCGCGATGGTGTCGAAGAGCGTGCCGTGTCCGGCGACGCGCTGCACCTCGGTCAGCCCCAGGTGCTGATGGGCCATCAGGTCGGCCTGGCGGGCCTGGAGCCGGGCGAGGGCGTCGGCGAGCGGCTCGGCGGCGGGCAGCTCGATACGGACCGGCAAGGTGTTGATGAAGAGGCCGACCATGGTCTCGATGCCCGGTATCTCGGGCGGCCGCCCGGAGACGGTCGCACCGAAGACGACGTCGTCGCGGCCCGTGAGCTTGGCGAGCAGCAGCGCCCAGGCGCCCTGCAGCACGGTGTTGAGCGTGAGCCCGTGCCGGCGGGCCTGGTCCCGCAGCGAGTCGGTGAGCCGCTCGGTCAGCCGCACCGTGAGGTGGCGGGGCGGCACGGTGGGCGGCGGCGCGTCGGCGGGGGCAAGCAGGCTGGGCCCGTCCAGCCCGGCGAGGGCCTGGTTCCAGGCGGCCTCGGCGGCCGCCTTGTCCTGTCCGTTCAGCCAGGCCAGGTACTGGCGGTAGGGGGTGACCGCGGGCAGGGCGGAGGCGTCGCCGCGGCTCGCGTACAGCTGGAACAGCTCCCGCACCAGGACCGGCATGGACCAGCCGTCCACCAGGATGTGGTGCTTGGTGAGGACCAGTCGGTGCCGCTCCCGCCCGAACCGGTACAGCGCGCAGCGCATCAGGGGCGGGCGGGTCAGGTCGAACCGCGCGGCACGGTCGGCGGCGAGCAGCCGGTCCAGCTCGGCGCGCTGCCGGTCCGGGTCGGTCTCGGCCGACAGGTCGGTCTCCGTCCACGGGAGCGCGACCTCGTGCGGCACGATCTGCACGGCGCGGCTGAGCCCCTCGTGGCGGAACGCGGCCCGCAGGTTGGGGTGGCGGCGCAGCAGGGCCTCGGCGGCCGCCCGCAGCGCGGCGGCGTCGAGCGGCCCTTCCAGGTCGAAGCTCAGCTGCACGGTGTAGACGTCGGCGGCGCGCTCGTCGTACAGCGCGTGGAAGAGCAGTCCTTCCTGCAGCGGCGAGAGCGGCAGTACGTCGGCGAGTCCCTGCTTCGTCATTGAGCGGTTCTCCAGTCGGCTTCCAGCAGGTCGATCTCGGCCTGGGACAGTGAGACGAGGGTCAGATCGGAGGGGGTGTGCCCGCCGGCCTCGGGGGCCCCGGCGTGGTCGGCCAGGACGGCCAGGGCACGCGCCCAGGTGTCGGCGAGGTCGGCGACCTCCGGGGCGGTGAACAGGTCGCCCGCCCAGGACCAGGTCGCCACCAGGCAGGGGCCGTCGGGGCGGTCCTCGGTGAGCGCGTTGAGTTCGAGTTCGTGGGTGAGCGGCATGGCGGGGTCGGCCCCGCCGCCGAGTGCCTCGGCCTCCGGCGCCGCGGTCCAGGGTTCCTCGCTCCGGGAGGCCGCCGGGAAGCGGCCCAGGTAGTTGAACCCCAGCTGCGGCGGGGCGGTGTGCGGCAGCGGGCCGCCCGGCACCAGATGGCGGAGCATGCCGTGGCCGATGCCGGCGTCGGGCACCGCGCGCAGCTGCTCCTTGATCCGCTTCAGCGCCTCGCCGACGGCGGGACCGCCGGCCCAGAAGCCGGAGCCGGTACGGTCCCCGGCCCCCGGGTCCAGGCGCACGGGGTGCAGGCTGGTGAACCAGCCGACGGTACGGGACAGGTCGGCGCCGTCGACGACGTCCTCCCGGCCGTGTCCCTCCAGGTCCACCAGGACGGTCGTACCGCCGCCCTTGCCCCGGCGGGTCCGCCAGTCGGCGACGGCCACGGCGAAGGCGGTGAGCAGGACGTCGTTGACGCCCGCGTGGTAGGCGGCGGGCACGTCGGCGAGCAGGGCCGCGGTGTGGTCCGGGGAGAGGGCGCGCACCAGGGTGCGTTCGGTGGCGAACGTGTCGCGCCCGAGGTCCAGTCTCCTGCTCCCCAGAACGGGATCGTCCCCCGCCAACTGCCGTTGCCACAAGGGTAGTTCGTTCGCACGTCCCGGTGCCGCCGCGGTCAGCGCCTCGGACCACACGCGCAAGGGCGTCGGCACGGGGGCCGGGCTGGGCTCGGTGCCCTTGTCGAGCGCGTCGCAGGCGGCGGCGAGGTCGGGCACCAGGATGCGCCAGGACACCCCGTCGACCACGAGATGGTGGACGACGAGCAGCAGTCTGCCGCTCCGCCCCGGCCCGCCGTCGAACCACACCGCCTGGAGCATCACCCCGGCGTCCGGGTCGAGCCGGCCGGCGGCCGCGTCCCCTTCGGTGGCGACGGCCGCGCCCAACTCCTCGGCGCGGGTACCGGCCCACTCCGCCCGGCGGACCAGGCGAGCCGCCCGGACCGTGCCCGGCCGCGGAACGTCGAGTGCCCAGTCGTCGTCCCGGACCAGCCGGGCGCGCAGGGCGTCATGGTGGTCGAGGAGCACCTGCAGGGCCTCGGTGAGCCGGTCCAGGGTGAGACCGGCCGGGGTGTGCAGCAGGACGGACTGGTGGAACCGGCCGATGGGGCCGCCGCGTTCACGCAGCCAGTGCACGATCGGGGTGGCGGGCACCCTGCCGGTGCCGCTGCCCGCCGGGAGTGCCGGCAGGGGCGCGTCCTCGGCCGCTTCGGCGACGAGGGCGAGTCCGGCGGGGGTTCTGTGCTCGAAGACCTGGCCGGGCCTGATGACGAGTCCGGCGGCGCGGGCGCGGCTGACGAGCTGGATGGACATGATGCTGTCGCCGCCGAGATCGAAGAAGCTGTCGTCGACTCCGACGACGGACAGGTTCAGCAGCTCCCCGAACAGCCCGCACAGGACTTCCTCGCGTTCGGTGGCGGCCTGGCGTCCGGTGGAGGCGGTGGAGAGGTCGGGGGCGGGCAGGGCCTTGCGGTCCAGCTTGCCGTTCGGGGTCTG
>NZ_JBSFGB010000112.1:0-5428 GCF_053596375.1 Streptomyces sp. NPDC001709 | reverse complement strand
GCCTGTGACCTTCAGGGCTTCACGGCGCCGAATCTTCAGCGGTATCTGACGCCGAAGCCGTGGCTTTGTTCGGGAGTTGTGAAAGCGCGTTTGCGGGCGCGCGATAGGTTGCCCGCCATGACTGAACTAGGGTCCGTCACCTGGCCACCTGCCCCGATCAAGACCGAGCGGCTCGTTCTCCGCGAGCCCGAGGCCCGGGACCGTGCAGCGTTCATCGAGCTGCTGGCGTCGCCAGAGGTGCACACCTACCTCGGCGGCCCCCGGCCGCGTGACGAGCTTGAGCGCGAGATGCCCGGGGTGCCCGAGCGGTGGCCCGGGAGTTTCGTCGTTGATCTCGACGGGGCGATGATCGGCCAGATCCTGCTCAGGAGAGCGCCGGGGCACAGCCGCCCGGCTGCCGAGGGGAAGGTCGATCTCGGGTACCTGTTCCTGCCGAGGGCGTGGGGATTCGGGTACGCCGCCGAGGCGTGCGCGGCGGCACTCGGCTGGTTCGATGGCGTCCTTCCCGGCGAGCCGGTGGTGCTCCACACCCAGACCGCCAACGTCGGCTCGCTGCGGCTAGCGGCGAAGCTGGGCTTCACCGAGGTAGAGCGGTTCCATGCCTGGGACGCCGAGCAGTGGCTCGGCCTGCGGTCTCCGGTCACGCCGTCCGCTTGAGCCCGTGCTCGCAAGGGGTGGTGTGCCGGCCGTCAGTCCTCGTCGTCCTCGACAGCGTCCGGGGGCTGCCGTACGAGGCGGTAGATGGTTGAGGTTGCGACCTTGAGCATGGCGGCGATGCTGGGGGCGGGGGTGGCCCGCAGCGTGCATCTGGCGTGCGAGATCGGCCTGTTCGGGGGTGAGCTTGGGAGGGGACCCAAGACGTTGTCCGCGAGCACGGGCGGCGGTTTGTCCCTCGGTTGTGACTTCGGTGATCCACGCGGCTTGGAGTTGCAGGGTGGCGTCGACGGCGCGGATGACGAGGTCGCCGTCGGGCGCGGTGGTGTCGATCGGCTCTTCCAAGGAGCGCAGTCCGACCTGTGCGTCGTCGAGCTGGTGGAGCAGGTCGTGCAGGTTGCGCAAGCCGGCGGCGAACCTGGAGAGCCGCACGATGACGATGCAGTCGCCGGGATGGACGTGCCGGAAGGCCGCGTCCCGAGCTGGTCGCGGACCGGTGGTGCGGTGGGTGATGTCGAGGAAGACTGCGTGGCACCCGGCGGCGAGGAGAGCACCGGCCTCGGCGGGGCGCGGATCGCGCAGGGTGGAGAGCCCGTAGCCGATGAGGCGGGCGGCCATCACAGGACTCCCACGACGAGGGATTCACGGGCGGTTTCCACGACCTCGGCGGTGACCGTCGACAACTGGTTGATGTCCATCACGCGCTCGATCTGGGCGACGAGGCGGCTGGTCAGCCGGAAGTTCCCGCTGGTGATCCGGGTGATCGTGGCGACTGCTTCGGCGGTGGTGAAGTCTCCGAGGTCGTCCAGGGCGAGGTGGGGCCAGTTCCGGGCGATGACGAGGTGCTGTTCGTTCGGGGAGAGCGGCCGGTAGTGGTGGACGAAGCCGACGCGGCTGTAAAGCTGGGGGTAGCGGGCGAGGCTCTTCTCGATCCCGGGCATGCCGATAAGGACCACGCCGACACCGGTGCGGTCGTAGTGGTCCCGGATCTGTTCCAGGCTCGGGGTCTTGAGACGGTCGGCCTCGTCGACGACGAGGAGCTCGGTATTGCGGGCGGATCGCGTCGTGAAGCGCGCCGCCGTGTCCGGCCCGCCGAGACCGCCGTCGCGGACGAGCTGGACGGCGTAGTTGAGGCGGTCCTGGTAGAAGGCGATCGCCTTCTGCACACTGCGCGGGGTGTTGTAGACCTCGGGTGTATAGACGACGGTCCGCGCTGTCAGCGCGCTCTCGGGGACGGGGCGTCCGTCGATCAGGGTGAACTCGTCGAGGTAGGGGGCGACTTCGGCCCAGCCCGCGTAGTGGCGGGCGGAGAGAGTCTTGCCGACGCCGGGCGGTCCGTAGCACAGGCCGATGTAGCGGTCCCGGCGTACGGCGTCGGCGAATTCGGTGAAGCGCCGGTGTTCCTTGGTGATGACGAACGGGGCCGTGACGGGAGCGTCCGGCTCGGGCGGGATGTGCTTCTCGTCCGCGCCGGTCTGGCGGCTGCCTGCATCGGGGGTATCCATGGCCTACTCCTCCCGGTAGCGGCGCAGTTTGGGCCGGGATTCCTCGGGCTCGGTCGGCGGTTCCTGGGCGAGCGGCCCGGGGGCGGTGTGGACGGCCAGGAGGCGGTCGACGACGCTGGTGCGCTGTTTGAGGGTGCCGGTCAGTTCGCGGCGGCGGGCGTTGCGGGCCGTGGTGATGTCCTTGAGCGAGACGGTGGTTCCGGCCAGCTGGGGGCAGATGGCGCGGGTGAGGTAGCGGTCCTGGTGGAAGACGCGGATCTCCGCGAGGTCGCGGGGGTCGTAGCGGATGGTCACGTCCTCACCGACGTAGGCGGCCAGGACCGGGTCGAGGTAGCGCAGGGACTGGAAGTGGATGCCGTCGGGGTGGATCCTGCGGGGCTTGGCCACGGTGAGCAGGAGCAGGTCGAGCTGTTCGAGGGCGTCCGGCATGTGGGGCAGGAAGGCGCCGGCCTCCCAGCGGGCCTGCGGCGGGTGTCCGGTCTCGCCGTGCTCGCGCTGGTTGTAGGTGCCGACGAAGAAGGCGCCCAGGGCGTGGTCGAGTTCGGCGAGGCTGAGCCGGGCCTGCCTGGCTCGGTCCTTGGTACCCCGGGGTGCGTATCCCGGCAGGTCGGACAGGCACAGGGTGTTGACCGTGTCCATAATGCGCTCGATCTTGCCGCGGCCGCGGGGCTGGCCGGGCAGCGAGAAGACGAGGCGGATCATCAGCTCGGCGGCGGCCTGCTCCATGTGGGCGGAGGTGAAGTCGCTGCCGTGGTCGGTGTAGAAGACGGCGGGGATGCCGCAGAGGTGCCAGGACGGGTCCGGCTTGCGCCAGATCGCCTGGCGCAGTGCGAGCGCGGTGTTCAGCGCGGACGGGGCACCGAGGTTGACCGCGTACCCCGCGATCGCGCGGGAGTAATCGTCCTCGATGACGGTCAGCCAGGGCCGGGCGGGCCTGCCGCTGGGGGCGATCACCCACAGGTCGAGCTGGGTGTGGTCGGCCTGCCAGATGGCATTGGGGCCCTCGGCCTCGCGGCGGTGAATCAAGTCGTACACCTCCCGGTACCGCTTGGACCCCTCGTGCGCGAGCACCACCAGGGCGGGATCGAGCGCGCGGGCGATGGCGTACACGGTGCTGTACGAGGGCACCGGCCAGCCCTGTTCCTTGGCGACCTCGACCACCCGCCGATGCACCCACGTCATGTGCGGTGCCGGACGACGCAGAGCCAGCCCCTCGACCAGGTGCCGAAGCTCGTCAGGGATACGGCGGTGCCCGGCATCCGAGCGCCGGGCACGGACGAGACCGGCCAGACCTCGGTCCCGGTAGGCGGCAGCCCACCGCTGTGCGGTCCGGCAGGCAACACCCGCCTCCGCCGCGGCCCGCGCCAGCGGAACACCGTCCTCAAGGTGCGGCCGTAGTACCGCGAACCGGCGCATCGCCGCTTCGCGCTGGGAGCCGGTCAGTTCCCCCCGCGCAGTGAGGCCGACGGCAGGTATCGCCATGTCCACCAGCGTGCCTCCCGGCCGGGGCGCCCCTCACCGGCGCACGGGCGCGTGAAACCGGCGCTCGTAAACTCCCGCACCCTCGTGCCGGGTTGTGTCGGCCCCCGCTTTCGCACGCCACCGGATGGTGTTCGCAAACGATCGTCTACGAGCACCATTGCGGGCGCTTCGGCGGAACTGCTAACGTCCCAGCTCGCCGATCAACCGATGGGTTTCACAACCCGCGTACGGATTCAACGACCGAAACAGTGCCCCGACCACCGTTTGTGAGGACGTTTCAGGCATGGCGAAGATCGGATACGGGCGGGTCAGCACCCGCGACCAGAATCCCGACTCCCAGCGCGACGCACTCGTCGAAGCCGGATGCGACAAGATCTTCATCGACAAGGCGTCCGGCAAGCTGGCCAGCCGCCCCGAACTCGACAAGGCCCTTGACTACGCCCGCGCCGGCGACACCTTCGTCGTCACCCGGCTCGCCCGCGCCGCCCGCTCACTGAAGCACCTGATCGAACTCGCCGAGACCTTGCGTGAGCGCGGCATCGACCTGGTGGTGCTCAAGCAGGGCATCGACACCTCGACCCCCACTGGCCGCCTCGCCTTCCACATGCTCGGCGCCATCGACGAGTTCCAGCGCGAACTGATCGTGGAGGGCACCCACGAGGGTCTGGCCTCCGCCCGCGCCCGGGGCCGCACCGGCGGGCGCCGCTCCACTCTGACCGCAACGCAGGTCCGCATGGCCCGGCAGATGTACGACAGCGAGGAGTACACCGTGCAGCAGATCGCCGACACCTTCCACACCAGCCGCGCCACCGTCTACCGCGCCCTGTCCGACGACGGCGACTTTGCCTACGTCGTCTACCGCAGCGGCAAGCCCAAGACCCGCCCCGACGGCAGCACCATGGGTGAAACCGGGCAGGGTGAGCACAGCCCGGCGCAGTACGACGCCGACCGCCAGCTCTTCCCCCTGGCCGACCACAAGCGCCCGTACGTCAAGGCGATGGTCTACGTCGTCGACGGAACCGTGAAGCGCATCCGCGCCATCGACCCCAAGGGAGACTGGGTTCCCCACGGCGGCGACTGGGAGATCCCCGTCACCGCCCCCCTCACACCCGGCGAGATCGCCGAGAGGTTCCCCACCCTCGGTTTCTCCCTCGGGGACGAACTGCCCGCCCAGCGCGGCAAGCTCCGCCAGCACCTCGCGCTGTAGAGACTCCGCGGCTGGCCCAGTGAAGCAAGATCCCCGGGCCAGCCCCTCGATCGAACCGACCACCGGCGCGTGCGCCGTTCGACGTCCGCCGCACCGGTTCTAGGCGGTCGGAGTTGTTCCCTGGCAGCACACATCCCCCGTCATGTGTTGGGCGCCCCGCAAGCCACCGGGGCGCTCGCACTTGGGGCAGCGTTCGTCCTTGTCCAATCGGACGTGCCCCGTACTACTTCCGCTCGGATGTACGACCCGAACGCCCTTCGGAGGGCGGGGGGCCGTGCCCGTGCCACCCCCGCACCACAGGCACGGATAGCCCGACGCCATCGCGCCGAACGCCCCGTCGTCCCAGTAGATGCTGTGCCCGCAGGAATGCCGCACATGGAAAACCACATCAGCCATGCCCGGCACCCTACTCGCGCTATCGCCCAGGCCAGGAGCGCGTGCGGAGTCAGCGTGCGCCCCCCTGACCCGGTGATTCCGCCGGGAGGGAAAGGGCCAGAAAGAAAGCCGTCAGTAGTGGCCATCCGACGCCCTACGCCAACTACCAGTGTGAATGTGGCGCCAAAAAGCTCTGAAGGTCACA
>NZ_JBSFGB010000111.1:0-5628 GCF_053596375.1 Streptomyces sp. NPDC001709 | reverse complement strand
CGCCGGCCTCGTCTCCGACCGCACGGCCAACATCTGAAGACGGCTGTGAGCAAGGCAAACACACCTCACCCACTATCACGCACCAACTCGTAAGCGCCTTGGCCGCCAGCCGCTCACGACAGTGGCCAAGGGATGTAGCCGAGGCCCAGGTGCCCAAGGCCAGCAAGGCGCTGCACCTGGTCCACGAACCGTCCGGTGAAACAGCCTCCTGGCCGACACATCGCCGTACCGGTTGATGTGATCAAACACGAGCTGGTGGTCGTGGGCGGCGCGGGTGCGCCAGTCCATGACCTGCTCGCGGGTCAGGTCTTCGAGGACGAGCGCCTGCTCGTGGTCGACGTCTACGACGGCCGGGCCTGGCGCGGCGACAGAACGCGGCGTGGGCACGACGACCGGCGCCACAGGCACGGCCGGGACGGCAGCAGCCTGCACGGCCTCGGCCTCGGCGCGAGCCTTCGCCGCCGTCTGCCGGGCACGGACCTGCTCTCACTCGCGGGCCTTGGCCCACGCCCTGGCGGTCACGTCCTGGTGCAGCCGCTGCTCAGCGACCGCCCGGCGCTCGGCCTCGGTGGCGTGCGGCATCGCGGCGTCGACGGCCGCCGCGACGGCGCGGCGCTGGGCACGGCGGCTCGCAGCCCACGGCGCCACGCGGGTCAGATCAACGCCACTGGCCTGCGGGGTCTGGGTCGTCACGCCACCTCCCTGGCCAGCTCCTGGACGCGGTGGCGGGCGCACACGCTGCGGGTCGGCAGGGCGTCACACCCGCAGAGGACGTCGCCGTCCTGGCCCGAGCAGGTCACTCGTCCGGCCGCTCCCGCGGGGAGCGTGGGCGCCGAGCGGCGCCTCAGCCCGGCCCTCCCACTCGCGAGTGCCGCAGGCCGGGCACCGATGCGCCGAAGGGCCGACAGCAGCCACCTCGCGGAGGAACGGCCCTTCGCCATGCCGGGCGCCCCGAGGCCATGGATCTATCTCGTGGGAGCGACGCCACCACGCCTGAAGCACGGCCCGGGATCCAGGACAGCGCACGGGCCCCGACCCCGGCCACCGATGGGTGAAGTCGGCTATCACCGGAGCGGGGCTCGAGCAGGGTGCCCGGCTCGGTGACCAGAGCTGAACACCGAGCGGGCCTGCCCATTGCGGGCGTTTCAACTGTGGAGGCCTCCGGGAAGGGATGCCACCCGGTGACGGCCTTGTGCATGGGGCCTCTAAAGCTCGTCTGCTGACCCTACGGCGAAGGGCGCCGGTTCAGGGCCGGCTGCGGGCAGCACCCCGGCACGCCCGCAGTCGGCCTATGCCGCCGCGGTGGCGGTGCTGCCCTGCCTGGTCAAAGGCCCAGCTTGGACAGGGCAGTGGTCCAGTCGGTGACGATGGCGTTCTGGGCTGCGGCGAGGGTGACCTTCCCGGAGCAGACCGCAGTGTGCAGCTTCGTCTCCACCGGATCCTTCAGGTTGTTCACCCCGCTGCCAGGCTTGTGGCCCGGGTCGGCCGGCTCCACCCACAGGTTGCGGGCGTCGTTCGGGTCACCGCCCAGCTGCAGGCTGATCAGGTGGTCGTACTCAGCGTCCCCAAAGCTGCCGGTGTAGCCGTAAGAGGCGGCATTCAGCTGCTTCTCCTTGCGGGTGACGGACTCCGGCGGCCGGATGTTCTTGGTGTAGCCGCCCTTGCGGCAGATCGTCGACGCCAGGTTCGCCTGCGTTACCGCCGGCGAGAGCGCGCCCGGGGTGCACGACCGGTCCTCGAGGGGCTCGCCCTTCTCGTACCGGTACTTACAGTTGCCCGCAGGTGGCTGCTGCTGCACCGTGTACGTCGTCTGCGGCCCCGCACCCACCGGGATCTTCGCCGTACCGGCGGGCACGCCACTACCCGCCGGCCCCGCCGCTGACGCTCCGCCCTTGTTCGAGGTGTCCGGCCCGGAGCGTGAACCGGATGAACAACCCGCCAGCAGCACAAAGGAGAGCAGCACCGGCGGCACGGCGCGGCAGATGGAACCCATGGCGACCCCTCACGAACGAGCGACAACTGGGCACATGCTGCCCCACCCAGACGCCTTCCTACCGCCCGCCCCTGGGCGCAAGGGTGCGAGCAACCCGGCTCATCGCGGCCCTCAGCCCCGCGCGCATACGGCTGCGGCCTGCGAACACCTGATTGGTGCGCAGGCCGCAGTTGTTCAAAGGGGCAAGTTCAGAGGACGTCCGGGTCGACGCCCTGCGCACGCGCGAGAGCAAACAGAACCCGTTCGATCGTGTTCAGACGCTGGGTAATTGACCGCTCCGTCAGCGCGCCAACGGCATCGGCGATGGCCTCAATTTCCGCGTCCAGGTCCCGCAGCCACTCATCCTGCGCGGCCATCTCGGTCTCCATATTCACCATCCGTACGCCGAAGCAGACGAGTGGTACACCCTCACGGGCAGCCCCGTCACAGTGAGCCTTTTCCAACCTGTCGCGCCGCCTTTGGTTGGTCTGCGCAGCTCCGGACCACAAGCCCTGGGAACGCGCTTTCGCTGTTCCCCAAGACGGCAGTTGGGCACTGGGCGGAGCTTGACCGAGGCGGCTCCGGTCTCCTATCTCACTAGGCTCTCGACGCTACGGGCGGCCACGCACTCGGCGGACCGGTAGCCGACCCGGTGCACGGTCGCCGGGGCGAACTTCTCGTGGTCGCGCTGCACGCGCACGGACCGCTTGGCGATGCGAAGCAGCTTCCTGTCGCGAGCGCTGCACCGAGAACCGCCGACCGCCCGTCAGGCCAACCGATTGGGAATGATTTACTGATACGAGGTGTCAGCGAGCGGCGGGAGAACGACTGTGGCGGGCGGGTTGGTGACCCGAAGCCGGCGGCGAGCGACGCTGGCTGCCGTGGCGCTCGTGGCGCTGGGGCTTTCGGCTTGCGCGGGGAAGGACACGCCGCCAGCGGCACGTACGGGACAGGCGGTGCTGCTTCCCTCCTTTGACCTGAACAGCAGGGTCGGCCAGGCACTGGGGACTGTACTGGAGCCACCGCTCGGTTTCTCCACCGCTGACAACGGCGACAGCTACGTACTCAACGACTCGCTCGTCCGGCTGAGTGCCGGCGGCGGAGCGGTCGCCTTGCCGTTCGCCGACCGCCAATCTTTGGGCGCCACCCCGATGGGTGTCGTCGCGATGCCTGACGGATCGGTGCTTCTCGGGAGTGACGGCGAGGTGCTGCGGTTCGACCGGAAGGGCGAGCAGTCGGTGTTGGCTGGAGCCGCGGACACGAAACGTCCGCTGAACCATGCCGCACCAGCGCAGGCAACGGCCTCAGGAGTTCGCTTCACCAGTTCAGTCGCTCCGGTCGGGGTGACGCGTAGCGGAGCGGTGATTATCGCCGACGACCGTGCGTTGTGGTCACTGGCCTCCGGCCATCTGACCCGCCTCTACCAACGTCCAGCCGCCACGCATGGCAAAAAAGACGGCATCCACACCTCTGGTGACGCGGTCGCCCCGGACGGCACGACGTACCTGCTTCCCGCCTCCAGCAGCGCGTTCACGCTGGCCGATGTGCAGGTGGTATCACCCAACGGCAGTGTGGCTCCACTGAAACTGCCCGCCACCCTTCCCGGTGTGTCGGGTCCCCTGGCCACGCTCCTCCCGACTTGGATGGCATCCGACGGTGCCGACGGCCTCTACGTGCACGCCCACCGGTTCGCTTCCCACGACGGTGACTACATACTTCACCTGCGCCGCGGCAAGGCCGCCCTCGTCGCGGTCGGTACCATCAGCCGCAATCAACCCTTGACAAATTCCTGCCCGGTTTCCAAACCGGTCGACGCCAAACGCTTCCCTTGCCCGCTGCCCTGGGCTCTGGGCTACCACTCAGGCCGGCTGACATTGGCCGGGGCAGAGCCCTATGCCGCTCAGGTACTCATTGGCACGCCATAGAAGAAGCCGTCAAGGTCCCGGCTGGTCGAACAGTCCGGTGCCACCCTCAAGTCCGGCGGCTCTACTGCAAGCTTGAAACCGGAGGCGATCGCGGAGCTGACCGGCTGCTCGCGCCAGGCGACAGCTGTCGCTTGACGTCCTGGATCGACCAGACTAGCGGCCCACAATCGCACTCGGTGATCGCAGCTGAACTCTTTCGTGCGCTACTGAAATAGCCACTGAGCCCACTCCAACCTGACGCTTAGCTTTGGCAGTTGGGCTGACAACGTGGTGAAGCCCCTGGTAGATGGGTTGTCGACCAAGAGAACCGTGTCCACCAGAGGCTTCGCATGCTTGTTTACCCGTCGGGCGTCGACGTGTCCAGCTCTGCCCTACGCTTCCTGTCCACCCGTCTGCGGCAGCATCGTCGCGCGATCGGCTCTCGCTGGCGGCGTCTGAGCGCCGGCCGGCAGGCCCTGCTCACGCTCGCCCACCTGAGGGTGGGACGGCGGCGTCGCGGTCGTCGGCGTCTCCGGGCTCTTCGCTTGGCACGGGACCGTGTGCTCGGGCAGCATCACACCATGGTCAACTACGTCCCCTCGCCCGACGAGGTGGCCGCCGCGCAGACTCCCAATGGCGGCTGGTCGAAGAATCAGCTCGCGGAGTGGGGAATCCCCTGGCCTCCGCCGATGGGCTGGCGCAAGCACCTGGAGGCGAAATGGAGAGGCGAGGAGGTCACGCCGTTGCCCCGTGAGGAGCCGGACCAAGACGCCTTGTTCTGACACCGCCGCCTGCCGACGGCTGACCCCTACTCTTCCTCCGCGTCGCCGATGGCGACGCGGAGGTCATGCACACCTTTCGGCGTGTGATTACGGCCGCTTCCGCCTGGTCAAGGGGCAGCCGCCTCAAGGCCGCCCTCCACCCGGATCCGCTGGTCGTCTACCTGGTCGGAGAACCGGGCGCGCGGCAGTTGGAGGCCCTGTGCCCCCGCACATCCAGCGCCCAGTCCTGCGCGTTCCCCAGCCCCACGCCCATCAGTCGCACCGCGACCCCCCGCGGCCCGCGCTCGGTGGTAGCCACTCGGCCGCTGAAGACCGCACCCGCCCCGCCGCGTCCCCGAATGGTCAGAGCCCGCCGCGTTGCCACTGTTGGGTCTGCTGCAGGGTTTGACCTGCCCCACGGTTTGGGTTCCAGCTGCGGTGGCTAACTGGCGGCGTGGATGGTGTCTTGTGCGGAGAGTAGTTCGTACTCGATGGGGGTGCGGTAGCCCAGTGCTGAATGTCGTCTCTGGCGGTTGTAGAAGATCTCGATGAAGGGAGATGGGGCAGGTCAAGATGTCACCCGATCGTGCAGCAGACCCATCTCTGCTGCTGCCGGCGAGGCTTGCTGAGGCGGCATCCTGGAGGTCATTGCCACGGCATGCCAGCGAGCGCACCCCATAGCCGCCGACGCCATCCTCCGGCGATCCAGGCAGCCCAGGTCGTCGATGACACCGCGGCATGGTTACCGCTCTTGTCGCCGGAGCCGCAGCCTTCCTGCATGGGCCCCAGGGGCTGTTCGCCACCGTCGAGACCACCGGCACGGCGGACGACGACCACGACGACCAGGGCCAGGACGGTGTTGCGTGATGACCGTGATGGACACCGCCCTGCGGGAATCACTGAGCTTCTTCAGCGTTGCCGCTCCAGGGTGAGGACGGCTTTGGCGATTGACGTCATGCGGTTTGGACTGCATCGGGATCTGCGGAAGATG
>NZ_JBSFGB010000110.1:0-6105 GCF_053596375.1 Streptomyces sp. NPDC001709 | reverse complement strand
TCGCCGCGTATGGAGCCGATGCTTGATGAGTTCCGTGCCGTGGCGGAGCGGCTGACCTACGCCGAGCCGCGTATCCCGGTCGTGTCGAATGTGTCCGGCGAGGTGGTGTCGGGGTTCGATGCGGATTACTGGGTGCGGCATGTGCGGCATGCGGTGCGTTTCGCCGATGGTGTGCGGACGTTGTGGGATCTCGGGGTACGCCGGTTCCTGGAGTTGGGTCCGGATGCGGTGCTGACGGCGATGGCCCGGCAGTGCGTGGAGGACGACGAGAACGAGGCAGCGTTTGTCCCCGCGTTGCGGGCCAAGCTCGGCGAGGCGGAGACGTTCGCGGGGTTCCTGGGCCGGGCTCACACCGCCGGCGTCGCAGTCGACTGGAACGTCTTCTACGCGGGTACCGGCGCGAAGCGCGTCGACCTGCCCACCTACGCCTTCCAACGCGAGAACTACTGGCTGATGCCGACGGCACAGGCCGGTGATGTCGCTGCGGCGGGCCTGGACCGGATCGAGCACCCGGTCCTCGCGGCGGCCGTACAGGTCGGTGACCGTGACGAGTGGGTCTTCACCGGCCGCATGTCCACCGAAACGCAGCCTTGGGTGAGCGACCACGTCGTGCTAGGCCTCGTGATCGTCCCAGGTACGGCGTGGGTGGAGCTGGCGTCGGTGGCCGGTCGCCGGGTGGGTGTGCCAGTGGTGGACGAGCTGGTGATGGAGGCGCCGCTCCTGCTGGAGGAGGGGACGACCGCCCAGCTCCGGGTGACCGTGGGTGCCGCGGGTGAGGACGGGCGCCGTGAGGTGGCGGTCTTCGCCCGCCCCGAGGCCGAAGCCGGGGACGGCGATGGCGACGGCGATGGCGATGGCGACCGCGATGGCGAGATGACCTGTCACGCGCGGGGTTGGCTCGCCGCGCAGGACACCGCGCCGGCATCGTCGTGGATCCCGGCGCAGTGGCCGCCCGCCGAAGGCGTGGAGATGTCTGCCGACGTGCTGTACGCCGGGATGGCGGAGCTGGGGTTCGACTACGGGCCCGTGTTCCAGGGTGTGCGTGCGGCGTGGCGTGCTGCTGATGATGTGGTGTTCGCCGAGGTCGCCCTGCCCGGCGACACCGGTGGCGAGAGCTTCGGTGTCCACCCGGCGCTCTTCGACGCCTGCCTGCATTCGGGCCTGCTCCAGGACGGGCCGAGGGACACGGCCTTCCTGCCCTTCTCCTGGTCCGGGGTACGCCTCGGGCAGCGCGGTCTGTCCCGGGTGCGCGTGCGCATGCGCCGGGTCGACGACACCGCCTTCGGCCTCGACGTCGTCGGCGAGCAGGGCGAGCCGGTGCTGAGCCTGGCCCGGCTGGACATGCGTCCGGTCGACCCCGCCCAGCTGGAGCGCCTGCGCCGGGGCGGTGGGCAGCCGGTCCACCGGCTCGACTGGGCCCCGGTCGCGGTCGGCGCGGGTCGGTCCGTGCGGACGGCGGTGCTGGGCGGCTCGGCCGGCACGGGCGAGCGGTTCCCGGATCTGGCCGCGCTGGAGAAGGCTCTTGCCGACGGCGGGCCGACGCCACAGCTGGTCATCGCCGCCGTCGACACGCCGGAGCGAGACGTGGCCCGGGCCGCCAGGCAGGCCGCAGCGGTGGCGTTGACCCTGGTGCAGCGGTGGCTGGCCAGTGAACCGCTGGGCGAGGCACGGCTGGTCGTCGTGACCCGGCGTGCGGTGTCCGTCGCCGGCGAGGCCACGGACATCGCCCAGGCGGCGGTGTGGGGTCTGCTGCGCAGCGCCCAGTCCGAACACCCCGACCGTTTCCTCCTCGTGGACGCGGACGTGGACGTGGACGGCGACGAGCCGGACTGGAGTGCGTTGCTGGATGGGGACGAGCCGCAGGTCGCCGTGCGCGGGCAGCAGGTCTTCGCACCGCGTCTGAGCGCGTCCGCCGCCCCCGCCGACGAGGCGTGGCACCTGTCCGTCACCCGCAAGGGCTCCCTGGACGACGTGGAGCTCGCGTCCTGCGACGCCCGTCGCCCGCTCGCCGCCGACGAGGTGCGGATCGGGGTACGCGCGGCGGGGGTGAACTTCCGCGACGTGCTGATCGCCCTCGGCTTGTACCCGGATGACGTGCCCCTGGGCGCCGAGGCGGCCGGCGTGGTGCTGGAGGTCGGCACGGACGTCACCGAATTCGCCCCCGGCGACCGGGTGTTCGGCATCGTGATGGACTCGTTCGGCCCGCTGGCCGTGGCCCATCGGGCGCTGCTCGCCCGGATGCCGGACGGATGGACCTTCACCCAGGCGGCGTCCGTGCCGGTGGCCTACGCGACCGCCTACTACGGACTGGTCGATCTGGCCGCGCTGCGCGCGGGGGAGCGGGTGCTGGTGCACGCCGCCGCCGGTGGCGTGGGCATGGCCGCCGTACAGATCGCGCGGCACCTCGGCGCGGAGGTGTTCGCCACGGCCGGCCCGTCCAAGTGGGACGTGGTGTGGGCCTCGGGCGTGCCGGAGGACCACATCGCCTCCTCGCGGGAACCGGGGTTCCGGGACACCTTCCTGGACGTCACCGGCGGCTCCGGGGTGGACGTCGTACTCAACTCCCTGACGGGCGAGTTCGTCGACGCCTCACTGGACCTGCTGCCGCGCGGCGGGCGGTTCGTGGAGATGGGCAAGGCCGACATCCGGGACGCGGAGGCGATCGCGGCGCAGCGGCCGGGCGTCGCGTACCGCGCGTTCGACCTGTGGGAGGCGGGGCCGCGGCGGCTGGGAGAGCTGCTGTCCGAGATCGTGGCCCTGTTCCAGCAGGGGGTGCTGCAGTTCGCGCCGACCCGGACCTGGGACGTCCGGCAGGGTCGAGAGGCGCTGCGCCACCTGCGGGAGGGCCACAACGTCGGCAAGATCGTGCTGACCGTGCCGGCACCCCTGGACCCGGAGGGCACGATGGTGGTCACGGGCGGCACGGGTGGCCTGGGGGCGTTGTTCGCCCGGCATCTCGTGGCCGCGCACGGAGCGCGCGACCTGCTGCTGCTCAGCCGCCGGGGGCCCGCGGCCGACGGTGCCGCCGAACTGGTCGCCGAGCTGGAGGCCCAGGGATGCCGCGTACGGGTCGTCGCGTGCGACGTGTCCGACCGGGAGCAACTGGCCTCCGCGCTCGATCCGGTGGAACGTCCCATCACCGCGGTGGTGCATGCGGCCGGTGTGCTGGACGACGGTGTGATCGACTCTCTGACGCCCGAGCAGATCGAGCGGGTCATGCGGCCGAAGGTGGACGCGGCCTGGCATCTGCACGAGCTGACGGCGGATGCGGATCTGTCGGCGTTCGTGCTGTTCTCGTCGGTGGCGGCGCTGATCGGCAGCCCTGGTCAGGGCAACTACGCCGCGGCCAACGCCGCTCTCGACGCGCTGGCCGCGTCCCGCCGGGCGGCGGGTCTCCCGGCCGTCTCGCTGGCGTGGGGTCTGTGGACGGACACCGCGGGCATGGCCGCGCGGCTGAACGAGACCGAACTCGCCCGCCTGGAACGCATGGGCATGAGCCCGCTCACCGCCGAGACGGGGCTCGCGCTGTTCGACCGGTCGCTGGAGGTGGACGCGGCCGTGGTGGCTCCGGTACTGCTGCAGACGGCGGCGTTGCGTGCGCAGGCCCGTGCGGGAATGCTTCCGCCGTTGCTGCGCGGTCTGGTGCGGACGCCGGCCCGGGCGGTCGAGGCGGGCGCCGCGGTGCTGGCACAGCGGTTGGCCGGGGTGCCGGAGGCGGACCGTGAGCGGATCGTGCTGGAGCTGGTCCAGGCGCAGGTCGCGGGTGTGCTCGGGCATGCCTCGGCCGCGTCCGTCGACCCGGAGCGGGCGTTCAAGGAGCTCGGGTTCGACTCGCTGAGCGCGGTCGAGCTGCGTAACCGGCTCGGCCAGGCCACCGGCGTACGGCTGCCCGCCACCCTCGTCTTCGACCACCCCGCCCCGGCGGCCATCGCCCGCCATCTGCTGCCGGAGCTCGTCCCCGACTCCGTCGTGAAACCGCGGTCCGAGGAGGACCGGATCCGCGCGCTGCTCGCGTCGATCCCCATCGACCGGCTGCGCAAGGCCGGACTGCTCGACACCCTGCGCGAACTGGCCGACAGCGACCTGCCGGAGGCGACCACGGACGGCGGGGACACCGCGTCGATCGACGACATGGACGCGGAAACCCTGATCCGGATGGCCCAAGAGGACCTCGCATGACCCCTGCAGAGCACGCCGTCGCCGCAATGAGCTTGGAGACGAAGGAATAGACATGGCCACCGATCAGAACCAGCTCATCGAGGCGCTCAGGAAATCCCTCAAGGAGACCGACAGGCTCCGTCAGCTCAACAAGCGACTGCTCGCCCAGGCCGGCGAACCGCTGGCGATCGTCGGCATGAGCTGCCGCTACCCCGGCGGCGTCACCTCTCCCGAGGAGCTGTGGGAGCTGGTGGCGTCGGGGCGCGACGCCATCACCGGGCTGCCCGCCGACCGCGGCTGGGACCTGGAGCGGCTCTACGACCCCAGCATGCGCCGGCCCGGCGCCGTGTCCACCAGCGGTGGCGGCTTCCTCGACCACATCGCCGAGTTCGACGCCGAGTTCTTCGGGATCAGCCCGCGCGAGGCACTGGCGATGGACCCGCAGCAGCGGCTGCTGCTGGAGGCGTCGTGGGAGGCGTTCGAGGACGCGGGACTCGACCCGACCTCGCTGCGCGGCAGCAACACCGGTGTCTTCTGCGGTGTCGGCACGACCGACTACTGCACGGTGCCGCCGGGAAGCCTGCCGCAGATCGAGGGCTTCCAGCTGACCGGCGGGGCGGCCAGCGTGTCCTCCGGCCGTATTTCCTACGTGTTCGGCCTGGAGGGCCCCGCGGTGTCCGTCGACACCGCGTGCTCCTCCTCCGCGGTCGCCCTGCACATGGCCGCTCAGGCCCTGCGCGCCGGCGAGTGCTCCATGGCCCTCGTCGGTGGCGTGACCGTCATGTCCGGGCCGTTCCTGCTGGCCGAGTTCAGCCGCCAGCAGGCGGTCTCGCCGGACGGCCGCTGCCGCGCCTACGCCGCCTCGGCCAACGGCACGGGTTTCTCCGACGGTCTGGGCCTGGTGGTGCTGGAGCGGCTGTCGGACGCCAAGCGCAATGGGCGGCGGATCCTGGGTCTGATCCGGGGCAGTGCGGTGAACCAGGACGGTGCGAGCAATGGTCTTACGGCGCCGAACGGTCCGTCGCAGGAGCGGGTGATCCGGCAGGCGCTCGCCAACGCGGGGCTGTCGCCGTCCGAGGTGGACGCGGTGGAGGGCCATGGCACCGGCACTGTCCTCGGTGACCCGATCGAGGCCCATGCGCTGCTGGCGACGTACGGCCGGGAGCGGGACGGCGATCCGCTCTGGCTGGGGTCGATCAAGTCCAACATCGGCCACACCTCCCTCGCCGCCGGTGTGGCCGGTGTGATCAAGATGGTGATGGCGATGCGGCACGGGGTGCTGCCGCCGACCCTGCATGTGGATGAGCCGTCCCCGCACATCGACTGGGAGTCGGGTGAGGTACGGCTGCTGACCCAGGCGCGGGAATGGGCGGCCGACGGTCGTCCGCGGCGTGCGGGTGTGTCGTCGTTCGGGGTGAGCGGAACCAACGCGCATCTGATTCTTGAGGAGGCTCCGGCGGAGGAGTCCGCCGATGGCCGCGAGTCGGCTGTGATGCCGGTGGTTCCCGTGGCGGTGTCGGGGCGGACGGCGGCGGCGCTGCGGGCCCAGGCGGACCGGCTGCGTGCGCATGTGCTGGCGCGGCCTGGGGTGTCGCCGGTCGACCTCGGATTCTCCGCGGCGACCGCGCGGGCGCACTTGGAGCACCGTGGTGTGGTGGCCGCCGCTGATCGTGACCAGTTGCTGTCCGGGCTGGCCGCGCTGTCGGTGGGTGAGCCGTCGGCCGGGGTCGTCGAGGGCCGGGCCGCTGTCACCGCAAAGCCGGTGTTCGTGTTCCCGGGGCAGGGGGCGCAGTGGGAGGGTATGGCGGTCGAACTGCTGGAGTCCTCGCCGGTGTTCGCCGCGGAGATCGCGGCTTGTGGTGAGGCGCTGGCGGAGTTCGTGGACTGGAACCTCGTGGATGTGTTGCGGGGTGCGGAGGGTGCGCCGTCGCTGGAGCGCGTGGATGT
>NZ_JBSFGB010000109.1:0-6266 GCF_053596375.1 Streptomyces sp. NPDC001709 | reverse complement strand
ATGCGCCAGCACCGCCCGATTGACCATGATCGCCACAGCGGGATCATGCCATCCACCTGGCACGACACCTCACCCGCTATCACGCACCAACTCGTAAGTGCACGCCCGGCGCGATCTCCCCGGCTGTCACCCAGGCGAACCTGAAGTCCACGATCTGCCGACCCGGCGGCTACACGAAGGGCATCCGACCGCCTGTCTCGGTCACCAACCAGGAGAAGAAGCTGAACGCTGCCTCCTACGGTTACACCGGCAGTTTGTCGGATGCCGAATTCGACCACGACATCTCGTTGCAGCTCGGCGGCGACCCGAACGACGCCCGCAACCTGTGGGTGGAGCCAGCTGACCCGGGCCACAAGCCGGGCTCGGGGGTGAACAACCTGAAGGACTCGGTGGAGACGAAGCTGCACACCGCGGTCTGCTCCGGGAAGGTCACCCTCGCCGCGGCGCAGCAGGCCATCGTCACCGACTGGACGACCGCGCTGACCCGGCTCGGGGCGAGCTGAGCACCGGCCCGCAGGGGAGCAGCACCGGTCGCTGTCGCGTAGTTCATGGCCCTGCTGTTGGCCGGCACGGGCTGCGGAGGGTCGTGCTGCCATGGCGAGGCTCTGGCGCGGAGGGCCGGAGCCCGGCGGTCGGCCCGACGTTTCCAGCCGATGGCGGTGGGCTGGCAACGGCCGAGGCCTTGCGATGCGGATGGCGGTCTGCTGGTCACCGTATGGCAGTGTTTTCGCACCATGGATCATCCCTGGCTGAAACAGATCAAAACGGGATGCGGTCTGTGTGCCGGGCGTGTTTGTATGCCGCCAACGCGACGGGGAAAGCGTGGAGTTGATCTCTAGCCCCTGTCGGATGCGTTCAACACAGGGGGTACGACTTGAAATTGAGAGCGCTGCTCACCACGGGGGCTGTGACGCTGGGGCTGCTGGGATCGGCCGCTCCGTCAGCTCTAGCCGGCCAGACCGGCTCAGGTCAGCTGCGGGTCACCGTCAGTCCGGCCCGTTCCCAGGTGACCCAACTGGCGGCGAGCCCGTCCTCGAACGCCACCTGCACGATCAACAAGATCTCGGTCAACCGGTTCAGCGAGTGTGAGTGGGTCACGATCCACGTCGATGTCATCAAGGTCATCGACGGGAAGCCCGAGATCGAGGGCACCGTCGACTTCGACGTCAAACACCAGATGGCCCTGAACGCGAAGTCCGCGAACTGGTCGGAGAACTTCACCGTCTCCAAGGCCAAGACCACCCGGGCCGGCGCGGGCGTGGCCGTCGACCTTGCGGCCGCTTCCGGTGGCGGAACCAAGGCTACGGTCCACTTCTCGCAGGGCCACATCCTCAGCAGCGGCCCGGCGAACGGCAGCGTCAACTACACGACTGGCCCGATCGCCAAGAAGAAGATCAACCCCAAGGCGAAGACCCACTACACGTACACCTTCACCAAGCCCGGCTACACCCCCGGGACGGTGTCGTACGACTCCGCCGTCTACCGGTGCGACAACTTCTTCGGCACCACCACCGGGTGCGCCATTCCCGAGGTGCCGACCGGTCTGGCCCTGCTGGAGCAGCCGCGGATCAACGAGGGCATCCGCAAGCTCCGTTCCCGCGGTGGTCACTACGGTGACCCGAACGGCGGGAAGCCGCTGCACTGGATGATCAACGAAACGCAGAAGAGGAAGAACCGTGGCGCCGTGTGCCCGAATACGGTGCCGCCGGACATGAAGCGCCCCGGCCGGACCTCGTGCGATGAGTACCCGTTCGCTTCGACCTACGAGGGCGGCACGCACCTGCCGAGCAATCAGCGATCTACGCCTACGGCACGAACACCGGGATCAAGGCCGTCGCCTCCGGCGGCCACGGCCACACCGAAGATGAACTGCGCTACGTACGCCGCCGCTACCTGTCCGCCGAGGCCGCCCGCGCCATCGCCATCCAGATAGCGAACGCCACCTTCACCGCCCGCAGCACCGAGTTGTGGGGCCAGGGCTCGACCGCGGTCGCCTCCGACTCCACGCACGTGCGCGCCTACGACCAGAACCTGTTCACCGAGTGGCACTCGCGCTACGGCGGCCGCGGGGTGCTCATCTACTGGCACGTGGAGAAGAAGTCCCTGGCCATCCACTCCCAGCTGATCAACTGCACGGCCTCCGAGGTCGCCGCGATGATCGAGGGCGCCATGCGGCATGGCACCACCATGGACATCGAGGCCAACTACACGGACTCGCATGGCCAGTCGGAAATCGGGTTCGGCATCACGAGATTGCTGAACTTCGACCTGCTGCCGAGGATCAAGCGCATCAACAAGGTGAAGCTGTACCGGCCGGTGGCCGGCGAGCCGGACGCCTACCCGCAGCTAACCCCGGCGCTGACCCGCCCGATCCGCTGGGAACTCATCGCTCAGCAGTACGACCAGATGATCAAGTACGCCACGGCGATCCGTACCCGCACCGCGTCCACCGAGGCGATCCTGAGGCGCTTCACCCGCAACGCCTCCCACCCCACCTACGCGGCGATGCTGGAGGTCGGCCGTGCCCAGAAGACCATCTTCGTGGCCCGGTATCTGCGGCTACGGGACCTCCAGCGGGAGATCGAGGAGGGCCTGAACGTCATGGAGTCCTCCAACGGCGCCAACTCCGTGATCGCCTACGGAAAGGGCGGGGAGATCGCCTCCAATAGGCGCGACGAGCAGGAGATGTTCGTGCTGTGCTTGCGGATTCTGCAATCGGCCCTGGTCTACGTGAACACCCTGATGCTTCAGGAGGTCCTCGGCGAACCGGAGTGGGCCGACCTCCTCACGCTCGCCGACCGGCGCGGCCTGACCCCGCTGTTCTGGTCTCACGTGCGCCCGTACGGAGAGGTGAACCTCGACATGGGTGTCCGCCTGAACCTCGCCACGGCCACCGTGCCGGGCCCTCGGGAACCGGCGGACGCCGACAGCCAGCAGCCTCCCACTCCCGGACTGCGTCTGATGCGGCGGATTCACCAAGACAACGCGGCGGATCAAGACTGAGCCCAAAGGGAGCCAGTGCAGAAAACGGCAATCGGCGTTATGCGAAACCGCCGGGTATCGGGACTGTGTTCCGGCAAGACTCTGTAAGAACCCCAAGTGCGGCGCTACGGTCCGAACAACATCTGCGACACGGGGAGGGCAGGATGCTAGATCAGGTGTTGACCGCGCTGGCTGCGTCTGGCGGTACAGCAGTGGTGACAGCGGCAGGGACGGACGCGTGGGCTGGATCGCGGCAGGCGGTGGCGCGCTGGTTCGGTCGGGGCGACGCGCAGCGCGAGCAGGCCGAGCTGGAGCGCCTGGACCAGACCGAGGCGGCCCTGCAGTCCGCAGTCCCCGCCGAAGCTGAGCGGACCCGGATCCGCCTGGAAGCGTCCTGGCAGGCCCGCATCGAGGCAGCACTGGAAAGCCTGAGCGAAGGCGAGCGTGACCAGGCTGCCGACCAGCTGCGCGGCCTGCTCGCGCAGCACGCCTCGCAGGGCGCCGCGACTGCAGGGACGGGCGGCCTGGCCGTGGGCGGAAACATGGATATTCGCGCAGACAGCGGCTCGATCGCAGCTGGGGTAATCCACGGAGGAGCGCACATCGGCACCCCTCCAGTGCCGGATCCGTCCCAGGGCTGAACGGACCGGCCACTACCAGCCCACCGCCCACCGAGACGCCTCTCACACTTCAACGGCTGGGCAGCGTCACCACCCACGCCCGCGACGGCAGCCTGGCGGTCGGCTACGTGGCCGACGGGGGCAACGTTGCCTACTTCGCCGCCCCACGACCTGCGGTGACCTGGCCCCACCAGGTCGGAGTGTTGCCCCGACAGGCTGACTGCTTCCAGGACCGGGCAGCCGTCGAGCAGTTGGATCAGGCGCTGGCATGCGGGGGCATGTCGGTGCTGTGCCAGGTGCTGGCCGGCATGGGCGGGGTCGGCAAAACTCAGCTCGCCGCTCACCATGCCCGCCAGGTATGGGCCAGGGGCGGTGTGGATCTGCTGGTGTGGATCAGCGCCACCACTCGTGAGGCGGTCATTTCGGCCTACGCCCAGGCCGCCGCCGAGGTACTCGGGGCCGACCTTGCCGACCCGGAACGGGCTGCCCACGCTTTCCTGGCCTGGCTGGAGCCCAAACCCGGTACCACCCAGCGCCGCTGGCTGGTCGTGCTCGACGACGTTGCCAGCCCTGCTGACTTGCGAGGCCTGTGGCCGCCTGCCAGCCAGCAGGGTGGCCGCACCCTGGTCACTACCCGCCGTCGCGACGCCGCCATGACCAGCAGCGATAGGCGGCTGGTGCCGGTGGGCTTGTTCACCCCTGACGAAGCCGTCGCCTACCTGACAACCGTGCTAGCCGCCCACGGCCGTTTGGAGCTTCCCGACCAGCTCGCGGCCTTCGCCACCGACCTCGGCCACCTCCCCCTGGCGCTGTCGCAGGCCGTCGCGTACCTCATCGATGCGGACCTCGACTGCGCGGCTTATCGCACCCTGCTGGCCGACCGCGCTCGGACGCTCGCCGACGTAATCCCCGACCCTTCCAGTGTTCCTGACGACCAGGACACGACCGTGGCCGCCGCCTGGTCACTGTCAATCGACCGTGCCGACGCATTTCCACCCGCAGGCCTGGCCCGTCCGATGCTGCAGCTCACTGCGGTTCTCGCGTCCAACGGCATCCCCGCCTCTGTCTTGGTTAGCCCGCCCGCTCTGGCCTACCTCACCGAGCACCGCACAGGCACCGCCGGGCGAGCATGCCCGGAAGAGGCCACGGCCCTCGACGCATCACGAGTGCTGCGCACACTGCACCGGCTGAGCTTGCTAGACCACACCCCAAGGAACATGCACCAGGCGGTACGCGTTCACCAGCTCGTCCAACGCGTCACGCGCGACGCCCTCACCACAGAGCAACGCGACCGGCTCGCCCGCGCCGCCGCCGACGCGCTCACCGAAGCCTGGCCTGAGATCGAGCGTGACACCACCCTTGCCCAGGTCCTACGCGCCAACGCCGAAGCACTCACCCGCCACGCCGAAAACGCCCTGTACCAGGCCGACGGCGCCCACCCATTACTCTTCCGCATGGGCAAAAGCCTCCTAGAGGCCGGCCAGCTCGCCGCAGCCAGCGACCACTGGCAGTATCTGAGTCGCACAAGCCACGAGCATCTGGGCCCTGACCATCCAGACACCCTCTCTGCTCAGGTCAACCTCGCATCCTGCCAGGGAAACGCAGGGAACGCCGCTGGGGCCATAGCGAGCAGCGAGCAGGTACTCAAGCGGATGCTGAAGGCGCTGGGCCCCGACCACCCGAAAACCCTCAGCGCCCAGGTCAACCTTGCCTACTGGCGGGGTGAGGCGGGAGACGCGTCCGGCGCTGAAACCGCCTTTCAACAACTATTGACTGATCTCCTGCGAGTGCACGGCCCTGACCACAGCGACACCTTGGCAGCCAAGCACAATCTTGCCTACTGGCGAGGAGAGGCAGGAGACGCAGTCGGCGCCGTAACCGTTCTCGACGAGCTGGTGGAGGACTGCTTGAGGGTCTTCGGATCGGACCATCCTCGAACCCTGGCGGCACAAGCCAACCTTGCTGACTGGCGGGGTGAGGCGGGGGACCAGGCTGGCGCCGTAGATGTCTATACGCGTCTACTCAGAGACTGTCAGCGCGTGCTCGGTCCAGACCATCCTCGAACCCTTGCAACCCAAACCAACCTCGCATCCTGGAGGGTGACCGTGGGGGACCTTCCCGGTGCGGAAGCCACCCTCGATCAACTACTTGAACGCTGTCTACGAGTCCTGGGCGCCGACCACCCTGACACGCTGCAGACCCGACACACCATGGCACGGTGCCAAGGTGAGGCAGGGTCGCCGACGCGAGCAGTAACCGGCTTCCAGGGGTTGTTGGCCGATCGCGTGAGGGTGCTGGGAGCCGACCACCCCACCACCCTCAGAACCCGCAGCAACCTTGCTCACTGGCGTGGTGAGGCCGGAGACGCGGCTGGTGCTGCGGCAGACTTCGAACGACTGCTGACTGACCGAAAGCGGGTCCTGGGCGCCGACCACCCTGTCACCCTCGCCACTCGGGAAAGACTCGCCTTTTGGCAGGGAAGGGTGAAGAGCAAGGATGCTCATTTATCGACCGATTGATGAGCAAGATCGGTATGTGGCGGCGCGCGACCGGATCGACGCCGGATCATGCCTGTGACCTTCAGGGCTTCACGGCGCCGAATCTTCAGCGGTATCTGACGCCGAAGCCGTGGCTTTGTTCGGGAGTTGTGAAAGCGCGTTTGCG
>NZ_JBSFGB010000108.1:0-6391 GCF_053596375.1 Streptomyces sp. NPDC001709 | reverse complement strand
ATCGCTTCGCGGCGCAGCACGGTGTGGCAGCCCTCGCCCCCGACGAAGATGACCGCGAGCCGGGTTGAGGGCTCGACCCACAAGCAGCGGAACCACGCGCCACACCAGTGCCTGGACGGCCACCGGGCCCCGTCACAGCGGAACCTGTCAACGTGATCAAGGCAGGTAGTTCGTTCTATCCCTGTGCCGGGATCGGTTGGTTGTCGGGCTGGGGTTCGTCGGGTTTGTTGATCCAGGCGGCCTCGGGGAGCTTCGGTGGCTCGGGGGCCTTGCGGACGAAGCGTTCGGGGTGTTTCCCGTAGACGTCGGCGCGCATCTCCCGCAGCTGCTCGGCGAGGCCGAAGTGCACGTCGAACGGGGTGTGCATCGCTATCCCCGAGTGCCTGTGCTCCAGGTTGTACCAGTCGAAGAACCGCTCGCTCCAGGCACGCGCGTCTTCGATGCATCCGAACCTGTCGGGGAAGTCGTGCCGGTACTTGAGGGTCTTGTACTGGCTCTCCGAGTACGGGTTGTCGTTGGAGGTCTTCGGTCTGGAGTGCGACTTGGTGACGCCGAGGTTCGACATCATCTGGGCGACGTTCTCGGCGACCATGGGCGAGCCCCGGTCGGAGTGGATCGTCAACTGGCCGTATTCCACTTCGTACTTGGCGATCGTGGAGGACAGGAACTGCTCGGCCAGCTCCTTGTTCTCCGAGGTGGCGAACATCCAGCCGACGGTGTAACGGCTGTAGATGTCGATAATCGTGTAGAGGCAGTAGTAGCTGCCCTTGAGGGGGCCCTACAACTTGGTGATGTCCCAGGACCACACCCGGTTCGGGCCCTCGGCCACGAGTTCGGGCTTCTTGCGCGGCGGGTGGGTGGCCTGCCGGCGCCGCTCACGGACCTCGCCGTGACGGCGCAGCAGCCGGTACATCGTCGATTCCGAGCATAAGTAGACGCCGCGGTCCAGCAGGACCGCGTAGATCTCGCCCGGTGCCATGTCCACGAACTCTTCACAGCGGAGCATCTCAAGGACCCTGGTCTCCTCGGCCGGAGTGAGCGCACGTGGATGACGCCGCCGTTCCCGGCGCGGTGGACGGGCAGGCGGCGGGGACTTGCGGTGGTAGCGGTAGTAGGTGGCCCGGCTCACGCCGAGTGCGGCACACGCCCTGACCCGGCCGACCACGCCCGCCAGGTCCTCCAGCGCCTGGGCCCGGGCGTCCTCGAAGACCGTGCCCGCCACCGGATCCCGGCCCCCCGTGTCCGTGTCCGTGTCCGTGTCCGTGTCCGTGTCCGTGTCCGTGTCCGTGTCCGTGTCCGTGTCCGTGTCCGTGTCCGTGTCCGACGGGATGATCACTTGCTCTCGCCGTTCTTCGTGGCGCTGTCCGTGGCGAGCTGGTCGAGCAGCGCGGAGAGTTTTCCCTGCACCTCGATGACGGTGCGGGCCTTGCCCAGCTCCTGTTGCAGGTTGGCGTTCTCGGCCTTCAGCCGGGCGATCTCCTTGTCCCGCGGGTCGGCCTTCGGCCTCCCCTCGCTCAACGAGGTACGGGTAGATGAAGCATCGGTCGTAGCCCTCACGGAAGCGATGCTGTTGGTGATCTTCATCCGTACCCGGGCGCGTGCGAGGCGGGTCTGGTATGTGGCCCGTCCGATCAGGGTGGGGCAGCGGTGCGACGCAGCTGAAATCGGGGACCGGGCCAGGCCCTGGAACTCGAATGGCCGAGCGTGCAGACGCGCAAGGTCGTTGCCGATGACACTTCCGTGCGCTCTCACGATCCCCCCGGCGCCCCCGCACGATTCCAGGGCGGCAGCAACGGGCGGGGCATGCTCTGTGCCGGACGGCCGGCCGTCGGCCGATGTCCGCCGAGCAAAGGGATCCCATGCGTCTACGCCATACTCTCGGTGCCGCCCTCGGCGCCGTCGCTCTTGTTGCCACCTTGCCGGCCTCCGCGAGCGCCGCCACCGGCGACTTCTCCTACAAGTACGTCGGCCTCGACGGCACTGTGCAGTCGGTCACCCTGCACGACCCACAGAGCCCCGGCTGCATCACTCTGCCGGAGGTAGCGGACCCGGGCTCCTCCGAGCCGGCGTTCGCCCCGCACAACGACACCGACACGTGGGTGATGGTGTTCACCGAGCCGGACTGCACGGGCAACTCCTGGACGTTGCGCCCCCATGGACACCCTGCCACGGACCGGCTCAAGTTGCGTTCGGTGTTCCTGACCGACCACCACTGACAGCGCATGTCGCCGGTTCCCCTCCAGCGGGCGGCCGTCCTCGCACCCAGCTCCACCATCTCAGCGCAGATAAGCCGTACGGCTCACGCCGCAATCGTCGCTATCTGCAGCGTCGCCAGATTCGACACACCATTCCCGAGCGTCGCGACCTGCAGGCCCACCGACAGCGCCGAGGCGGTCAACCCACCAGCTTCGACCGAGCACGCTGCGCCCGCAGAAATGAAGTCGAGCGGACCGTCAATGTGCTGAAGAGTTTCCGTGCCGTGGCGACCAGATACGGCGAGAGCGCGTACGTCTTCCACGGCACGGTGACCCTCGCCTCGATCCGGCTGTGGCTCCGTTGATGACCCGCCGCACGGCCTTCAGGAGTTGTCCCTACGACTTGCGCACCTGGATGTACTCCACCAAGTGCGCTACCGACAAGATCTTTTCGGCATGCTCGTCGGGAATCTCGACTTTAAAGTCCACCTCGATCCTCATCATCAGCTCGACAATGTTGAGCGAGTCTGCCTCCAGGTCCTCCTTGAACCGGCTGTAAGAGCTGACCGCGTTCTTGTCCTTGTTCAGCACCTCGGCGACGATGTCGATGACCTTCTGCTCCACCTCTGCACGCACCGTTCTTACCTCTCCACGATTGGGCCGGCACGGCCCGTCCCTCGCTCTTCCGGGAACGGGCGAGGGGCCTCCCGAACTCTCTCCCGCCGCACGCGGGCGACGAACCTCAGCACCCTGATCACCCATGCGAGTGACCACTTTTCCGCCACGGCCGCGACCGATCCGCATCCCAAACCGTAACTGACCCGTCGGGCAGGCCCTAGGAGACCGAGGCGGTTACGGTGTCCTGGCGCCTATGTGCTCCCGAGGGGCGTTCGACGCGAGCGCGGTCTCCCTTTCTGACTGGCAGTCAATCGGTTTGTCAGTGGTGCCCTATACCGTCACGAGTCGAAGTCCCACCCTTTGTGCGGGTGGGCCGTACCAAGGGGTGGGGTTGTGCCGGTACAGGATCGTGTATGTAAGTGCGGGCGGAAGTTCCGGGGGACCAACCTGAAGTGTTCGCGGTGCCGTGCGGACTGGCGTACGTGCAAGCACTGCGAAAACCGGTTCCACGGGAACGGGCGCGTCTGTGGGTCGTGCGCCGCCAGAAAACAGCGGACCTGCGACAACTGCGGCAACTTCTTCAAGGGAAACAACCGGCAGTGCAAGCCCTGTCGCAAGATCAGACGGAACTGCGGCCGACTGCGGCAGGGAAATCGTGAGCGACATGCTCAAGTGCAGTACCTGCCAAGCCGTCGAGCGGCAGTGTGTCGAGTGCGGTGACACCTTCGTCGGCAAAGATTCGAAGTGCTGGCCGTGCCGCAAGGTCGAACGGGATTGCTGGGACTGCGGAGAGACCTTCACCGGCGCAACGAACTACTACGACGCCTGCCGGGACTCGGAGCGCAAGTGCACTGACTGCGGCATGACCTTCACCGGGAAGCGGAGCCGCTGCAACCGGTGCCAGAACGAGGACCGGGAGTGCGACGGCTGCGGACGAGAGTTTCGCAGCACCGGTAACCGACTGTGCACCGCTTGCCGGGCGAAGGACCGTGAGTGCCCGGAATGCAACCGGATCTTCCGGGGGAACCGGACTGTCTGCCCTGGCTGTGAAGCGACGGACAAGGTCTGCATGGACTGCCACAGCCCCTTCTGGGGGCGCGACCGCCGATGTGGTCCCTGTAAGTGGCGAAGCGTTCCAGCGGAGATCCGTACCAACCGTTCCCGGGCCTACTACAACGCGCGGCGTGCCCGAATCCTTGGGACCGACTCGGTGGACCGTGTGACCGAAGAGGAGTACGCCGCAATCCGGGCTGAAGGCGAGTGTGTCTACTGCGGCCGACAGGCGACGGACGGAGACGTCGACCACATCCGTCCTCTGACGTTGGGTGGCCGGCACGAAGCCGCGAACCTGGTTCTTGCGTGCATCCACTGCAACCGCAGCAAGAACAACTCTCTGCTGATCCGGTGGCGCCCGGACCGCGTCGAACGTGCTTGCCAGGTGTCAGAGAAGGTGCGGGCGGAGTATGAACGGCAACTTGCCGAGGCAGCCGCAGCGTAGTGGGAAGCCGATGCGGTCGGTCCTTCTCGCTCCTCCCCACGGCGGTGCGCGCGCTCGCGCAGCCTCCATGTATGTGTCCCGTGAACGAGTGCGCGTGTCGCGTCGCTTGTCGCATCCCAGGTCAAAGCCGGTTTCAGGCGTCTGCACACCGAAACCGGGTCGTTCCCTCCGTGGCTTTGTGCGTGAGACTGGGTTCTGGCGCAACTTCTGCGGAGCTCCGCTGTCTGCGCTCGTGCTCGCTTCAGACCAACGGACTGACCTGCTGGATCCAAGCGTTCAGTGTCCTGGTGAACCGATCGTCGAGCTATCACCACGGGAGTTGAGCCAGAAGCCGAGAAACGGGCAGCCCTTCTAGTCGGTGAGCCGGGCACGACCCCTAGACCTATTCGTGGTGCAGCCGACTCGCTAGCTCACCAATCTTCTTCCGGGGCTTCAGTCCGCGATTCGATGCCCGCCGTGGCGACTTCCCCGCGGTTGCTCAGGGAGAGGCCGCAGAAGGGGCAGGAGAAGGACTCGACCGTACCAACGTCGACGACCCCGCCAGGGTGGATGCACGAAACCGCCCACTCATCGCAGCGGCAGGGTACGGGGCTGAGGTCCCCGTACACGTTGCCGGCGTAACCGCAGGCCGGGCACTCACGCCACCACACATGGTCACCGCTTGCCCGACTGCCTATCAGGCAGCCTCTTTGGTCGAGGTAGATCAGCATGTCAACTAGGGGCATATCGCGGTCGCGATTCTGCACGTCGATGAGTCCCGCGATGACACCTGAAGCGATCATGACCTTGACCGTTACAGCAGTATGGGACCGCTGCATGACGCCAGGGTCCTCGTGGGAGGCCAGCGGCGCAGGGAGCGGGAGCACTCCGTACTCTACGAGCAGCCTCTCGGCGGCTTGCCCGGCCTGGGCTCCCTCGATCCGTAGTGCGGTGACCACTGCAGCGTCCAGAGCAGTGCGGGTGATGTCCCCGTTGAGCTCCTTGGACATTGTGGCTTCGTCCCAGGAGGCGGCCTCAAGGCCTGTGCTGAGGGCTACCGAGATCGCTGAGCGGGCACGCTCGCGCGCGGCGAGCGCAAGTTGTTCGGCGAAGGGTTCCAGAAGTGGCCGTGTGGCCGGTCCTGCGGGGGCGGGCATGGAGGCAACCTGGCTCAGATCTGCGAAGACGCTCGTGTATTCGCCCCAGAAGTCAGCCGGGTCCAGGCCTAGCTCGGCGCGGACAGACTCGACGACTTGGACGCCCGTTTCGACGACCTTCCTGACGGCCATGTCATCGAGGTAGGCAGAGTGCGCGACGCCGTTGCGGGAGTCGGCGAACGGTCGAAAAGTCCGTTCATCCACTGGCATACGGCCGTGCATGAGGACGGCTGCAGTTTTGAAGGCTTCGAGTATGCCGATGGTCCTAGCCTCAGAAAGAGGCTTGACGCCGTTCGCGTCCCCGTGCCCAAGAGAGTGGAAGCGGAAGGATTGGTCCCCCTTCTCGGCAATCAACAAGGGGTTGTGACGACACAGCAAGGCCTTGAGGATGTGTTCGCATCCGACACCAGCGTGTAGGACCGCGAAGGCGTGGTTCTCTTGGCGCCACGAGTCCAGGGACGCGCGCAGGAACCGGCTCGCCATCTCGGTGAAAGTCTTCTCGTTCAAATTTTCCGTCCCCCCTCAGCTCGATCTTGGCCCAGTGGTCCGGCCTTCGTCCAGCACGGCGAGCTGTCACCACGGGAGTTGAGTCAGAAGCCAATCTCATGCACGAAGCCAGGACAGACCCGAGCAGGGCGAAGAGCCAAGTTGGCATGCCCCTGCCTCCCGCGAGGTAGGGTGTTTCTAGCCCTGCTTCCTGTCCACGGAGGTGGCGTCGCCGGTGGTATGCGAGCGCCGAATCAGTAACGCGCAGACCAACCCGGCTGATCGCACTGGAGGCGCTGGAAGGCTGTACGGGCTGGGGGTGGATCTTGAGGGGCAGTACGTCGAACTGTCGTACGTGGACGTTGTACGCGAGCGACAGCGGCGTCCGTTGCCGGACTGTGTGACGGCCGGGTTCGAGGATGTAGCGCCGGTGCAGCCGTTTCGCTGGTCGCGGGTTG
>NZ_JBSFGB010000107.1:0-6707 GCF_053596375.1 Streptomyces sp. NPDC001709 | reverse complement strand
TGGCGGTGGACTGGGCGGCGTACTTCTCGCCGTACGCACCCCAGCGCGTCGACCTGCCGACATACGCCTTCCAGCGCACCCGCTACTGGCTGGAGACCGCCCCCCGGCAGGGCTCGGGCGGCGGCCGGAGCGTCGTGCCGCGCGAGGTGCCCGGGCCCGAGGAGCGCGCCGCCGGGCGCAACCCGCTCGCCCGGCGCCTCGCCGGGCTCGGTGAGCCGGAGCGGGCGCGCGAGCTGCTCGAGCTGGTCCAGGCACAGGCCGCCGCCGTGCTCGGGCACGCCTCGCGCGACGCGATCATCGCCGGGCGTCCGTTCCGGGACCAGGGCTTCGACTCGCTGACCTCGGTCGAGCTGCGCAACCGTCTGAGCACCGCCACCGGCCTGCGGCTGCCCGCGACCCTGCTGTTCAACTACACCTCGCCGGAGGCCGTGGCCGGGCACCTCTACGAGGAGCTGACCGGCGACGGGCGCGTGGACGACCTCGGACCGGTCGAGCGCCCGCTGGACGACGACCCGATCGCGATCGTCGCCATGGCCTGCCGCTTCCCCGGCGACGTGGCCTCGCCCGAGGACCTGTGGTCGCTGGTCGCCGACGGCCGCGACGCGGTCGCGCCGTTCCCCGCCGACCGCGGCTGGGACCTGATGGCGCTGTACGACGCGGATCCGGAGCGCACCGGGACGTCGTACGTCCGCGAGGGCGGATTCCTGTACGGCGCCGCCGACTTCGACCCGGATTTCTTCGGGATCTCGCCGCGCGAGGCGCAGGCGATGGACCCGCAGCAGCGGTTGCTCCTGGAGACATCCTGGGAGGCGTTCGAGCGTGCGGGCATCGACCCGGTGTCGGTGCGCGGCGACCGCGCGGGCGTGTTCGTGGGCGTCGCCTCTCAGGACAGCTACGGGCCGCGGATGAACGAGGCGCCGGAGGGCTTCGAGGGCTATCTGCTCACCGGCACCGCCGCGAGCGTGGCCTCCGGCCGCATCGCCTACACCCTGGGCCTGGAGGGCCCGGCGGTCACCGTGGACACGGCCTGCTCGTCGTCGCTGGTCGCGCTGCACATGGCGGCGCAGTCGCTGCGCTCGGGCGAGTGCACGCTGGCGCTGGCGGGCGGTGTCACGGTGATGTCGTCGCCGGGCACATTCGTGGAGTTCAGCCGGCAGCGCGGGCTGGCGCCCGACGGACGCTGCAAGGCGTTCTCCGACACCGCCGACGGCACCGGCTGGGCCGAGGGCGCGGGCGTGCTGCTGCTCGAGCGGCTGTCCGACGCGCGCCGCAACGGCCACCCGGTCCTGGCCCTGGTGCGCGGTTCGGCGATCAACCAGGACGGCGCGTCCAACGGACTGACCGCCCCCAACGGGCTCTCCCAGGAGCGCGTGATCCGTCAGGCGCTCGCCAACGCGGGTCTGACGGTGGCGGACGTGGACGCGGTGGAGGCGCACGGGACCGGCACGAAGCTGGGCGACCCGATCGAGGCGCAGGCACTGATCGCCACCTACGGGCAGGGGCGTGACGCCGAACTTCCTCTGCTGCTGGGATCGTTCAAGTCGAACATCGGGCACGCGCAGGCCGCCGCCGGTGTCGGCGGCGTCATCAAGATGGTCAAGGCCATGGAGCACGGCCTGCTGCCCCGCACCCTGCACGTCGACGAGCCGTCGCGGCACGTGGACTGGGAGGCGGGTGCGGTCGCCCTGCTGACCGAGGAGCGCGCCTGGCCCGAGACGGGCCGCCCGCGCCGCGCGGGCATCTCCTCCTTCGGCGTCAGCGGTACGAACGCTCACGTCGTCGTCGAGCAGGCCCCACCCGCCCCGGCCCGTGCCGAGGCGGACGCCGACGCGCCGGAGGCCGGGGTGCTTCCCTGGGTGCTCTCCGCGCGCGGCGAGGACGCCCTGCGCGGCCAGGCCGCCCGGCTCCTCGCCCAGGTGGAGCAGGAAGCCGAGCAGGCGCCGGTCGACCTCGCGTACTCCCTGGCCACCACCCGGGCCTCCGTCGAGGACCGCGCCGTGGTCGTCGCCGACGACACCGACGCGGTACGGTCCGCGCTGCGGGCGCTCGCCGAGGGCGGGGAGAGCCCCGACCTGGTGCGCGCGACCGTCGTGCCCGGCGGCCGGACCGCGTTCCTGTTCACCGGGCAGGGCGCCCAACGGCTCGGTATGGGGCGCGAGTTGCATGCCGCGTACCCGGTGTTCGCCGAGGCCTTCGACGCGGTCGTGGCGGAGCTGGACCGGCATGGCGAGCTGCCGCTGCGCGACGTGGTGTGGGGCGAGGACGCGGAGCTGCTGAACCGCACCGTCCACACGCAGCCCGCGCTGTTCGCGGTCGAGGTGGCGCTGTTCCGGCTGTGGGAGTCGTGGGGCGTGCGCCCGGACTTCCTGGCCGGACACTCCATCGGCGAGCTGGCTGCCGCTCATGTCGCCGGGGTACTGAGCCTGCCGGATGCGGCCCGCCTGGTGGTCGCGCGCGGCCGTCTGATGCAGGAACTCCCCGAGGGCGGCGCGATGGTGGCGCTGCAGGCGTCGGAGGACGAGGTCGCCCCGTACCTCGCAGAGGACGCCCCCGAGGGCGGGCGGATCGGGATCGCCGCCGTCAACGGCCCCACTGCCGTGGTCGTCTCGGGTGACGAGGCCGCCGTGCTCGCGGTCAGAGCCCGCTTCGACGAGCAGGGCCGCAAGACCAGCCGCCTGCGCGTCAGCCACGCCTTCCACTCGCCGCTGATGGAGCCGATGCTGGCGGAGTTCCGCGAGGTCGCGGACTCCCTGGAGTACGGCGCGCCGACGATCCCCGTGGTTTCCGACGTCACCGGCGAGCAGGCCGACGCCGCGCTCCTGGGCAGCGCCGACTACTGGGTGCGGCACGTCCGCGAGGCCGTCCGCTTCGCCGACACCGTGCGCACCCTGGCCGCCGCGGGCGTCACCACCTTCGTCGAGCTCGGCCCCGACGCCGCCCTCAGCGGTATGGGCCAGGCCTGCGTCGACGGCGACGAGGCCGCGTTCGTACCCGTCCTGCGCCGCGACCGCTCCGAGCGCCGCGAACTGGTCGCCGCCCTGGCGCAGGTCCACGCGCGCGGCGCGGCGAGCATCGGCTGGGAAGCGTTCTTCGCCCCGTACGCCCCCGAGCACGTCGACCTGCCGACGTACGCCTTCCAGCGCTCCCGCTACTGGCTGGACAGCGCCACCGGCCGCAAGGCCGCCCGCGCCCTCGACTCCTGGCGCTACCGGGTGGTCTGGCGCCCCGTTGAAGCCACCGGCACGCTCACCGGCACCTGGCTGCTGACCGGTTTCGACGGCCAGGCCGACTACGCCGCCGCTGTGTCGGCCGCTCTGGAAGCGGGCGGCGCCCGGGTCGTGCGTACCGCCGATGACGCGGCGGGCGAACTCGCCGGCGTCCTGGCCCTGCCGACCGGCGGCGCCGTCGAGGCGGCGGCCCTGGTGCGTTCCCTGGACACCGGCGCCCCGATCTGGCTCGCCACCCGCGGCGCCGTCTCCACCGGACCCGGCGACGCGCTCACCGACCCCGGGCAGGCCCAGGTCTGGGGCTTCGGCCTCACCGCGGCCCTGGAGACGCCCGAGCGTTGGGGCGGCCTGGTCGACCTGCCCGGGGACTGGGACGAGGAGACCGGGCGCCGCCTGGTGGCCGTCCTGTCCGGCGGCGGCGAGGACCAGGTCGCGATCCGGCCCTCCGGCGTCCTGGGCCGCCGCGTGGCGCGGGCCTCCGCCCGCACCGCCGAACCCTGGCGCCCGCGCGGCACCGTCCTGGTCACGGGCGGTACCGGCGCCCTCGGCGCCCGGCTCGGCCGCTGGCTGGCCGGGCACGGCGCCGAACGCGTCGTCCTGGTCAGCCGCCGGGGCGAAGACGCCCCGGGGGCACGGGAGTTGGCGGCCGAGCTGCCCGCGACCGTGGTCGCCTGCGACGTCTCCGACCGTACGGCGGTACGCGACCTGCTCGCCGGGACCGACGACCTGACCGCGATCGTGCACGCCGCGGGCGTGCTCGACGACGGCGTCCTGGCCGCGCTCACCCCCGAGCGCATCGAGACCGTGCTCGCCGCCAAGGCGCACGCCGCCGCCGTCCTCGACGAGGAGAGCCGCGCACTCGGCCTGGACCTGGACGCGTTCGTCCTCTTCTCGTCCGCTGCCGCCACCTTCGGCAACCCCGGCCAGGCCAACTACGCCGCCGCCAACGCCCACCTGGACGCCCTCGCCCAGCAGCGCGCCCAGGACGGCCTGCCCGCCACCTCCATCGCCTGGGGCGCCTGGGCCGACAGCGGCATGGCCACCGGCGCAGCGGCGGCCGAGCAGCTGCGTCGCAGCGGCTGGTCGCCCATGGACCCCGACACCGCGCTCACCGCGCTCGCCGAGGCCGTCGGCGCGGGCGAAACCGTGCTGACCGTCGCCGACGTGGACTGGGCCCGCTACGCGGCCGTCCTCACCGCAGACCGGCCCAGCGCCCTGATCGGCGACCTGCCCGAGGCCCGGGCGGCACGCGCCGACGAGACGCCCCGGGACCGCGAGGACGGGCGCACCGCGCTCGCCGAACGGCTCGCCGGTCTGGGCGAGGCCGAGCGCGCCGAGGAGGTCATGGAGCTGGTCCGCACCCAGACCGCGCTCACCCTCGGCCGCGACGGCGCCCAGTCCGTACCGCCCGGCCGGGCCTTCAAGGAGATGGGCTGCGACTCGCTCGGCGGCGAGCAACTGCGCAAGCGGCTCAACAAGCTCACCGGCCTGCGCCTGTCCGCCACCCTCGTCTGGGACTACCCCACCCCCGAGGACCTGGCCCGCCACCTGCTCGCCGAGCTCACCGGGGCCGCCGCGTCCGCGCCCGTCAGCGCGGTCCCGGCCGTCGCCGGGGCGGACGACGACCCGATCGCGGTCGTCGCCATGGCCTGCCGCTTCCCGGGCGGGGTGCGCACCCCCGAAGAGCTGTGGCGGCTGCTCGCCGACGGCTCCGACGGGATCTCCGGCTTCCCCACCGACCGCGGCTGGGACCTCGACGCGCTCTACGACTCCGACCCGGACCACTCCGGCACCTCGTACGTGCGCGACGGCGGCTTCCTGTACGACGTCGCCGACTTCGACCCGGACTTCTTCGGGATCTCGCCGCGCGAGGCCCTGGCCATGGACCCGCAGCAGCGGCTGCTCCTGGAGACCTCCTGGGAGGCGTTCGAGCGTGCGGGCATCGACCCGCAGTCGCTGCGCGGCGTCCCCGCCGGCGTGTTCGTCGGCAGCAACGGCCAGGACTACGCGTCCCTGCTGCGCCAGGACCCGGAGGCGGTCGAGGGCTACTTCGGCACCGGCATCGCCGCCAGCGTCGCCTCCGGCCGCGTCTCCTACCTGCTCGGCCTGGAGGGTCCGGCCCTCACCGTGGACACGGCCTGCTCCTCGTCCCTGGTCGCGCTGCACATGGCGGCCCAGTCACTGCGCTCGGGCGAGTGCACGCTGGCGCTCGCGGGCGGCGTCACCGTGATGACGACCCCCGAGATCTTCGTGGAGTTCTCGCGCCAGCGCGGGCTCGCCGAGGACGGCCGCTGCAAGGCGTTCGCGGACGGCGCGGACGGCACCGGCTGGGGCGAGGGCGTGGGCATGGTCCTGCTGGAGCGGCTGTCCGACGCGCGCCGCAACGGCCACCCGGTGCTCGCGGTGGTACGGGGTTCGGCGGTCAACCAGGATGGCGCGTCCAACGGGCTGACCGCTCCGAATGGCCCGTCCCAGCAGCGGGTGATCCGTCAGGCGCTCGCGAGTGCGGGCCTGGCGGCGGCGGATGTGGACGCGGTGGAGGCGCACGGGACCGGTACCAGGCTGGGTGACCCGATCGAGGCGCAGGCGCTGCTCGCCACGTATGGGCAGGGCCGCGAGGACCGCGAGCCGTTGTGGCTGGGCTCATTGAAGTCCAACATCGGTCACACCCAGGCCGCCGCCGGTGTCGCGGGCCTCATCAAGATGGTCAAGGCCATGGAGCATGGCCTGCTGCCCAAGACCCTGCACGTGGACGAGCCGTCCCGGCACGTCGACTGGACGGCGGGCGAGGTCGCCCTGCTGACCGAGGAGCGCCCCTGGCCCGAGACCGGGCGTCCCCGCCGCGCGGGCGTCTCCGCCTTCGGCGTCAGCGGCACCAACGCGCACGTCATCGTCGAGGAGCCGCCCGCCGCCCTGGCCCCCGCCAAGGCAGAGGCCCCCGCCGAGCCCGCCCGCCCGGCACCGCTGCGCGTCCCCGCGCCCTGGGTGCTCTCCGCGCGCAGCGAGTCCGCGCTGCGGGCGCAGGCCGAGCGCCTGGCCGCGTACGCCAAGCAGCAGCCCGAGGCGCACCCGATCGACGTGGGCCAGGCACTCGTCGCGACCCGCTCGGCCTTCGAGCACCGGGCCGTCGTCGTCGGCGAGAGCCGCGACGAACTGCTCCAGGGCCTGACCGCCCTGGCCCGCGACGAGTCGCCCGCCGGACTGGTGCGGGGCACCGCCACCGCGACCGGACCGACCGCCCTGGTCTTCCCCGGCCAGGGCACCCAGTGGGCCGGGATGGGCGCCGGACTCCTCGACGAGTCGCCGGTGTTCAAGGCCCGCATCGAGGAGTGTGCGGCGGCGCTGGCGCCGTTCGTGGACTTCGATGTGGTGGAAGTGCTGCGTACGGGCCGGGAGCTGGACCGGGTTGATGTGATCCAGCCGGTGACGTGGGCGGTGATGGTGTCGCTGGCCGAGGTGTGGCGTTCGGTGGGTGTGGTG
>NZ_JBSFGB010000106.1:0-7458 GCF_053596375.1 Streptomyces sp. NPDC001709 | reverse complement strand
AACCGGGCGGCCACTCCTACGAAGCCACTGAAGGCAAGAGCCCATAAGCCACACCCGGCCCTCCCGGGCCGCCAATCAACTTACGGAGAGCCCATAATCCGGGCTGTGTGGTCCGTAGTCGTCCCGGTCTCGTTGGTTAGTCACGCAGCCCCTCCCCCTGCGTAGCCCCACCGCTCCGAGAGCCTACTGCGCAATGCAAACGGGCCTTCTCGCGTGATCGCACGATCGGTCTAGGTCTGGGCCATGTCGACGAAACGTGAGTAGTGGCCCTGAAAGGCGACCACGATGGTGGCGGTAGGACCGTGCCGGTGCTTGGCGACGACCAGATCGGCCTCGCCGGCGCGGGGAGACTCCTTCTCGTAGGCGTCTTCGCGGTGGATGAGGATGACGACGTCGGCGTTGTCCTCGAGTGCTCCGGAGTCACGCAGATCGCTGATCATGGGTCTCTTGTCGGTGCGCTGCTCTGGTCCTCGGTTAAGGGTGGAGATGGCGACGATGGGCAGCTGAAGTTCCTTGGCCAGCAGTTTCAGACAGCGCGCGATCTCGGAGATTTCCTCGTAGCGCGAGTTCAGGGGCCGGGTGCCGAAGGTGAGCAGATGGACGGCGTCGATCACGATGAGCTGGACGCCCACGCGGCTGTGCAGGTAACGGCAATGGGCCCGCAGGTCGTGCACGTTGGAGTAGGCACCGTCCTGGATGTAGAGCGGGGCAGCGCTGACGTCCGGCATGCGGCGAGCGAGCCTGGTCCAGTCTTCGTCCGTCATCGTCCCGGACCGCAGGTGGTGCAGTGCGACGCGGGCTTCGGCCGACAGCAGCCTCGTGCCGATTTCGTGGCCGGTGGCTTCGAGGGTGAACAGAGCGGCGGGCAGGCCGTGCTTGATGCTCGCCGATCGAAGAAAGTCGAGGCCCAGCGTAGTTTTGCCCATCGCCGGGCGGGCGGCCACAACGATCAGCTGACCGGGGTGGAGTCCCCCAGTCAGCGAGTCCAGGTCGGTGAAGCCGGTGGGCACACCGGGCAGTGTGGCTTCGCGGCCGCCGACCGCCTCAATCCAGTCGAGGGTGCCCTCCATGACGTCGCCGAGGGGAGCAGCGGGAGGCAGCAGGGGACGTCGAGTTGTTGCGGCGAAGATCTCGGCCTGTGCGGCATCGGCGATGCGCTCGGCGGCGTCCGGTGCTGCCTCGGAGACCAGGTTCTCGATATGGACCGCCGCGATCTTCGTGCGGCGCAGCATGGCCGCGTTCTGCACGCGTTCAGCCTCGGTCGACCAGCTCCGGGACGGTGACGGGCCGTTCATGAGTGCGGTGATGTAGGCCGCGCCTCCTGCCTCTTCCAGGCGCTCCTGCTCGCGAAGATGGGTGATCACGGCGGCCGGGTCCGTGGCCTGGCCGCGCCCGTACAGGTCGAGGATCGTGGTGTAGAGAAGATCGTGGGCCGGTCGGTAGAAGTCGTGGCTGCCGAGAGCGTCGACGATGTCAGCGATCGCATCTTTCGACCGCAACATCGCTCTCAGAACCGCCTTCTCTGCACTCAGATCGTGCGGATGGTGCAGCGCATCGCCGATCTCCTCGAGAGACAACCGGATCCCCCTTGCTCGTCCCGCCCCCTGGGTGCCTCGGTCGGCACAAGATCAGGGTAGCGACGGCTTCGGAGAGGGATGCGCCCAACGGCCAGGTCGGTCCCGCGAGTGGTTTCGACGCACGCCTCGAGACGCACCGTTGGCCCGGCGCCCGTTACAGCGGGCGGGAAGGCTCTCTCGGCAGCAGCTTGGTCTGTCGAGCGAAAGCAGCTTGAACGCTGGGAGCGGGTGCCGACGGCGCCGGCTGCCGAAAGAGCGTGTCGCCTGCCTCGACGGAGGCTGGCAGCGAGGGCGCCGGGATGTCCTTGTTCACCACGCGGATCAACCGCACGGTGTCCGGTCCGAGAGCGGCGTTGAGCCTCGGGATGAGATGGGGCGCGAGGATCCTGGCCTGGGTGAGCCACGCTCTGGAGGAACTGGTCAGTGTCAGGGTTCCGCTCTCCCGATCAAACGCGGTCGGGTAAACGTGCCGGGCCATGTCATCACCGGCCACCGACGCCCATTCCGGCAGGGGCGAGGCATTGGTCCAAGTCCAAGCGAACGTGTCCAGCAGGAGCTGCCCAACGGCGACCGGTGGAGTCAGCCCCCTGGCGCGCCGGTATCGCTCGGCGGCCGACCGCGCAAAGCTGTGCCGACAGGCGTCTTCTTTCGCCCGCCAGAGCATCACCCGGGCCAGATCCACCCGCCCGCCGCCGGCTGCTCCCCGGGAGATCACAGGAGGTCCTGCTGACGCAGAGCCGGGGTACCCCAGACCCGCGTGACGTTGTGGTCGGTAAACGCGTACACCAGCCGGTACGCGGACGCCGAGTTCGGCCCGTGGCGCAGCTGCGCGAGGTACTGCTCCGCCTCCGGTTCGCTGCGCCGCGGGGCCCCGCATGACCTGCCGGAGGTAGTGCTCGCGGTCCTGCTCTTCGGCGGCTCCAACGCGACCAATGCCATCTCCATGCCGAAAAGGGGTGAGGAGTGCAGTATGCCAGTCATCGTGGCGCATATCAGCTGTCTCGGTCAGGCGAAGGGGCGTTGCCTGTGCCGCCGCCGCTTCCGTTCAGCGGGATCAAGGTCTCCAGGTGAGCGCCTTTGACCCAGGAGCCCAGCAGGTCGCGGTGCATGGCCACGATGTCCTGGCGCAGCGCCAGGCCTAACGCGGCCTTCGTGAAGGTGCGGCAGGTGGTGACGAATAAGGCGACGTCGGCGCCGTGTTCGAGACGGGCGGTGCCGACGAACTTCTGCATGTCCTGGGAGGACACACTCCGGTGCGGCGCGTACTTCTTGCACTGGACGACCACTTTGCGGCCGTCGGCCAAGTAGCCGACGACGTCCGCGCCCAGGTCACCGCTCTTGCCGCTGACGACGACCTTCGTGCAGCCGTCCCGTCGGCACAGGTCGGCGACGTACGTCTCGAATTCCTGCCACGACAACGCGTCGACCTCGGCCATCGACAACTCCCGTGCCCTGGCCTCTTCCTGCGCCCGCCACGCGCGGTCCTGGCCGACCGCACGCCGGTGTGCCCGCAGCAGCGCCCATCCGGCGCCGCCCATCGTGGCCGCGGCGAGCACGGCCACCAGGACGGGCCACACCTCCGACCAGTGCCCGGCCACCCACACCGCGGCGGCCGCCGCCGCCAACGCAGCCCAGCCCTGCAACTGCCTGCGTGTCCGTTTCTTCAAGCGCCAGCGGCGTCGCCGTGCTGCCATCACTCCCCTACTCCCCAACCCGCGATTCGCATGGCGCTGACGGGCGCCGTCCGGCCCGTGCGCGTGCCGGAGCTCATCGGCCGGCGTGGGTGACTCCGCTCGCAAGCTGTCCCACGATGTTCAAGATTCCCTGGCCCGCCGGGGTGGGCGCGATCAGGACACCCAGCGCTAGGACGATGACGACGGTCAGCTTCTCGTCGAAGCGGCTGCGGGCCTCCGTACGCCGCCGCAACCGCCAGACGACGATGACTGCGAGCAACACCGCCACGTTGATGGTCAGCAACCGTCCAGACCTCCCCCACCGACCGGTCACCACTACGCCGGAACGGCAGAACGCCGCCCCAGTCTTCTTGTGTAGCGGCGCTCCAGTAATGTTGGAGACGGGTTGCCGACGAATGGCACAAAGCCATCGGACCTGGCCGAATACCGCGCGGTGGATCAGTCGTGGACGTGCACGGTGACGTACAGGTCGCCGGGGGCACCGCCGTGTTTGCCGGGGCCGCCCACTTCGCGGATCCGGATCTTCTGTCCATCCTTGACGCCGGTGGGGATGCGGACCTGCTGGCGCGCATCGACGACAAGATCGAGCAGCTCCTGCAGCAGCAAGCCGAGCAGGAGCACGGTCGCCGCGCGAAGCCGCGGCCGCCAGAGTGGATCGTCGAACTCGGCATCGGTGTCGGCCGGCCACCCACGCAGGTCCACCGGGGTACCTGCTACATGGCGGGTAAGCGGCGCCGTCCCGTCGGTCGGGACGAAGCCCGGCACCTGCTCGCCGATGGCACCAGTGCCTGTACCCACTGCCGCCCCGACATCGATCTCGGGATCAACATCGGCTTACCAGACCCGTGCCTGCTCCATGCCTTCGAAGCAGCGTCTCCAGCACAAGTTCTGCAGCGGTCGAACCGCGCTCCGAGTGTGGCAGACGATACGATCGATCGCTGCTGCTTCGGCCAGACGTGCGCCGTTGATCACCAGGGGGAGATGTCGTGTCCAGCCGTGTTCAACCGGTGCAGCAGGGCGACCCGCGCCGTGTAGGTCCTTACCGCGTCGTGGGACGACTTGGAGCTGGCGGCATGGGCACTGTGTATGCCGCGCTCGGCGCGGCAGGAGAGCGGATGGCCGTCAAGGTCATCCATCCAGCGCAGACTGCAGATGATGAGTTCCGTGCTCGCTTCCGGCGGGAAGTACAGCTCTCCCGTCGCCGACGGTCGGCGGTGCTGGTCAGAATGGGCAGGACGGACAGTCGCTCGCGGGTGCGCTGGTCCATCCGGGCCTTGCGTCGCTTGCGTTCCTTCGCCTTGTGGATCTCGTCCTCGCCGATGGGGCAGGGCACGGCCCATGGCCCCCAGCGGGCTGGTTCTTCGGCTGCCCACTGTGCGATGTCGAGGTAGAAGGCCCGTACTCGCATGAGTTTGTCCTTGGCATTGAGCCGCGGACTGGAGACCTCGATGTTGTTGCCGTCGGGGCCAGTGATGGTGCGTTTCTTGACCTTCAAGTCCTCCTTCCAGGCGCGAGTCACTGCCGGTGGCAGCCGCAGCGAGTCGGTTCCCGGCGTGAGGGCTTCGATTCGGGCCCAGAACAGGCCCGCGAGCGTGCGCGAGATCGCGTCCAGGCTGCCGAAGTCCAGCGAAGGCTGCCGCTCCCTCAGGTAGTCCACGATCAGATCGCGGACCGGCCGGCACTGGATGCGGTAGCGGTCCACCAGCTCCTCGATGCTCAACTGGCCAAGGGCAAGGCCGAATGCCCGGATCGTTGCCGGGGCGTCCTCAGGGAAGATGCCCAGGGCGCGCAGCCGCAGATAGAAGTCGTCCTTCCTCTGCCCGCCGCGGGCATGCACCCGGCGCTGGGCGTCGACGAGCTCCACGCAGTCGCCGACCGTGATGTCGCGGATGAGTCCGCCCTTGCAGGCCAGGAGGGTCGCGATGCGTGTCGCGGCGATCTGGGCGTCCTTGCGCGAGTTCGCCAGCCCGGACTCGGCCAGCTGGTGCAGGCGTGCGAACCCGTCGGGATCGTGGAGCTGAGCCATGGCAGAGGCGAGATACCGGTGCGTGCGGGTGAGCATCCACGGCAGACCAGGGCGGATGACGTCTGCGCAGATCAGCATGAGCAGCCCTGAAGACAGGTCATCACGGTCAGACGAGGGCGAGTGCCCGCGCTTGCGCAGCCACCGCAGCGGAAGGTCCACCCAGGCGGCACCGGGGAGATCCTCCGCGCCGCTGGCCATCCACCGTTGTTGCCAGGTGTTCCCCGGCAAGCTCGACAGCCAGCGCAGCAGCTTGGTCACCCCTCGTCGACGGCCGGCTCGGGTGCCGTTGACCGCCGAGTCGAACGGCGGCGAAGTCAGCCGCCGCAGCGTCTCCTCCAATGGCTGTGCACCGTGGGGCCACCACAGCTCGGCCGCCCGAGCCGGGAAACGCGCCCGCAGGTGGCTGTTCCTCGCCTGAGCCTGCTCCGCCGTCACGTATGAGACCTCCAACGGCCTGCGCGTCACGTGCTTGACGACAGCAGTCACGACAAGCCCGAACAAGACGTCCAGCGATGCCGGGTTGTAACCCGGTGCCGGAGAAGGAGCAGGCTGACTGGACTTGCGGGCCTGCCGCTCGTGATGGGCCAGCACCCCGGCCACAACCTCGTCCTTGCGCGGGGTCAGATACACCTCCGTGGCGGATAAATGCGTATGCCCGAGGACCCATTGGACGTCGGCCAACGACAACTTCGGGTCTCGCACCATTCGGACAGCCGCGCTGTGCCGCAGATCGTGAAGGGTCCAGTCGGCGCCGAGCGAAGCATTGACCCGCTCGAACATCCGGTGTGCACCGTGATAGGTCAGCGGCCGAAACGGGCGCCGCCGTGTCCACCACACCGGCTGGGTGCGACCGCGGGGCACCTGGCCGTGCACTTCCTGTTGATAGAGGCGCAGCCACACGAACGCGTCCGCCGACGCCGGCACCTGCTGCACCGCCCGCGAGCCCTTTCGAACCACGCTGATCAACTGCTGGCCGGGGTCGACGTCGCGCTGCCGGATACCGATCAGCTCCGAAGCGCGTACTCCGGTGGATATCCAGAATGCGACCAAAGCCCGGTCACGGTGGGAGCGCAGAGCGGCGAACAGCTCGTTGAACCACTTGTCGGGAATCGAGCGCGGGATCCGCCGCGGGATCCGCTCCGGAAGGCTGGGCCGGTAGCGGCCCACTCGCTCGGGTTTCCAGCCGTCCATCGGGTTGTGGTGCGCGTGCGCACGGCCGGAACGACGCGACAGGTCCAGCGGGAACGGATTGATCAGCGGGTCGGCTCCCACGTCGCGGTGGATGTCGTAGAAGCGCCGCAGAACCGTCTCGCTGTGCGCCACGGTGGTCGCAGCGTAACCGGGCCCGGTCGGCGGCTTCCCCGTCACGGGGTTCGGGCCACCGGTGGCCTGCACCGATCGTCGGCCGGAAGCCTTGCCTGGGCTCGGTTTGACCGTCAGCTGGATCCAGCGGCTAAAGTCCCTGGCCTCCACTCGGGTCGCTCGGTCCCAGGGAATGCCCACCACCTGCAGAAACCGCCACCACCTGAGCACATCCATTCCGTAGGAGCGGACCGTCGACGTGGCTTTCCCAGCCGCCAGTAACTCCTGGAAGTAGACGACGACCGCTTCCACTGTCACACCATCGCGATCGAGGCGTCGATAAGGCTCGTACCGATCACCGGTCTCCACCAGCCGTCCCCACCGAGGAACCACCGACGTCCTCAGGTCCCGCCCGAGCGCATCGTCCATCACGACCGGTGACCGTAACGACCGCAGGCAGCATTGGCTCCCTGAACTGCCCAATTCCCACTGTTCGTTCAGTCAACGGGGCGTACGCTGCTCACTCCTCCGCCCCGATCCCGCCCAACGCGAGCGGCTGATGGAGATTCGAGACAACCTCGTTGACCGCATCACCGAAGCGGAAAAGGAAGGCTGGCTCGGCGAGATCGAAGGTCTTCAGGTCAGCCTGGCTGGTGCCGAGGAGAAGCTCCGCCAGCTCGATCGGAGCCAGGAGCAGCCTTCTGCCGTGGACCTTGGCATCCCCACCACGCGTGGTGATCGATGAACCCACGAAGGTAAGAGCGCTACTGACCTTGTTGGCGTGATGTCGTGGCTGACAAGTGGTGGTTGTCGCGGTAGGCCGGTCACATGAGGTATCCGCAAGGGGGCGGGCTCACCG
>NZ_JBSFGB010000105.1:0-7494 GCF_053596375.1 Streptomyces sp. NPDC001709 | reverse complement strand
TGATGATCGCTGCACGAGACGCGTTCCCCACCACACGGCCATGATCGACGATCAGGAGCTCGACGTCTCCCTGCCTACCGTGCACGAGCTCGTAAAGGGTGTTGCACAAGGCTGGGCTTGGGCAGGTCAGAGCCCGTGAGCGAGGCCGTCTGCTCATGACGCGAGGGCGTGGTTGTGCATGTGGGTAACGGCCTGGACCGCGTGATGGAGACCGTCACCGTGCTGCCGACAGTCGCGGAGAGCGTTTGCGGTGCGGCACCGCCATCCCGCAGTTGAGATAAGCACCGTCACCGTATTTCCCGGCGCCGGACGGGCTGCCGCAATCACCGGCCGCGTGTCCGCGTCCACGATGACCTGCACGTTCACGGAGAACCGGTAGTTGCGGCTGGAGGCAGCCACAGCCCGGTCACGGACCGGGATGAGTGTGCCGTCCACGATCCACACCCGCTCCGGGGCATCGGCCGGGCAGGAGACGGGCTCCAGCGCGAGCAGCGGTCCCAGCCGCTGGATGACCCGGGCACACCATGGAGGAGGAGACGCCGAACAGTGAGCCCAACTGCCGCATGGTCAGGTTCGTGCGGTAGCACACCGCGACCACCAGCGCCGGCTCGGCCAACGGCAACGACCACGGCCGGCTCCGCATCGTGCCGTTGCCGCCCCGCTCCCGCACCACCTTCAACAGACGCGCGAACTCCGTCACCTGGGTCAAGCGGCTGACCGGATCGGTACGACGCGATCTCGGTGCGGGAGAATTGCGTGCACGGTTTGAAGGGGCGGGGCTGGAAACGGAGCGACAGCCACAGGGCCTGTCGCGACCCTACTCAGGCCCGACGACAGCGTCGCGGAAGGGAAGTTCGCCTGAGGCGGCAAGATTTCTGCTTCTCCGGGTGGGACGTAACCCTGCAGCCACAGCGTCTTCAGAGTGTGGACGACGAACAGGACCTCGGATGAAGCGCCGGTACGAAGAGGAATTCATGGCGTTCGCCGCTGCGCGATCCGCACCTCTGTTCCGCTCTGCGTGTGTGCTCACCAGCGGTGATGTGCACCTCGCGGAGGACCTGGTGCAGGACACGCTGGGCCGGATGTATGCCAACTGGCGCAAGATCGCGCAGATAGACGACCCAGCGGCGTACACCCACACCGTCCTCGTGCGGACGTACTTGTCCTACCGCCGCCGGCGCAGCAGTTCCGAGCAGCCCACCGACACCCTGCCGGACTCCGGTGCCGTCACCGAGCACGACGCCACGCTGCGGGTCACTTTGCTCGACGCTCTCGGCCGGCTCTCCGCCCGGGACCGGGCCGTGCTGCTCCTGCGCTACTGGGAGGACCGCAGCGTCGAGCAGACCGCCGAGATCCTTCAGGTCCGGCCGGGCGCGGTACGCAACCAGAGCATGCGCGCGCTCGCCCGCATCCGGGACCTGCTGGGCCACGACCTGTCCGAGCTCGTCAGCCCCTGACCCCGGTCCGCGGCACCTACCTCGCCCTCTGCACCGACTCCCGAAACGCGGTGACCCGCCATGCCCGTTGAAGAAGACTTCACCGAAGCCCTCCGCACCACCCTCCTGTCCTTCGAGCCGCCCAGCACCCCGTCACTTGTGCGGGCCGGTGTCCGCAACGGCCGGCGCAGGCGCCGCCGCCGCGCCACGGCCGTCGGCGTGAGCGGAGCAGCCGTACTCGCGCTCGTCGGGCTCGGCGCGGCGGTCGTACCCGGACTGCTGTCCGACGGGGGAACAGCCGACCACACGCTCGCCGGTCCGGCGGCCTCGTCCACAACCGGCTCGGCCACGGCATCCGCCACCCCGAAGCCGACCTTCACCGGCACACTGCCCGCCGAACGCGCCCTTGCCACCCTGACCGCGCTGCTGCCGACCGGCCTGACTCATTCGAGCCCGCCCGGCGGCTGGCAGTCCGGGCAGCTGTGGGTGGACGACGGGCATGGCAAGTCGCTGCTCGAGGTGCACGTCTCCCGGCAGACCTCCACCGCCGCGATCCGCAGCCACGTCTTCGCCGGTACGACACCCCTGGCCGACGGCACCCTGATCAAGACCAGGCAGGCAGCACCCGGACCAGGCCCCGGGCACCAGGCGGTGAACGTACTGCACCCTGACGGGCTCTACGTCACCATCATGGAGTGGCAGGCACCGGGCCAGAACGCCCCCTCGACCCGTACCACGCCGGCCCTGACATTGACCCAACTGCGGGCCATCGCAACCAGCTCGCAGTGGCAGTAACGCCCGCAGCGGCCAAGCGGAGGGCCGACACGATCACGGCGGGCAGCTCACCTCGGCGTTCGACGACTGTCTGGCCGCGCCCGCGCCGGCAGCACTGATCGGCCTTCAGGCGCGAAACGACATCGCGCGGGCGCCGCGGAGCCGGTACGGCTCCCTGGTCAGGTGTCCCTCGAAACGAGCCGCACCCAAGCTGGTTCCCTCCGCCTGCCCTGACGGGTGTACGCGGCGTCTCCCCGCGGCTCAGCCGCCGGAGTGCCGTTGCCGCCCTTTTCCTCCTTTGCGGTCCGTGTGCTTGCCTGACCACTCGCCGCCCTTGTCGCCACCGTGCGCCGGCCCGGGTGACGTCCTGGCGGACGGAGGGACAGGCGATGGCGTGGTGGCCGGGGTCCGACCGGCGGGTGTCGATGCGATGCGCGTGGGTGAGGGAGGGGCCGGAGACGTAGGCGCCGTGGCGCCGGAGTTGAGCGAGGCTCCGAGGGCGGTGGCCCCGGCGAACAGCGCGAGGCCGACGCCGGCGAGAACGGCTTTGGAGGCCAGTTTGCGGCGACCGCTGGGGCGGGAGTGTGTGCCGGCGCGGGGTTCACCGGCGTGCGGGGTCGGTGCCGGTGGGATTGCCGGGGCGGGCATGAGGGTGGTGCCGTCGTGCTCGGCCGGTCGTGCTGTCCCGTTCTGCGCGGCGAGCCAGGCGGCTGCCTGCTCCGCGGTGGGCCGGTGGGCCGGGTCCTTCGCGAGCATGTGCAGCACGTAGTCGGAGAGCGGTTGCGGGATGCCGGGGCGCAGGCGGTCGGGGGGTGCTGGTGTGGCACTGACGTGCTGCTGGACCACGGCCAGTGACGTGGCTCCGCTGAACGGAGGTTGGCCGGTGAGCAGTTCGTACAGGACACAGCCGAGGGAGTAGACGTCGGATGCGGGCTGTGCGGGACGGCCCAGCGCGCGTTCGGGAGCCAGGTAGTCGGCGGTGCCGATGATCTTGCCTGTGGCGGTCAGGCTGCTGGCGGCTTCCTCGGCGAAGCGTGCGATGCCGAAGTCGGTGATCTTCACCGTGCGGTCGGTGGTCAGCATCACGTTGGCGGGTTTGACGTCCCGGTGGACCACTCCCTCCTCGTGTGCCGCGGACAGGCCGGCGGCCGCCTGTGCCGTGATGGCCGCCGCCTCGGCCGGGGGCAGGACGCGGCGCAGGGAGCGTTCCTGGGCCAGGTTCCAGCCGTCGACGAGTTCCATGACCAGGTGGGGCTGGTCATGGTGCGCGCCGAAGTCGTACATGCCGACGACGTTGGGGTGGTTGAGCCGTGCCGCGATCTGTGCCTCCAGGCGGAATCGATCGGCGTCTTCCGCTTCCTCGGCATGCAGCAGTTTGACGGCCACGGGCCGCCCGAGGAGGTGGTCGCAGGCCCGCCACACCTCGCCCATCGCGCCGCGTCCCAGCAGCTCCTGCAACTCGTAGCGGTCCGCCAGCAGACCCTGCACACCCACCCCGATCATCGCGTTGCTCGTCGTTCCCCCCGGGGCCCGGTGGTTCGGTTTGCGTTCGTTCGGGTCCCGGTTGCCCAGGCCGACGCACACTCCCTCGCGACCGGACGCCGTGGTGCGCCTGGGGCAGGCAGGTGACGGGGGATTCACCTGCCTGCCCCTCATTGCGCGACCACCCGCTCGGAGTTGGGGGCGAGCAGGTGCCACGAGGCCCCTGGGTCGCTGGGCCCACTCCTACAGCGCACTGGAGTGCCGGGCCGTCACACCTGGGGGCCCAACGCCTGCCACATGGCCTTCCGAGCTGGGAGAGCAGGGGCAGGCCCGGCACGGGGGGAACCGAACCTGCCCCAGCACATCGGCGCCCGCAAAGCCTCCCCCCGGAGGATGGGCGCCATGACCCCGCCCGGGGTCACTTCCAACAGCGCGCCGCAGGTCAGGAGTGTCACGGGGAGACGGGAACGGTTGCGAGACCGACAACTCCGTGAAGAAACGCCCTGGAGTCCTTCGTAATCTGGTCACGAATTACACGAACACTGGCGACCGGAGACTGTGACGGCACCCGAATCACACTCCTCCATTTCGTCCGGAAAATTGCCCTGGCGTGTGAACATGCGGGTAAGTGCCTCCATAGGCGGCCATATTTGGGACATCGCAGAGGTCGGTGTAACGCTGTGGTGCATGCGCAACGCAGGAGTAGGGAGAAGCGGGGTACCGGACCGGCTCGATCTGGGTGCCCTGACGCAAGCCCGCAGACACGGCACTACGTCAGATCGGATATCTCTGTGAGAAACATCGACCCGGTTCCCGGATACCAGGCATACAACGAGCCGCCGAGCCCGGACCGCTCTCTGCACCGTCAGGCCACCACACGGCGTACGGCCATCACCATCTGCACGATCGCCGACATCGCGGCGGGCCTGCTGGGCCTGTGGATCCTGCTGTTCCTGCTCGACGCAAACCGTACGAATGTGTTCGTCGAATTCGTGCGGGGCACAGCGGGCTGGCTGTCCTGGTGGTCACAGGACATTTTCACGATGGACACCGAGGGACTACGCGTTGTCCTCAACTACGGTCTCCCGGCCGTCATCTATTTGCTGATCGGCCACGGGATCGCTGTCCGGCTCAACCGAGCCTGACAGTGGACCGGCCTCTTTATTGATCGCCATGAAAGCGGGCCGACCATGACACACAGCTCCACTCGAAACGATCGCTTGCCGATCTATGAGGACCTGATGCGCGAGCGGGGCGACGTCGTCGCAGAAGCACAACGCGCCGCGGAACACACACAGCACCGGGCAGCGGAATTGCTGACCGGACTGGATACGGTTCAGCAAGCCCGTCGTTGGGACGGCAGCAACGGAGCTGCTGCGGCTGGGCGGCCGGAGTGGCGCGGGTCGCCGCCGTAGGGGGCCTCGTCGCGGGTACGTCCGCGTGTCCCGTCCTCACTCAAGGACCAAGCCGTCCACCCCCAGACGGAGCCGACGTCACGTCGAACCAGGAAGACCGGAACACCCAGATGGCTTACTGCTCTTCGTGCCGTCGGCACCTCAACGGCGCACTGGTGTGGCCCGGGTGCGGCCCCTACGACCCGGACATCGCCCCGCCCGCCGTCGACGGCCTCTGAGCCAAGGCCGATACGGCGCTCACCCTCATCATCCGCGGCTGCGCCCGGTGTCTGCTGAATGCGGCCGGGTGCACGTATCGGTGATCTTTCCGGAGTCCACCTCCCCGACCTGGACGAGCTACGGGGACTCGGGTTCTGCGCATGACCTGCTGGTCAGGCCCTAGAGCAGGCTGAGGGCTTGCATTGCAGCACGTTCGATACGTGAGAGCTCGTGGAGGATGGTGCCGGCCTGCGTGAGGTTCTTCGCGTCGCCGGATTCGCCTGCTGTCGCGAGGAGCGCGGCCACCTGTGTCCAGAGGGTGGCGGCCTCGGTGTACAGGGTGTGGCCGCTGCGCAGGTGGCTGCTGTTGATCAGCTGGGCGCACTCGGCGAGGAAGTCCCGGTAAAGATTGCGGAACAGGGCGCCGCCGGTGCCGGCCTTCTCCATGAAGACGGCGGTCCGTGGCAGGTCTTCCTGCGGATTGTCACTGCGCTGCAGCCACTTCGGCACATGCTTGGCGGCCTTCTCGATGCCCCGGTGGCCCAGGTTCGCGATGGGCGGGTTCAGGAAGGCGTCGGCGCAGGTCCTGATCGCGGGGATGATCCGGTCCTGCGGTGGAGTCGGGCTGCTGGGCGCTGTGATGGTGAAGGAGCGGTGCTTGGCGGTCATGGGGCCGCGTGCGGCCCTGGCTCTGGCTAGACCGGCGAGACTGGTGGAGACGGCTCCGCCCTGCGGGTCGGTGTCCACCAGGTAGGCGTCCTGTTCGTCGTAGCCGTACATGGCCACGACGTGCCCACCGAAGTGCACCTTGGTACTGAAGTAGTCCAGGTGGTAGCTGTCGAGTTGTAGCCCGACCGGCCGACCGGCGTCGATGGGTGCCGCCACGTTCTGCCTTGCGCGGGGAGGTGGTCTCTTCGACCCGCAGCTCGAGCCCGAGGGCGGCGGCCAGGTTCCTGGTGAGTTCGAACGGCTTGACCCGGCCTCCCAGGAAGGGAAAACCCATGGCTTTGCTGTCCCAGTAGATGAAGGACAACCCGGAGCCGAGCCCGAACAGCATGGGCTCGGACAAGTCGAGTCCCTCGTGCCGCAGTAGCACGGCCAGCGCCGTCGTCTCGCAGTGCTGCATGCCGCGGACGTCGATGTCTTTCACCATGGCCGTGCCGCTCACTCTCTCCTCCTCACCGGCCGGCAACGCTGCGGACGGGCGTGCCAGACCACCGCGTCCCGGGCATGTTCAGGCGAACAGGACCTGGACTTCGCTGTGTTCCGAGTACACCGGCTCCGACGCCGCGGCTTTGCGCAACGACCGCGGCCGCTTCGTCGGCGCCGTTTCCTGGGGCCGCGACCGTGACCACCGCAGTGGACACCGGCACTGACATGCTGGCCGAACGTCAGCTGGCGCCGGTTCGAATTCACGGGCGCGCGGGTCGCCCTCTCCGGGTGCGGAGAAGGCGACCCGCGGTGTGTGGCGGGCTACTTGAACCAGTAGCGGACGCCGTGGTGGTGGGAGCAGGTGCCCTGCGAGTGCCGCGAGTACGACAGCGAGGCGTCCACGCACTTCGCGGTCTCGTACTTGTCCTTGGGCTTTTGGTGGTGCGTCCAGCCGCACACGCCGGTGGTGTGCTGGATGCAGTGGTGGGCGGTGTTGGTGGACGGCAGTGTCGCCGCGGACGCGGCCGGTGCGCTGAAGAAGACACCGGCCAAGGCGACAGCCACCGCTGAGATGGCAAAACGAGCGCGCAAAGGAACCCCCCTTTGGAGTCGTGCAAGTGCTGGGGGACTCTATCCGGGTTTCAACCGCTTGCATGCCGCTTTGGGAAGACTGGACGCTACGGCGGGCCGCGGGGCCCGCGCGATGGAACGGAGCCGTCGCGACTCGGTTTCCGCAAAGAGCAGGGAGGGCCGACCGTTAGGCGTCGCGTCAGGAGACGAGGGCTGCGCGTTCGGCGCGAAGTGGCGGGCCTGGGCGCCCCAGTCGTGGTCCACCGTGACAACACAGCGGCAGGCGTGCATGGATGACCAGACCCCGATCCATGACGCCGGGCCTGAAGAGATCGCCCGTATCGCCGCCGACTACCCCTCGGCGCGGCGACCTAACGACCTCGTGCACGGTTGGCCGTGGCTCGGCGCCCGGGTTACTCGTTGAACTGGGCATGATGGGGGTTGGGGCACGCGAGTTGATCGTGGCG
>NZ_JBSFGB010000104.1:0-7653 GCF_053596375.1 Streptomyces sp. NPDC001709 | reverse complement strand
CGCCAGCACCGCCCGATTGACCATGATCGCCACAGCGGGATCATGCCATCCACCTGGCACGACACCTCACCCGCTATCACGCACCAACTCGTAAGGAACCCGATAGCGGCCGAGGTAACGGCCGCGAACACAGCATGGGTGTCCGTCAGCCGCGACGCGTGGGTCCCCCGGGAGTAAAGGCCCGCACGGGAAGCTCGCTGCCCAACCTCAACATAGACGAGTTGCCCCTCTGCCTGCGGCTACCCAGCGCGGACGAGTGAAAGCCCGAGCTCTTCCGACTCGGGCCGGAACTGCACGACCAGCAGTCAGGGCGCGCTGAGAATGTGCTGTTCCCACCGGTGGAGCCAGTCGCTGTGCCCGTCTTCGTCGGCCGGGAGTTGACGACGATCGCGGCGACGGCGCCGTCCTGTGTGAGGGCGCCGGTCTCCACGGCAGTGCGCCCGGAGCCGATCGCCCTGCCGCTGCTGCGGAACATCATGACGGCCGTACCGTGCGGGCGGCGCTTGCCGGTAAGCAGGTAGCGGGTCCACTGGGTGCCGACGGCGTCCGGCTCCTCGGCGCGGTCGTGTTGCTGCCGGGTGCCGGGGGCGACTGGATGAGCGCCAGGGCAGGGGATCGCCACGAACCGAACGCCCTGCCCCTCGAACGACGCTGAAGCCCTGTCATGAGATTTACTTGCGCCGCGTCAGTCGAAGCTCGCCCTGTCGCGACGCACGGCACGGTGCCTCCGGCACGGGGTACCTCGCGGCGTTGCCGCATCGACCGAGCAGGCGCCCCACGAGGCCGATCCGGCGCCTTGCGATGCACGGCACCGGACGCCGCTCCTTGACGAGAAGACCCTGACCTCGCGGTACAAGACCCCCTACCACTGCGGGCCGCGGACCGTTGCGATGCCGATGGTGTTGGTGGCGGGGAACAAGCCGGACAGGAGCAGGGCGCTGAGGATCGGACCGTTCAGTTCGGCGAGGCGGTCGACGCCCTTGTCGCCGATGGCCTTCCACGGCTCGGCGGCGAGCCGGTCGGTGAGCCGTTCGACCTGGTCGCGGCCCTCGGCGCCGCGTTCGGTGGCTTTGCCGTCGTCGTCGATCCAGCCCCGTGAGCGCAGCCGGTCCGCCGCGGCTGCCCACGCGTCCTCGCTCCACTGACGGCTCCGGAAAGTCTCCACCGGCGCGGCGCCGATCGCCGCAAAGGACACCAGGGCCTCGCACGGGTCGAGACCACTTGCGAGCAGCGCCGTGATGTGGCCGTCACCGCGCTGCTCGCGGATGATCGTGGCGGCCTGCCAGAACACAAGGTGCGGCTCGTCGGGCCAGGGCAGGTCCGCGTTCGCCGCAGCCATCGGCCGCCCCGCGATGTCGGCGGCCTCGGCGACCCGGCGGACCAGCCGCGCCGCCTCGGCGAAGTCCGGCGTGCCGATCAGGTCACCCATGAGCGCCCGGTACGCGCGGTCGACCCCCCGCATCCGCGCCGCGAGCACCTCGTCACGGGAGGCCACGTTCCAGCCACTGGAGACGTGCTCGGCGACCATACGCGGGCTGAAGCTGTAGAAGGCTGCGGCCACCTGCCTGGGCCCGGCCGCGCCGAGCGGAGCCGATCGCAGCGGGAAGTAGCTCGGCCACCTGGTGGCCACGTCGTAACCGAGGGCGGCGAACTCCTCGAACACCTCGGGCGCGTAGTAGACCAGCGCGTGCGCGGCCTCCAATTGCTGCCACATCCGCCGTGCGGTCCGCCTGTAGTAGACCTCGTCCGTCATGCGGACCATCTTTGACCGGCGATCACCCACCGGGAAGCTCCGCCCCGCTTAAAGTGAGGGGAAACTCACGGGACTTGGGGGATCCATGTACTTGGTGACCGGCGCGACCGGCAACGTGGGCACCGAAGTCGTCGCGGCACTGGCCCGGGCCGGGCAGCGGGTGCGCGCACTCGTCCGCAGCCCCCGCGAGATCCCCGGCGCCGAGGCGGTCGTGGGCGACCTCAACCGCCCTGACACCCTCGCCGACGCGCTGGCCGGCGTGGACGGGCTGTTCCTGCTCCCGGGCTACCAGAACATGGCCGACACTCTGGCCCTGGCCGCCGGAGCAGGGGTGCAGCGGGTAGTGCTGCTGTCCGGCGGCTCGGCCGCGAGCGGCGACCTCACCAACGCGGTCGCGCGCTACATGATCGAGTCCGAGCGGGCGGTACGCGACTCAGGGCTGGCCTGGACTTTCGTCCGTTCGGGGGCGTTCATGTCGAACGCCTTGCGCTGGCGCCCGCAGTTGGCCGCCGGTGACGTGGTACGGGTCCCGTTTCCGACCATACGGGCCGCCGCCGTGGACCCGTACGACATCGCCGCCGTCGTGGCACGGGCGCTCCTGGATGACGGACACGTGGGCAGGATCCATCCGGTGACAGGCCCTCAGTCGCTGCTGCCCGAGGAGCAGGTCGCGGTGCTGGCCGAAGGCCTTGGCCGGGACCTGAGCTGCGTGGGACTGACGAACGCCGAGGCCAGGGCCGAGATGGAGGCGTCCATGCCGGTCGAGTACGTTGACGCCTTCTTCAGTTTCTACGTGGACGGCACGCTCGACGAGTCGAGGGTCCTGCCGACCGTTCACGAGGTCACCGGCCGGGCGCCCCGCACCTTCGAGCAGTGGGTGCGCGACCACGCGGACGCCTTCTCATAGTGCTTCGCTACCTCAACGTGGACGGAACCGAGATGCGCACCGACCGCGTGGCTGCCGCCGGTCGCAACGGAGCGGGCCTGTGGTGGTCTGGGAAGCACAAGCACCACGGAGGGAACGTGCACGTCATCTCGGCCCCGGACGGCTGGCCGTTGCGGGTCTCCCGGGTCCGGGAGCACGACACCACCGCGCCGGCGCACACGGCCTGGTCGACGCCCTGAACCGGCTCGCCGCTGCCCTGGGCATCCCACTCTGACCGACCTCGGCTACGAAAACGTGGCAGACGGCATGCGACACCCGGTCAAGAAGACCAAGGGCGGGGAACTCACCGAGTACGACCACGCGTTCAACGCCGTGATCCGAGGCGTCCACGCCGTCGCAGAGCGGGCCAACGGCCTGCTCCAACTCGAACACCGCCGCACTGTGGAGGATGACGGAAGAGAGCGGGTCTGCGCGGTGAAGTGTGGGCCTTTGATAACTCCGACAACAGGGAGCGTTTCTTCCTATGACCACACAGCCCGCACGCCCTGAGCACAGCGGCCCCGAGTCCGCCTCGGTCCTGGATGTCTCGCCGTTCAAGCCTTCTCTCGTCAAAGCGGTATTCAGGGACGTGACCTCGATGCACGTCTCTCGGTCGGCCGCGTGGGCCGCCGCGTCGGTGACGCGGACAGTGCTGACGGAGATCATCGACGGCGCGAGGAGAGCGGCGGCGGAGGAGGCCCGGAGGAAGCTGATCCCCGGTGACCTTCTCTCGGCGATCGACCGGAACGTCGAGCTCGAGGTCGGAAACAGTTGGTACGGTCACAGCCCGACGTTTCAAGGCCTGACCGGTGTCCTGCACGACGCCGAGGGCGTCATCGTGCCTTCCCGCAAGCGCAGCAGGTCGCGCAAACCGAGTGCTGTGGTCTGCGCTCACAGGTTCGAGGCCGGGGTCAAGAAGCTGCTGCGGAGGCAGGGGGCGACGGCCGTCCCAGCGGTGGTTCGCGACCTGGACGGAATCGCAAGCGTGTTCCTGACGGACCTCGCCCGGGACGCGGCCATGGTCGTCCGCGAGGGCGGGGTCAAACGTTTCGGTACGGTCACCCCAGTAATGCCGGACGAAGCGGCCCCACCCCCGTTCCTCAAGGATTCCCTTTGGGCCCCGTCCACCCGCAGGGGGGACGGGCGGACCATCAGCAGGGATGACATCCTGGCCGCCACCACGATTCAGTTGTTCGGTGGCAACCTCAGGCAGCGAGCCCTCACCGAAGTACGCGAGGCGACACAGAACACTTCGGCCGTCTGAGCGGGTGCGACCAACATCGCCGCCTGCACCCTCATCTGCTATCGCAGACTCGCCACATGAGATGGCCTCTTAGTGGGCGTTTAGAGATGAGCTGCGTCGTTAAGCTACCTTTGCGGGCGCGAGTTTTAGGATGTCTGCCCTAAACGCGCGTCTTCGAGTCCGCCGAGCCGACGACTTGGCTGCCCGTTTACTCCGCTTCTTGCGCACGAAGTCCGTCTGGTTTGAAGATCAGGCAGAAACGCCCGACAGGAACGGAACGTCAGCGTCCGACGCATCCATGATCACGCTACGGCGTGAGCCAGCGGAAGCCGTACCCCAGCGACCTGTCCGACGCCCGATGGGCCTTAATCGAGCCGACGTCGACGGCCTGGAGGAAGGCCCGGCTCGACCGCAGGCTCACTTGGCAGCCGGCCAAAGTCGACCTGCGCGACGTGTTCAACGCACTCCTCTACGTCCACCGCACCGGAATCCCCTGGAAATACCTCCCGCATGACTTCCCCAGCCACGGCACCGTCTACGCCTACTACGCCGCCTGGCGCGACGAGGGAATCCTCACCCAGCTCAACTACGACCTGACCGGCCTGGCTCGCGTAAAGGAAGGACGCAAGCCCGAACCGACCGCTTCCGTGATCGACACCCAGAGCGTGAAGACGTCCACCAATGTGCCCCTGACCAGCCAGGGAACCGACGCCGCCAAGAAGATCGTTGGCAGGAAACGGGGCATCCTCACCGACACGATCGGACTCATCCTCGCCGTGACTGTCACCGCAGCGAGCCTGTCCGAGAACGCCGTCGGAATCCAGCTCCTCGACCAGGCCAAGAAGACCTACCCGACCATCTCCAAGAGCTGGGTCGACACCGGCTTCAAAAACGCCGTCATCGAGCACGGCGCCAGCCTCGGAATCCACGTCGAAGTCGTCAACAGAAACCCGGGAGTTCGCGGCTTCCACATTGTCAAAAGGCGCTGGGTTGTCGAACGCAGCATTGGTTGGATCATGCTGCACCGGCGCCTCGCCCGAGACTACGAGACCCTACCCGCCAGCTCCGAGGCCATGATCCACATCGCCTCGATCGACAACCTCACCAAGCGCATAACGGACGAGACGACACCCACCTGGCGAGGAACTTACTGGGAGATAAATGGCAATCCGCCTAGATCAAACACCCTCTTAATGCTCCAGCGTGACTTCGTGGTGTTGCAATGGAGCCGGTCGAGCGGTATAAGGCCGCGCCGGACCGGCGCCCTTTCGGGCGGCGGTCCGGCGCGGCCCGGTGTCAGCTCGCGGTGCGGGCGGGCGGATCAGCCCCAGGAGGTGCCGGCCGGCTCGCGGACCACGGCGTTGAGGCGGTTGAAGAAGTTGGTGACGGCGATCAGCAGGATCAGCGCGGAGAGCTGCTCCTCGCCGTAGTACCCGCGCAGGCGGTCCCACAGTTCGTCGGACACCGCGTCCTCGGAGCGGTCGGCCAGCCTGGTGGTCCGTTCGGCGAGTTCGAGTGCTGCGCGCTCGGCGTCTGTGAAGAACGGTGCCTCCCGCCAGGCGGCGACCGTGGCGATCCGTTCCTCGCTCTCGCCCGCCTTGCGCAGGTTCTGCACATGGGCATGGACGCAGGCGCTGCAGCCGTTGAGCTGGCTGGCGCGCAGCGCGACGATCTCCTGCAGCTCGTGCGTGATTCCGCCCTGGCCGATGGCCTTGATGATGCTGCCGATGCCCTTCATCGCGTCCGGCAGGACGAACGCGGGATTCTTCATGCGTGATTCCATGCCGCCCAGCCTCCCGGCCGACCATCACCATGATCAACGTAGACTTCCGCGCTGATCGATAACCGTGGGATTATCGATCGAGGACACGGGGGGTCCAGTGGAAATCCGGGACATCGAGATCTTCCTGGTGCTCGCCGAGGAGTTGCACTTCGGCCGGGCCGCCGAGCGCCTGCACGTCTCCCAGGCGCGAGTCAGCCAGACCATCAAGAAGCAGGAGCGCCGGATCGGCGCCGCGCTGTTCGAGCGCACCAGCCGTACGGTTCGGCTGACCGAGGTCGGCCGGCAGCTGCGCGACGATCTGCAGCCTGTGTACATGGGCCTGCACGAGTCGCTGGAGCGGGCCAGGATGGCCGGGCGGGGAGTGACCGGGCGGCTGCGGGTCGGCATGATGCCGTTCAACATCGTCGACCTGCACCACTACTGGCGTACGTTCCGCAGGCGCCATCCCCGGTGGGAGCTGCAGATCAGGCCGGCGCCGTACGCCGAACCGTTCGGCGCGCTGCGCGCCGGCGCCATGGACGTCTTCATCGCCTGGCTGCCGGTGGAGGAACCGGATCTGACGGTCGGCCCGACGCTGCTCACTGACCCTCGGGTGCTGGCCGTGGCCGACCACCACGAGCTCGCCGGGCGCGACACCGCGCCGCTGGAGGCATTCGCGGACTTCGCGCACGCGACCACCACCGGCGTCCCGGACTACTGGGAGGACAGCTACCTGCCCTTCCACACCCCGCGCGGCCGTGCCATCGAGCGTGCCCATCTGGTGCTCGGCCCGGACGAGTTGATCTCAGTCTGATCTCGATGGGTGACATCGTGCAGACATTCCCCCGCCACGTGACGCGGTACTGGGGCATGCCGAACATCCGCTGGCTGCCGGTGCCCGATCTGGCCATCCTCAGCTACGCGCTGGTCTGGCGCGGCGAGGCCGAGAATGACGCGATCCGCGCGCTCGCCGACACCGTGCGCGACCTGGGCACGCTCGTGCTCTGATCAGTGCCTGTGGCTGATGATCAGAAACAGGCGCTTCCCTTGTCACGCGACGACGTGACTCTCGCCAACCGCTCGGACCCGTGGCCCGGAGGCGGGCCACGGTCGAGGAACGGCTGGAGCGCCGGCAGCCAACTATGCGTGCTGGTCAGCGGGTGTTCCTGGCGGGCTTTGCCGCCGTGTTTCGGTGCTTCCAAGTCGACGGTGCACCGCCGGTTCCTGATCTGGTCACGCGCAGGGGTGTGGGGGCGTCTGCATCAACAGGTGCTGCAACTTCTGGATGTCCGGAGCCTGGTGGACCTCTCGCGGGTGGTGCTGGACTCGGCACATGTGCGGGCCAAAAAGGGGGCGAACTTGCAGGTCCGAGCCCCGTGGACCGAGGTAGGCCAGGCTCCAAGATGCACATCTTGTCCGATGCAGCCGGGCTGCCCCTCCGTGTCGCCCTCTCGGCCGCCAACACCCACGACAGCCTCGCACTGAAGCCGATGCTGGCCCACTTCCATATGAAACACCGCACGCATGCAGCCGACTCCATGCCCACACGGCTCCACGCAGACAAGGCCTACGACGTCCTCCACCTGCGCCGATGGTTATGGGGCAGGCATATCGGCGTCACGGGGGCCGGCACGCCGGTGAGGTGGCTCTGCAGCACCCAGTCCCGGCCCATGATCGGGCAAACAGCATCCGCGGGACCAGGGACGCGATCGTGGAGAGGTAGGGCTTCTCCAAACTACCGCTAGCAGCGGCTTTCAGTTCGAACATTGTCCGGAAACCGCGAGGCGTGGAGCCTCGGGCCGCGGCAGTGATGTAACGGTTTGTTGTTGAGATGCCACTTTCAATAGTTTCAGTGTCAGCGAGCCCAGGTTCTTAACGAGTTGGTGCGTGATAGCGGGTGAGGTGTCGTGCCAGGTGGATGGCATGATCCCGCTGTGGCGATCATGGTCAATCGGGCGGTGCTGGCGCAT
>NZ_JBSFGB010000103.1:0-8102 GCF_053596375.1 Streptomyces sp. NPDC001709 | reverse complement strand
ATGGTGTCTTGTGCGGAGAGTAGTTCGTACTCGATGGGGGTGCGGTAGCCCAGTGCTGAATGTCGTCTCTGGCGGTTGTAGAAGATCTCGATGAACTCGAAGATCGCGTTGGCCAGTTCGACCCGGGTCTTCCAGCGCTTTCGGTTGAGTAACTCGATCTGCATCGAGGACCAGAACGACTCCATCATCGCGTTGTCCAGGCCGTCCCCGACGGTGCCGAACGACGGCAGGAGGCCAGCGGAGCGGATGCGTTCCCCGAAGACCCAGGAGGTGAACTGGGTGCCGTGATCGGCGTGAACGATCCCGCCCGGCTCGGGGCGGCGGTTGCGGATGGCCATGTCCAGCGCGTTGACCACGAGGGTGGAGTCCTGCCTTGAGTCGATGGACCAGCCCACGATCCTGCGGCTGAACGCATCCAGGACCGCCGCGCAGTAGACCCACCCTTCCCTGGTGCGGTGCTGCGTGATGTCGGTGACCCACAGCTCGTCGGGACGCAACCGATGGAACTTCCGGTTGACCAGGTCCTCGGCGGTGACGACACCACGCAGGCGCTTCACGCGCACCGGTCCGGGCAGCCCGTAGATCCCGGCCTGTGTCATCAGCACCGACACGGTCCTGGAGCAGACCCGGATGCCCATGCCCAGGGTGAGCTCGGCGTGGATGCGGCGGTAGCCGTAGGTGCCGCGGGAAGCGACGTGAACCTCTCGGATCAGTCCGGTCAGCCAGTCCCGCCGTAGCTGCCGTGGAGTGGTCGGTGTGCGCTTGTGTTTGTAGTAGTTCTGCCGGGCGACGCCAAGGATCCGGCAGCACCTGTTGACCGGTGCCCCGGCATCGACGAGTCGGTCGATCACCGGGTAGAGCCTTTTGGGGCCGGCTTGTCCTCGCCAAGGAACTTCGCCGCCTGCCGGACGATCGCCAGCTCGGTCTCCAGCTCATGGATCCGCCGGCGCGCGGCCCGCAACTCAGCAGACTCGCTCGACGGCGTTCCCGGTCGCCGCCCGTTGTCGATGTCGTCTTGCCGCAACCACTTCGACAACGTGACGGGATGGATACCGAGCTCCACCGCTGTCTGTTTGGCCTGCTTGCCGGCGCGGACCAGCGCGATGGCACGCGCCCGGAACTCCGAAGGATAGCGACGAGGCATGGCTGCCAGCCTTCCGTGAAGGGCTGTCAGTTAGCCACCAGAACTGGAACCTGGGAGATGGGGCAGGTCAGTTCGTCACGCCCAGGTACGCCAGTCTCAGCAGCACGGCCGATCATCATGCCGCGACCACCGCCGATCACGCGAGAGCCCCGACTCGGGCAACTGCGGTGCTACCGAAACCCGCTCCCACCTGCATGGATGAGGTATTCGGCAAGGGCAGGTCCGCCGGACCTTGTCCCGGTCGGGTTTCGTGATCGACTACGTGCAGTACTACAGCGACGCGCTGAAGCCGTGGGATGAGGCGGCTCGGCCGCGGCGCCGCCGAGCCGCTGACCATCGCCGAGGACCTGCGGTGCGACGACATCGAGTTCGAACGCGGTCGGCACGGCGGACACCCCAAGGTCTTCGACGACGACATGGTCGCCTACGCCCGCCCCCTGCGGGCCAGCGGCGTCCCCGTTCCTCAGATCGCCCGCAAGCTCGTCATCCCGTCCGGCAAGAGAACAAGGGCGAGCACCCCTCGGTCGCCAGCGTCTACCGGGTCCTCGCCGAAGCCGAGGCGACCGACGCCACGACCTGAACATCACGCCCGTCGCCCTGATGAAGACGGCGAGTCTGGCACGTGCAGTCGACTCCGGTTATCCGTGCAGCCGACTTCGGAAGCGGACACCTTTCAAGATAGAAAAGAGTCAGGGTGCCTTCAAAAACCTGAGTCATTCAAGAACCCCGGATCACCATTTTCTGAGCCTTTTCCATCTTCAGTCTGAGCTGGTCAGATGAAGGGTGAGGACGGCCTGGACGAGGTTGGTGATCCGGGTGGCCGAGCATCGCAGTTTGCGGAGGAGTCGCCAGGACTTGAGGGCGGCGATGGTCTGCTCGAGGAGTGCCCGGATCTTTGTGTGAGACCGGTTCACCGCTTTCTGGCCCGGGGAGAGGGTCTCCCAGCGTCCCCAGCACCGGATGCGGACCGTGCCGCCGGCACCCCGGTAACCCTTGTCTCCCAGCACTTGATGCCGGCCTCGGCGAGGGCGTCGACGATGCCGTGTTCGCGGGCCGCGCGGATGTCGTGGACGGCGCCGGGCAGGGCCGGTGAGGCTCACAGCAGTCGACCGAAGGGATCTGCGATGACCTGCACGTTTCATTCCGTGCTTCTGTGTTTTCCGGAGTAGAACGACCGGTCCGCGGCAATGCGGTCGATCGGCAGGAGCGTGCCGTCCAGGATCACGAACGCCTTCACCGAAGCGGTCCGCACCGCGTCGGCCAGGCTGGGAGCGAGGGCGGCGAGGAGTTGGACAGCCTCGGTGACATAGCGGTAGGCCGTCGTGGGTCCGACGCCGAACCCGGCCTCGAGCTGGGTATATGTGTGTCCCACCCGCAGATGAGCGAGTGTGAGCAGGGCCTGGCGGCTGGCACTCAAACGCCGCCAACGGGAGCCGATCGCAGGGCGGTGCCGCCGCAACTGCTGCGTGAGGAAGCGAAGGGCAGAGCTGGACACGTCGAGCCCGACGGGTAAACAAGCACGTGAAGCCTCTGGTAGAGACGGTTCTCTTGGTCGAAAACCCATCTACCAGGGGCTTCACCATGTTGCCAGCCCAACTGCCAGTCTCGCGCACCAGGTTGGAAGGGGCTCAGGGCCTGATTCATGACACTCCCAGCCACGCTTCGGATGTTCCGGGCATCGGATAGACTTTTTCCTCGCTGGGGGTTGCTTGCACGTTGAGAGAGTTTGTCGCAGAGGGGACGCAGTAATGGGCGGACGAAGGGTCACCACAGTGACCGAGAACATGCCTGCAGTTGTTGGTCTGCCGATTGCACTCGAGCTTTCAGGCGGATTGACTCCCGTACTCGCTCTGGCGGTGCCCTCTACTGTCCCGCGTAGCGAGTTGGATGAGTTCCTCGCGCGCCACGGGTTCGTTGCTCGGGGACAAACAGCGCGGGCACGAGCGTCTCGAACGCGATGGGCCGTCGAACGCGACGGCCGATTGGTATTCTCCTTCAACGCCAAGGAGGGGCCAGCTCGGTTCGAAATGCCGGATGAGCCCGAGATCCGAGCGTGGGCCGGGTTCGCCCTCTCTACGGGGGGAACCGTAGGAGTAATGGTTCTGCCCGAAATGGATGCGCCGACAGCGGCCGCTGTAGCGCGCCGGACAGAGGCGGACGGCGGTGAATACTGGCTTTTGAGTGCCGGATTGGATATCTGATGTTCCCTGTGACGGCTTGTTCGAGCGGGCGCTTCAATGCTGCCCGGCACCGTCCAGGACATCCGCGAGGCCCGCGAACACGGCATCGTCGACGCCCTCGCCGAGGTCGGCGTCAACTGCTGGGCGGACAAAGCGTATCGAGGAGTCGGCGGCACGGTTGGCACCCCTTGCTGGGGACGGTGGGAGGCTCTTTCCACGGGCCAGAAGGCCGTCAACCGGTCCCACGCGAAGATCCGCGCGCTCGTCGAGCAGGCCGTCGCCGCCCTCAAAGCCTGGCGGCTCCTCCGCAAACTGCGATGCTCGGCCACCCGCATCAGCGGCCTCGTCCAGGCCGTCCTCACTCTCCATCTGACCAGCGCAGAGCGAGGAAAGAACCGTCCCGCCTACGGCTTCCGTAGGAGCCGGGGCGATACCTGTTAGGCGAGACGGCAATTCCTCGAGGAACTTTTTCCTGACAAGGCTGCGAAAACTGTCCCGGTCGTCGCCGGGAGTGCGGTGGTCAGCAGCCTACCGTGTAGCCATATCCCTGTCCCTGTGGCGCGAATGTGCCACCACGGTACTCAATGAAGCCATGCACCGCAACGCAATTGTTTGCCGTGCCAGTCACGCCAACCGGGCCGGCATAGGAGCTGTACTGACCAGTGTCCCTATCTTGAGCGATTTCACTGCACGGCTTCCCCGAGCCCGAGGTCTGTGAGCATTTGGAAATTACGACGTCGGTCAGGGAAGCCACGCCGGAAGTTTTGCCGCGATGATAGAGGCAGGCGCTGTTGGTGCCGCCGTTACTGCTGTTGTAGTAGACGGTCAACTCGCCGATTACACCATCTCCGGGGTACGAGATAGTGTAATCGGCCGTGATAGTACCGGAGCAGGAGGTGGCAGCCTGCGCCGACTGAGAAAATAGCAGATTGGCACCTATGAGGCTGGCCAGGATGGCGAGTATGCCCAAGACACGGCGAGAGAATGTCATGCGGTTCCCTCCTGGGGAGCAATGATCAAGATCGCGGAATCACCATACTTAGCCACGATGGTGATGACGTCAACCTCTCTAGAAGCAGCGGAAGTTGACGCAGCGTCGGCCACGCCGCTCAGAGCCCATGCGCGTTGGTCATGGAGTCGTTTCCAACCTGCTTAGGGCGTTTGGCAGTTGGGCTGACAACGGGATGAAGCCGGGTAGATGGGTTTTCGGCCAAGGGAATCATCTCCACCAGAGGCTTCACGTGCTTGTTTACCGGGCCGGCCACGCGGCTGGTTCAGGGGATGCGTGCCGAGGGTGGGCAGGCCGGCCGAGGCGGCTCGCCTAGGCACTGTCCGGCGGATCATGTGCCTTTCGCATCTGCGGCGAGAACCTCTTCGTGGCGAAGCTCGGCCGCCGCCTGCTTCCCCGTTTGCTGGAGCAGCCTGAACGGGTCGGGACTACTCGTCGCGTTTAGGCTCACCACGACGGTGCCCACACGGATCAGCTCCGTAGCCCATGGCTCAGCCTTGCCGCCCTGCAGGCTCCACGACTCCTGGAACGCTGTGGAGTCGTCGCCTGTTCGCGGGATCGGCATACTGACTACCTCCTTGAAGGAGAAGGAGTAGTTCTTGAGCCGGTAGTGAAGGTTGGAGCAGTGTTTGACTGAGGTCCGGGTGTCGTCGATGACTCGCTCAGCTTCTCTGGCACTGGGGTAGCTGACCACCATGCTCTCCAACTGGACCGGACGGTCAGTGGTGGTGAGGGTGTATCCCCTGTCGACCTCGTGCAGCCCATGATAGTAGGAGCCGCTCAGGAATTGGGCGTTGAGGAAGGTCGTGCACTCGGGGCCGCCCGCATCCGCCTTGTACCTGATGCTCGTCACACCTGTGCGGTCGTATCTTGGCGCGCGTTTCAGCAGCGGGAAGTCTGTGTCGGAGAAGGCGACCACGTGGAGCTGCTTCTCGCTCAGGACCACGGCCTGCACCCTGGGGTCGAGGCTCGCAGCCTTGGCCTTCGGCGGTCCGGCGGCCTGCGACGCCACGGAGTGGACCTTCGCCCCAGACTCCCCACACGCAGCCGTAACGCCCAGCGCCATGCTCATCGCAACGGCACACACCGTACGTCGGACCGCGTTCATGTGTGCCCCCTGTGATCACCCCGCTGGCCACTGGAATATAGCAGCGCGGCTGTGCACCGCCTCGGACCTCCGGTGCTGACCAACGATCGATCCTCGACCTCTACGAGCACATCAGCCAGGAGGAGGCCGTGCAGATCCTGCGGGAGTGGTTGGATCCGCTCTGGGATGTGCCCAGCGAGCTGGAGGAAGATCTGCAGCAGGAGGTGTTCGACCGCATGGCTGCAGCCGATGGCATCTACTACCTCAGCGAGCTCGGTGATGAGGCGATTCATGACTGGGGACGTGTGCACGACTACTTCCACGAGTTCGTGCTGATCGACCGCTCGGCTGGGCAGATCCCCCTCGTCGTCGCGGCCGACGACTGAGCCAACCATCGGTGCATCCGCTGCAATGGCTGAGATCAGGAGCGGAGCCACAGCCGAATCGCGGCAAGCGGCTCCGGCAGCTGACCCGGGGAGGCGACTACGCCTTCTACCCGGATCGTCGCGTTCATGGGGGGCCACCCCCACGACGCACCCTCGCCAGCCCGTTGGGTCGATTCGCTGGAGCAGACCCGCGCCCGCTGGCGGGCCCTGGTCACCCCACCGCCGTGCCCGTGTCGGAGGGACTCCCTGACGCCGCCGCCCCACCCGGCGCCCGCTCAGCCGGCCGTCGCCTGCGCAGCAGGCAGCGCGCACACTGACGCGGCCGACAGGCGATACTGGCCCTATGGCCGTCACGTCTCCCCGTTCGCCCGTTCCCGACGCCGCCCAGGTACTACGAGCCCGGTACACCCACCGGCTGCCAGCCCGCCTGGAGGACCTGACCGGCCCCGCCCACGGCACCATCGACCTGCCGTTGCACGTCGTCTGGTCCGGGCGCCGCTCCTACGACCTGACCGGCCTCAAGTCCAGGATCAGCCTGTACCGCACCGTCCTGACCGAAGGACAGCGCCGGGACCTGGAGGTCTTCCTCAACCGGGACCTTCTGATCAGCCAGTGGCCCATCCTGCGCACCCTGATCAGCCGCTTCATCCGCGACGCGTGGGAGGACGCCTTCCCCGAGCTGGCCAATGCGAAGGCCCCGTGAACCTGACCCACCTGCACCGCCGCCTGCTCGCTGACATTCTCGCCATTGGCACCCCGTACCCGCTGGTCATCACCGGCGGGTACGCCGTGCAGGCCCACGGCCTGGTCGACCGGCTCTCCCAGGACCTGGACGTCGCCACCGAGAACCCCGCCCCGATGGATCAGATCATCCGTACCGTCCGGGCAGGCCTCACTGATCGCGGCTGGACCGTCCGCGAGATCGAGACCGACCCGCTCGCCGGCCGCCTCATCGTCACCGACCCCGCCACCGGCGAGGACTGCGAGGTCGACATCCTCAAGGAAGCCTTCTGGGCCCCGCCCGCCGCCACCGAGTACGGCCTGGTCCTCGCCCTCGACGACGTGATCGGCACCAAGGTCCGGGCCCTGGCCGAGCGTGGCGCGGTCCGCGACCTCATCGACGTCCACGCCGCTTACCGGCACCGCACCACCGCCGACCTGGAGAAGCTCGGCCGCCGCCACGCCCGCACCGAGTTCAGCCTCAGTGACCTGCGCGACCGCCTCTTCGGCGCGGAATGGTGGGACGACGCCGACTACACCGGCTACGGCCTCAGCCCTGACCAGGTTGCGGACCTGCGCGAGTGGGCTCTCGCATGGGCGAGCGATCTCGACACCCGCCTGCATGCCGAGGAAGATCCCGACAACTGACCCTCACACACAGGAACCGGCGCCGGTCTCGACCGCCGCCTTCTCGGAGCCGACCGCGTGGGGACCTTCCTCAGTAGCGTGATCTATGCCACATGCCCCGCCGTGCGGGGCGCACGTGCCGTTGCTGTGAAGACGTGCCACGGGACTGCTGTGAGTAACCTTTTTGCTACTCAGCGTGTCATCCGGTGCGGTGATCCCGGCGAAGAATCCGGTACGCGTGAACTCGCTGTGCGTAACTGGAAGTTGACTGTCCGGAACGCCTGCCCTTGAAGGGGCGGCCGGCTCGGACTGTTCGTCTGCGAGATGGCACTACTACCTTCGACCTTGGCCGTCATGCCGGCGTTGACCAGGGCGTAAAGAGAACGTTGCTGCCTCGTCTTTGGCACATACGCCGTCGGCTTGCCAGCGCAGCCGGTCGGGCCTGGATACCGGCGTTTGCCTCGGAGTGCTGCTCTGCTGCCTGTGCCGGTCCCGTTGGAGACATGGGAGTCCCGGCAGCAGGTCGGTCATCTGCGGAGACGGGCTAACTCCAAGCTCCCGCTGGAGATATGCCTCGTAGTGGTGGTAAGACCGGACTGCGCTGGCGAGGTTGCCTTCGGCGAGATGGATCTCGATGATGATCCGGTGGGCGGTCTCCCGAATCGGGTCGATCGCGGCGGCCGCTAGCGCAGCTTGGAGGGCAGGCAGGTACCGCTGTGCGGAGAGAAGCCGCTGGGCCAGGCCCTCAAGGGCGTACAGGCGCATTTGGTTCCAGCGTTCGCGGTCCAGGTACAGCCACTCGTCAGGCCATCCCGGCAGCAGTTCCTGAGTGAGCTCGTCTGTGAGCGTCTCACTGAGCTTCTTCAGCGTTGCCGCTCCAGGGTGAGGACGGCTTTGGCGATTGACGTCATGCGGTTTGGACTGCATCGGGATCTGCGGAAGATGCGCC
>NZ_JBSFGB010000102.1:0-8201 GCF_053596375.1 Streptomyces sp. NPDC001709 | reverse complement strand
TGCGTTTCCGACTCTATCAGATCTTTTCTCGATCCGATTTCCTCGGTGCTTTCCAGGTTCCCGCTCTCGCGTTTCCCTTTCCGGCGTTTCCGACTCTATCAGATCCTTTCGGCGTCTGACTCCCAGTCAGGGGGGCTTGTCTTCCCGGCCGTTGGGCCGTTCCGACGTCTCAAACCTTAGCGGATCCGCTCGGCGATTCCCAATCGGGCCACCGGGCTTCCATTCGAATTGAATTCGGGCACGCCGAAATCAACCCGGCCGGGAGATCGTGCTGATGGTGTGAGGGGTGCCGCTCGAAGCGGCTGAGTGTTGTCGGAGAACCGTTACGGCTCTGCGGCAACCCGGAGAACTTTACGGATTCGGCAGGGGGGCGTCAACCCGCTCCGTCAAGATTTTTTTCGGGACCGTCTCAGTCGAGGTCGCTGAGGCGGCCGCCGGCGTCCGGCTGGGCGTGCTCCACCCTGCGCAGGAGCCTGGTCAGGACCTCGCCGAGCACCGCGCGCTCCGCCGGAGTGAGGTCCTGGAGCAGGTCCTCCTCGAAGACGGTCGCGAGGCGCATCGCCTCCAGCCACTTCTCTCGCCCCTCCGGGGTCAGCTCGACGATGACCCGCACGCGGTTGGACTCGTCCCGCTCACGGGTGACCAGTCCTTCGGAAACCATGCGGTCGATCCGGTGGGTCATCGCGGCCGGGGTGAGGCCGAGGCGCTTGGCGAGTTCGCTGGGGCCCAGGCGATAGGGGGCGCCGGACAGGACCAGTGCCTTGAGCACCTCCCACTCGGCGTTGCTGATGCCGAGGCCGGAGGTCTGGCGGCCGTAGGCGACGTTCATGCGGCGGTTGAGCCGGGACAGCGCCGAGACGATCTTCTCGACCTGGGGGTCCAGGTCCTGGAACTCGCGCTGGTAGGCGGCGATCTGCTCTTCGAGCGTCGGCTCTGTGACGTCGGGGGCGGTGTCGGCCATGGCCGCAGTATGGCACGCAGGCCCTTTGCGTTGAAGTCCTTCCATGTGTAGTATTTAGCTTCGAACTTTAGCTTTGAAGTCTTCAGGTCTAACTAGTGAGAGAGGTGAACGTGACCAGGGCGATGGGCGCAGCGATGCGCCGGATCCACGTGGGTAACGCACTCAGCGCGTTCGGGCTCGGCTTCACCGTCCCCTACCTGTACGTCTATGTGGCGCAGGTGCGGGGTCTGGGAGCCATGACGGCGGGACTCGTGCTCGCCGTCTTCGCCGTGGCCGCGCTGATCGTTCTGCCGTTCGCCGGCCGGGCGATCGTGCGGCGCGGCCCGCTGCCGGTCCTGCTCGCCGCCCTGGTCACCGCCGCGATCGGGGCGCTGAGCCTGGGTCTCGCGGGCAACGCCGCCGCCGTACTGCTGTCGGCCGCGGCGCTCGGTGCCGGGCAGGCCGTGATGCAGCCGGCGCTGGCGACGATGATCGTGGACTGCTCCACGGCCGACACGCGGTCGCGGGCGTTCGCGATGCAGTTCTTCCTGCAGAACCTGGGGCTCGGTATAGGCGGCCTCATCGGCGGTCACCTCGTCGACACCACGCGCGTGTCGTCGTTCACGCTGCTGTTCGCGATCGAGGCGGCGATGTTCCTGCTGCTGGTCGTGGTGATGGCGACGGTGCGGATGCCGCACTCGCCGCGGATCGAGGACGCGCCGGCCGGTTCGGCGAAGGGCAGCTGGAAGCAGCTGCTCGGGAACCGGGCGATGGTGCAGCTGTGTGTGCTGGGCTTCGTGCTGTTCTTCGCCTGCTACGGCCAGTTCGAGTCCGGGCTGAGCGCGTACGGCGTCGAGGCAGCCGGGATATCCACCTCCGCGCTGGGGACGGCCCTGGCCGCGAACACGCTGATGATCGTGGTCGCCCAGTTCGCCGTGCTGAAGTTCGTGGAGCGGCGCCGGCGCTCCCGTGTCATCGCCGCTGTCGGTCTGATCTGGGCCGTGGCCTGGCTGGCCGCCGGGTATGCGGGGCTGGGGCACGGCAGCCAGGAGATGGCGACGGCCGCGTTCGTGTCGACGTACGCGCTGTTCGGGCTGGGTGAGGCGATGCTGTCGCCGACCGTCGCGCCGCTGGTCGCCGACCTGGCCCCGGAGGGCATGGCCGGGCAGTACAACTCGGCGTTCGCACTGGTCAAGCAGCTGGCGTTGGCCGTCGGGCCGGCAGTGGGCGGGCCGCTGGGTGCCGAGCTGCACGGGCCGTACATCGTGACGTTCCTGCTGTTCTCGCTGGGGATCTCGGTGCTGGCGGTGCGTCTCGGGAGGCAGCTCACCCCGGTGCAGGACCGGCCTTGGCTGGCCCGCGGGACCCGGGTGGTCGCCCGGGGTGGGGCGCCTGCGGAGCCGGTGGCCGCGGAGGCGTAAGGCACCGGTGCTGTAGCCGGGCACATGTCGGGCGCTGCCCGCAGCTACGGCACGGATCCGGATGCGGCGACTGCAACCCCTAGGGGCGCGGGGAACTGCGCGAGCAACCCACCACGCACCCGCGCCCGGCAACGGCGAGAACCCCGAACGGCGCCTAGCCCTTCGGCAGTACGAACTCGCACCACACCGCCTTGCCGCCGCCCGGCGTGCGGCGGCATCCCCAGGTGGACGCGATGGTCGCCACGATGGCGATGCCCCGGCCCGACTCGTCCCCCGGTTCCGCGCGGCGGCGGCGCGGCAGGTGGTCGTCCCCGTCCGTGACCTCGATGATCAGACGGCGGTCGGTGCGGCGGAGGCGGAGACGCATGGGTGGGGTGCCGTGTTGCAGGGAGTTGGCGACCAGCTCGCTCGCGGCGAGGACACCGAGATCGTGCAGCTCGACCGGGAAACGCCAACTCGTCAGCACGCCGGAGGCGAACGCACGGGCGCGAGGCGCCGCTTCGACGCCGCCGAGGAGTTCCAGGGCCGCGTTGCGGAAGAGGTCGCCGTCGGGGCCCGTACGGGCCGGGTGCTGGAGGACGAGGACGGCGACGTCGTCGTCGTGGTCGGCGGTGACGCCGGCGGAGCGCACCAGGCGGTCGCAGATCACCTGCGGGGTGCCCGTAGCGCCCGCGAGGGCGCGTTCGAGTGACGCGATTCCCTCATCCAGGTCCTCGTCACGGCGCTCGACCAGGCCGTCCGTGTAGAGGACCGCCGTCGACCCCGGCCCCAGCGCGATCGAACCCGACGCGTGCATCCAGCCGCCGGTGCCGAGCGGCGGGCCGGTGGGTTCGTCGGCGCGGGAGACCGTGCCGTTCTCGTCGCGGACCAGGATCGGGAGGTGGCCGGCCGAGGCGTAGACCAGCCGGCCCTCGTTGGGGTCGTGGATGGCGTAGACGCAGGTGGCGATCTGGTTGGCGTCGATCTCGATGGCGAGGCCGTCGAGGAGCTGGAGCACCTCGTGCGGGGGCAGGTCCAGACGGGCGTAGGCCCGGACGGCCGTACGGAGCTGGCCCATGACGGCCGCGGCGCGGACGCCCCGGCCCATCACGTCGCCGATCACGAGCGCGGTGCGGCCGCCGCCGAGGGTGATGACGTCGTACCAGTCGCCGCCGACCGCCGCCTCTGTGCCGCCCGGCTGGTAGGTCGCGGCGATGCGCAGGTCGTCGGGCTGTTCCAGCTCCTGCGGGAGCAGGGAGCGCTGGAGGGTCACCGCCGTCTCGCGCTGGCGGCGTTCGCTGGCGCGGAGCCGTTCGGCGGCCTCGGCGTGGTCGGTGACGTCGGTGGCGAACACGAGGACGCCGCCGTCGCGGTCGCCGTCCTCGGCGACGGGGGTGCAGGTGAAGGTGTAGGAGCGGCCGTCGACGGCCTTGCGGGACTTCAGGGTGCGGGGCTTGCCGCTGCGCAGTACCTGGTCGAGGAGCGGGAGCAGGCCCAGTTCCGCGAGTTCGGGCAGCGCCTCGCGGGCGGGTGTGCCGGCGGGTCGTACGCCGAAGGCGGCCACGTAGGCGTCGTTGACGTAGGCGATGCGGTGGTCGGGGCCGTGCACCAGGGCGACCAGGGCCGGGACGCGGTCCAGGACGTCGCGTGCGGGCAGTTCGTCGACGGCCGGGACCGGGGGTCTGTCGCCGGTGGGCTGTTCGGCGCGGGCTGCGGGGACAGAGCCTTCCCCCCGCCGGTCCGGGGAGACCGGGGTCTCGGTCCGCGCGGCGGCGCGGCGCTGCGTTCCGGGGAGCCGGGCGCTCCAGCGCGTGAAGTTCACTTGGGAAGAAGCCTCGTGGGTGCTGTGGGCGGGCGGGCGGCCCGTCCGAGGACGTGGGGCAGTCTGGCAGGGGCGGGCCGCGGCGACATCGGTCAGACGCCTGGGCGGGCCGGGGAGTTCCTGGGTCCGGTCAGGACGACCCCTTCGGGTTGTCCGAGCGGCTGTGAGGAGGCTTTCCACCGGCAGCGAGTTCGAACTCCGCTCGCGGATGTTCGAGCGAACCGAGCGAGACGATCTCCCGTTTAAAGAGCCCGGCGAGGGTCCATTCCGCCAGAACTCGGGCCTTTCGGTTGACGGTGGGCACCCTGCTGAGGTGGTAGACACGGTGCATGAACCAGGCAGGGTAGCCCTTCAGTTTGCGCCCGTAGACCTGGGCGACGCCCTTGTGCAGGCCCAGGGAGGCGACCGAGCCGACGTACTTGTGGGCGTACGTCTCCAGGGGCTCGCCGCGCAGTGCGTGCGCGATGTTGTCACCGAGCGTACGGGCCTGGCGGACGGCGTGCTGGGCGTTCGGCGCGGTCTCGGTGCCGGGCTCGGCCGCGGTGACGTCGGGTACGGCCGCCGCGTCTCCGGCCCCCCAGGCGTGTTCCGTGCCGTCGACGGTGAGCTGGGCGGTGCACTTCAGCCGGCCGCGCTCGGTGAGCGGCAGGTCGGTGGCGGCGAGCAGGGGGTGCGGTTTGACGCCGGCGGTCCACACGACCGTACGGGTCGGGAAGCGCTGGCCGTCGCTGAGGACGGCGACGCGGTCGGCGCAGGAGTCGAGGCGGGTGCCCAGCAGTACCTGGATGTTGCGGCGGCGCAGCTGGGTGACGGTGTAGCGGCCCATCTCCTCGCCGACCTCGGGAAGGATGCGGTCGGAGGCCTCCACGAGGATCCACTTCATGTCCTCGGGGCGGACGTTGTGGTAGTAGCGCGCGGTGTAGCGGGCCATGTCCTCCAGTTCGGCGAGCGCCTCCACGCCCGCGTAGCCGCCGCCCACGAAGACGAAGGTGAGGGCGGCGTCGCGGATCGCGGGGTCGCGGGTGGAGGAGGCGATGTCCATCTGCTCGATGACGTGGTTGCGCAGGCCGATGGCCTCTTCGACGGTCTTGAAGCCGATGCCGTACTCGGCGAGGCCGGGGATGGGCAGCGTGCGGGAGACGGAGCCGGGGGCGAGCACGAGTTCGTCGTAACCGAGCAGTTCTGCCGGTTTTCCCTCCTCGGCGGTGGCGAGCGTCGTGACGGCGGCGGTGCGCACCGCGTGGTCGATGGAGGTGACCTCCCCGACGACGACATGGCACTGGTCCAGGACGCGGCGCAGCGGTACGACGACATGGCGAGGGGAAATCGAACCCGCGGCTGCTTCGGGAAGGAATGGCTGGTACGTCATATAGGGGTCGGGAGTGACGACGGTGATGTCGACGTCACCCCGCCTGAGCTCGGCCTTCAGCTTCCGCTGCAGACGCAGGGCCGTGTACATCCCGACGTAGCCGCCGCCGACAACCAGAATGCGCGCACGTTCCTTCACCATCCCATGACGCACCGGGCGCAGTTGTTTGTCCACAGCCCCGGCAATTTGTGTGACCGGCGGTCGGGTGTGCGCAGGGCCGGGCGCGGTGTCCGGGCAGGACGAAAGGGGCCAGGTCAGCGCGGGCGGGCGAGGGGGAGCGAAGGCGGCGAATGGGGACGTACGAGACCCGTACTCCGATCGGGGGGCGCACTGTGCGGAACCTGCCCCTTCTGAATTGACTTCCTCTCAACTATGTTCGTGTGTCGACGGGGTGTAGGGATTGTGGTCGAACGGGTGCCGCGACGGGCGGACCCGGTCGAAACCGTGGTCAGTTCCATGCACGCCGGATTCAGTGGCGGGGAGAGTCTCCGGGGGGAGACGTCATTTACCGGGGGAACACATGCATGTTCAGGACACGCATTGGTCATCTGCAGCCGCCATCGCACCCGGTGGCGGGGCGGTGAGCGCGGCGGTGGGCAATGGACGCGCGGACGGGGCGCGTACCACACCGCTGCGGGTGGACGCTCAGCGCAATCTGGAGCACGTGCTGCGTGCGGCGCGTGAGGTCTTCGGCGAGCTGGGGTACGGCGCGCCGATGGAGGACGTGGCGCGGCGCGCGCGGGTGGGCGTCGGCACGGTGTACCGGCGCTTTCCCAGCAAGGACGTGCTGGTCAGGCGGATAGCCGAGGAGGAGACCGCGCGGCTGACCGAGCAGGCGCGGGCCGCGCTCGGGCAGGAGGACGAGCCGTGGTCGGCGCTGTCCCGGTTCCTGCGGACGTCCGTGGCCTCGGGGGCGGGGCGGTTGCTGCCGCCGCAGGTGCTCGTCGGCCCCGCCGGTTCGGCCGAGGGCGGTGCTCCGGGGGTCTTGGCCGAAGAGGCCCGGGTGCCACAGCAGCGGGTGCAGCCGGGGACCGGTGAGCTTCGGCTGGTGCCGGGGGAGTCCGCTGGGGCCGCCGATGACAGCGGGGTCGGAGCGTTGCTCGATGTGGTGGGCCAGCTGGTGGAGCGGGCCCGGGCGGCGGGTGAGCTGCGGACGGATGTGTCCGTCGGGGATGTGCTGCTGGTGATCGCCACGGCGGCGCCGTCCCTGCCGGATGCGGCGCAGCAGGCCGCGGCTTCTGCGCGCTTGCTGGACATTTTGCTGGAGGGGCTGCGGTCGCGTCCCGCGTAGGGGTTCGACAGTCGGTTCGTGGTGGATGGACCCGTCGTCTTCGGGCTGCGGGTTCATCGTGGCTGATCGCGCCCACGCGGCGGAGCCGTATCTCGGACACGGCCCCGCACCCCTTGGGGAACTGCGGTTCCCTCGTTCGAGTGGTGATCGTAGGCCCGTGGTGACAAGGGCCCTCGGATGAGTGGATGCCGTGAACACGGGGTCCTTGAACAATAGACGATGTGGCACCCTGAGCCGGTGACGGGTTGGGCTGGGCCGGTGCCGGGGGCGTTGCGCGATGGGCGTTGACGGGTGGGACGAGTCACGCGGTGACGACGCGGGCGCGGAGGCCGCCGCCGGCCTGACCCCGCCCCAGGTACCGAAGCAGGGCGGGCGTCCGGCTTCCGCCGGCGGGCGGAGCGGCGAGAGCGTGCCCGCCCAGCGCGCGGGCAGCGCCCTGCCGCCGCCCCGGGAGACGCCGCCCGACGACGGCGCGCTGATCCAGCGGATGCGCGGCGGCGACGATTCCGCGTACGAGGAGCTCTACCGCCGGCACGCGGACGCCGTACGGCGGTATGCGCGCACCTGCTGCCGCGACGGGCACACCGCCGACGACCTCACCGCGGAAGTGTTCGCGCGGATGCTGCAGGCCGTGCGCGGCGGATCCGGGCCCGAGCATGCCGTACGGTCCTATCTGCTGACCTCCCTGCGGCGCGTCGCCGCGCACTGGACCAAGTCCGCCCGGCGCGAGCAGCTCGTCGACGACTTCGCCGTCTTCGCCCAGCAGGCCTCGCGCGCCTCCGAGGCGGCCGACGACGGCACGGCGAACCTCGGCGCCGATGTGCGGGCGATGCACGACGCCGAGCAGTCCATGGCCATGCAGGCATTCCGCTCGCTGCCCGAGCGCTGGCAGGCCGTGCTGTGGCACACCGAGGTCGAGGACGAGTCCCCGAGCGAGGTGGCCGTCCTGTTCGGACTGGACGCCAACGGCACCCGGGTCCTCGCCAGCCGCGCGCGCGAGGGGCTGAAGCAGGCCTATCTCCAGGCCCATGTCAGCGCTTCCCTCGCCGGCGACCAGGAGTGCGCCCGCTACGCCGACCAGCTCGGCACCTACGCCCGCCGCAAACTGCGCATCCGCGCCGAGCGGGGCCTGCGCAAGCACCTGGAGGAGTGCGCCAAGTGCCGGCTGGCGGCCGCGCAGATCGAAGAGGTCGCCGGCGGTATCCCCGGTGTCGTCCCGGTCGCGGTCATCGGCTGGTTCGGGGCCGCCGGGTACGCCAAGGCGCTCGGGATCATCGCCGGAAGTGCGGGGGTCGGAGCGGCGGGTGCCGCCGCGGCCACCGGGTCGTCCGGCGGGGCCGGCGGCGCGGGCGGCGGCGCCGCGGCCGCGGAGGTGGCAC
>NZ_JBSFGB010000101.1:0-9091 GCF_053596375.1 Streptomyces sp. NPDC001709 | reverse complement strand
CCAAGGAACCAAAACACAGCACCGACCCACTCGGTCAAACTGCACAACACCAGGCCAAGAGCATGACGACTACTCAGATCCACTGACCGACGACAGCGGAGATGGGTCACTGTGTCCTGGGTCGGGGGTGTGGGCCGGTGTCACGGTGGGCGCGCTGTGTCCCAACGTTCGTTGTACGAAAGCTGGTTGCTCGTCGTCCAGTGTGTGGGTGCTGTCGTTCCGGCTCGCAGGAGAAGGTAGACGAAATGGTTGTGAAGGAGCTTCGTCCTCATCAACGAGAAGCCGTGGACGCCGTGCTCCGCGCGCTCGAATTGTCTGCAAGATCTAATGTGCCGGAGCGGGGGCTGCGGACTCAGGTGATCATGGCGACCGGATCGGGCAAGACCCTCGTCGCCGTGCGCAGCGCGGAGGAGCTGCAAGCGGGCCGGGTTCTGGTGCTCGTGCCGTCACTGGACCTGCTCGCCCAGACCGAGGCCGCCTGGCGCGAGGGCGGGCGTACGGGGCCGATGATCGGAGTCTCCTCGCTGCGCGAGGACCAGGCGGGCTTCCCCAACACCACGGACGTCAATGAGCTGGTGGCCTGGGTACGGCCCCTCGACAAGGTCACCGTGTTCGCCACCTACGCCTCGCTCGGGCTCGGCACCCTCGAGCGCGCCCACACCGCGGGCCTACCGGGCTGGGACCTGATCGTCGTGGACGAGGCACACCGGACCTCCGGGCGAATCGGGAAACCGTGGGCGGTCATCCACGACAACACCCGCATCCCCGCCCTGCGCCGCCTCTACATGACCGCCACCCCGCGGCTGTGGCAACTGGACGAGGACGCCGAGGGTGCGCCTGGCGCGCCGGGCGAGCTCGTCGCCTCCATGGAGGACGACCCGGCTGGTCCATTCGGCAGCAGGTGCTACACGCTCACCCTGTCCGAGGCGATCGACCGGGGCATCTGCGCGCCCTACCAGGTGGTGTGCCTGGACATCACCGACACCCAGCTCCAGGCCGCCCAGCTCCTGGGCGCCGAAGCCCGCTCGGACCAGGTGCGCGGGGCACGGCTCGCCGCCCTGCAGACCGCACTGGTGAAGGCGTCCTCGGAGGAGAACTTCCGGCGCACGCTGGTCTTCCACCACGTCGTCAAGGAGGCCGAGGCGTTCGCGGCCGGACTCACAGACGTCGCCCAGCAGCTGCACGCCGCCGACCCTGAGCTGTACCCGCGCACGGTGTGGGCCGACTGGCTGTGCGGCGAACACAAACCGCTCCACCGACGCCGCGTCCTGGACGAATTCTCCAAGGGGATCGCTGCCGACGGCACCGTCGTGGAGAAGACGTTCCTCGGCTCCGTTCGCGTACTCGGCGAAGGCATCGACACCTCCCACTGCGACTCCGTGTACTTCGCCGACGTGCGTGGCTCCATGCCCGATCTGGTTCAGGCCGTGGGACGGGCGCTGCGGGTGCAGCCGGGCGAGGGCAAGGTCGCCTCGCTCGTGGTGCCCGTCCTGCTCGGGCCCGGTGAGACGGCCGACAACATGCTGACCTCGCGGGCCTTCGGTGGCCTGGCCAAGCTGCTGGAAGCGCTCAGGGCGCACGACGCCAGGGTCGTGGAGGCTCTGGCGCAGCCCCAGGCGCCAAGCCGTGTCAGGGGCGTACAGAGCCGCAGCGGGGCGGAAGAGGAGGGAGCAGGGAGCGACCGAAGCGACCGACTGTCAGTCCCGGCCCGGGCCCTGCTGAAGTTCTCCACACCCCGCGACCCCGCGCAGCTGGCCGCCTTCATCAACCTGCGCGTCCTCAACCCCGAACACGCCCACTGGCGACGCGGCATCGAAGCCGCCGTCATCTACGCCCGCGAGCACGGCGACCTGAAGGTGCCGTTCACGTACCGCGTGCCCGGCCGCGACGACCAGAAGGCGGAAGCCGAGGGGTGGCCAGCCACGCTCGCAGGCTTCCCGCTGGGGCAATGGATCGCTGACGCGAGGCGCGTCTACGCCCGTGGGGACATGGACGAGGACCGCGTCCTGCAGCTGGAGAAGCTGGGCATGGTCTGGTCGCACTACGACGTCGCGTGGGAGGAAGGCCTCGCGGCGGCGCGCGGGTGGGCGGCCGAGGCGGGCCATCTCCTGGCACCGCTGGACGCCACATACCAGGGATACAAGGTGGGCATCTGGCTGAAGAACGCCAGGGCCGCAGCCCGCAAGGCCGCCGACATCGAGCAGCGGCGCGCCGAAGGACTGCCGGCGGGATCGGTGGCCGGGGCGCTGTCCGAGGAGCGGCGCGCGCAGCTGGACGACATCGACCCCTCGTGGTGCCCGAGCTGGCCGGTGGAGTGGCAGCGCGCCTTCCACCTCGTCCGGCTCCACCTGGACGCCGACGGCGAGCTGCCCATGTCGCCGGGCGAAATCGTGCACCAGGGCGAGGACCTCGGACGGTGGGTACGCTCCGTCCGGCTCGGCTGGGACAAGCTCACCGCCGTGCAGCAATGGATGTGTGAGCATATCCTCGGGATCGAGCCCGCGGCCGAGGACGAGAAGCCCCCGCCGCGCCGTACGCAGGCCGACAAGTGGGCGATGAACTACGCGGCCGCCAAGCAGTTCTACGAGCGCGAGGGACACCTTCGGGTACCACGCAAGCACATCGAGACGATCGCCGTCGGCGACGACAGCAGGGACAGCGAAGGCCAGGGGCCACGGGAGATCAAGCTCGGCGCATGGATCAGCAACCAACGCTCGCGGGCCGCAACACTATCCCCCGAACGCATCGAACAACTCACCACCATCGCCATGCGCTGGACATAACCCAGACGTGCTGAGTATCCGCGGCGCCCCGCGAAGCGGCACACCAGGGCGCGGTTCGGATTCTCCGCTCCGGCAGGCTCGTCGGACGACCCGCGCATCCGGCTGATCACCCAGTACCTGTCCGGAGAAGTGGCCCGCGAGCTGTTCGCCGCCCGGGACGCCGGCGCAGGCGAGCAGCAGCAGATGGTGATCCTCGCCCGAGCGCTGGGGCATTGCCTACTTCCGGGACGCAGGCCTGCGCGCCCACGGACTCGGGATCGCCTTCACCGACGTCGAGTTCGCCGGTTTCTCCATCGCCTGAGGGTGCACCCGGTTCCGGGCTCAGGACGAGGGCGGGATCTGGTGCCGTGTCAGCATCGTGTCGTAGCCCTGTGCCTCCTTGCGTTCGCGCCAGTCCCACTGGATGCGGCCCGCAGGGCCGGTGCGCTGACCGGCAGGCGGCTGCGGCGGTCGCAGCCCGGCTTCCTCCGCCACGCGCAGCAGGTGCGTGCGGTCGTGGGGTCCGGCCAGCAGATGCTGGTCCTGGGCGGGCGCGAGCCGGGCGAAGCACACAGCGGCCTTCAGGAAAACGCGGGCCCACGGCGGCACGCGGTAGGTGGCGCAGCCGTCGGTGTAGCGGGCGCGGTCATGCAGGGCCACGGTGGCCGCGGCATCGTCGTAGTCGCCGGGGCGGGCAGTGGCGAGCTGCTGGAAGGAGGCACCGGTGAAGAGCGCGCCGGCGAGGGCAGCGGCCAAGCGGGGATGGGCGGTCACAGCGGCCAGGCGCCGGGCGGCTTCCCGGCGTGTCTGCCCGGTGAGGGGTGTCGGTGGCGGGCGATGCCGGAAGACGATCGGCGGCGGTGTACGGGCCGGTACAGGGGGCGGGGCTGTCGTAGGAGACGAAGCGGCCCAGTGCGGGCAGGGTGAGCCACCGGCTGGCCGGCCGGGCAGGTTCTTCAGCAGGCGGGGATATGGGGGCGATCGCGCCGTAGTAGTGGCGGCGGGCGGCTTGGAAGTCGGCGGTGAGGGTGTAATCGACCGCCTGCAGCACCTGGTACAGGGCGGCCGGCAGGTGCGGGCGGTGGCAGACCAGGGTCAGGTGGATGCCGGTGAGGGCGCGCAGCTGCAGGAGGCGCATAGTGCGGCGGGCGGTGAGGCGGTGGGCGCGCAGGACGGTCAGCCGGTTCACGGGAAGGGCGGTCATCCAGGCGGTGGCCGCCTCCCAGGCGGGCTGACGGCCTGCGAAGAAACGCCCCGGGACCAGGGGCGGTTTACCCAGAGCGGCGAGAAGGTCGTGGGCGAGGCCGGCTTCGCTGGTGGTGCCCGGGCCTGGGTGCAGGGTGATCCGGCCGGACAGCGGATGGTGGGCGGCCAGGACGGTGTGCGGGTGGAGCGCGTCGTCGCCCGGGTCGAGGACCACGGCGACGGACGGTGGCACGGCGGGCGGCATGGCGGTGTGGTGGTCAGGCGAGGCGGCTGAAGGCCCAGCGCAGCAGCTCCTGGTCCACGCGGGGGCGGCCGGTGCGGGTCAGGGCGGTGCGGGTGTGCGCGGTCAACTGCGCCCACGCGCGGAAGTTGCCGTGCGCGGCGTGCTGGTCGGCGAAGGTGATGTCGTGGGGGTCGGCGTCGGCCCAGACTGGATGGAACAGCGGGATGGCCTCGAGGACCTCGCTGGGGGTGAGGCGGGTGAACTGCTGCCAGATGAAAATGCGGGAGGACAGCATCGGTTCGCGGCGCAGCACGGTGTGGCAGCCCTCCCCGCCGACGAAGATGATCGCCAGCTGGGTGGCCGGTTCGTCCCACAGATAGCGGAAGTACTCGAATGCCTCCCCGTTGAGCCACTGGGCCTCGTCCACGAGGAAGGTGCGGGGGCGTTCAGCCAGGGCTGTCTTCAGCAGGCGGTCGAATTCACTGGGATGGCGCGGCGGTTCACCGGCCAGGTCGAGCGCGGTGAACAGCTCGTAGCGCACCGCACGGGCGGTGGGACGGGCACGGAAAGTGATCTTTCGGACGTCCTCCTGTGGTTCGAGTCCCCGCAGGCAGATGTTGACGGCGAGCGTCTTGCCGAAGCCGGCGCCGCCGTGGATGCACATCATGGCGCGGGCTGCGACGGTGTCGGAGATGTTCTCCCGGGCAGTGAGCAGAGCGCGGGTGGTGACCACGGACGCATCGGGCAGGTCAACGTACTGGTAGGTGGCCGCGGTCACGAGGCATCTCCGTCTTCAGCGTTCTGTGCGGTCGGGTCGGGCGGGACGTCGGCGGCAGGTTCGGCCGGGACGGGAGCAGACCGGTCGGGCGCGGTCCGGGTGGCGAGGGAGGGCGGGGTGCGCCATTCGGCCGGGGGCGCGGCGGGCGGGATGAGGTCCGGCAGCGCCAACTTCGAGGCGTCGGTGTGCTCAACGGTGGCCAGTTCGTGCCCGGCTTGAGCGGAGGTGAGGGCTCCCAGCCGCTGAGCCGGCCCGGCCGTGGTGGCCGGGGCAAAGCGCTGTCGGCGCAGCGTCTCGGCGGCTTTCACCTCGGCGCGCAGACGTCGGGCACGTTCCGCCCGGGCCGCGCGCAGGGCCTCGAGTTGTTCGGGGGTGGCCGCGTCCGCAAGGTGCGCAGGCCCGAGATACCCGCCGCTCGCGTCACAGATGTCGATCTCGTGATCGTGGTGCGGCATATAACGCACTGTGACGGTACGGCCGGCCTGGCCCGTCATCCATGGGGCAATGTAGGTGCGCCCGCGCCACCGCACGCCGTGGCTGGTCAGCTTCCGCGGGCGGCCGTCGTCCTCGAGGGTGAACGTCCACAGGTCGGCGGCGGGGACGTCCGTGACAGGAGTCGGATCGGCCTGCCATGCCTCAAGCGGCGTACGGCCGGACAGCGCCTGGGGCCGGTGCTCGGTGTTCCACCAGTGTGTCCAGGCCAGCACTTCCGCTGTGAAGTCCTGAAACGACATGGCACCGGACGTATCCGGCCTGCGGCCCGTGCCTTTGCGTCGCCGGCCGGAGCGGGGCTTGGCGGGCGTGAGGGTGTAGCCGGGCAGGGCCGCGAACAGCATCCGGTCGACAGCCCGGTTGAGATTTTCCACCGTGCCCTTGAGATGGGGGCTGTAGGCGGGAAGGTCCTTCACCGTCACGCCCATCGTGCCGAACGCGGCAGTTACGGTGGTCGACAGGAAGTCCTTGCCCCGGTCCACCCTCACCTGCTCCGGTGTCCCTCCCGCGGGGCCGTAGGGCTCCACACGCAGCACAGCGGCGCGCAGCGCGACCAGTACGGAGGCGCGGGAAGGGACGCCAGGAGTGACCGCAGTGCCGGTGATGACCTTGGTGGCGGTGTCGATGAACCAGGTCACCCACGGACGCACCAGGTCGCCGTCGGCATCGACCAGCAGCGGTGCCTGGACGTGATCGGCCTCCCACACGTGATTGCGCCAGGAGGCCGCCCGTTTGCCGAAGACGTCGTGCGCGCGTGCCGCGTCCGGTCTCTCGGCAAGACCGGCCCGCTCCCCCGCAGTGAGATCACGACGCACTGCGCGCAGGAACGTCGACAGCGACGGCACCGGGTCCAGCAGCGGCACCGCAGCCGGCGGGGCGCCCGCGGGAGAAGCCGCGGATTCAGACGCCGTCGTCGGCTGACCGTCCCGGCCGCCGGTCTCGGCCCGGGCCACCAACTGGCGGTGGACCGCAGAAGCGTTGCCGTGCCAGTACGCCAACAGCACCCGGATCTCACTGGTGATCTCGAACCGGTCACCACTGCGTTCCCCGGGGCGGATCGCGGCCCGGGGCGACCGTGAGGCCTCAGCCAGCCACCGCCACACCGTCCGCTCCGACACCCCCAGGCACTCCCCGGCCAGGCGCACATGCTCCCGCGACAGCCACCGCTCGGCGCGCAGCGCCAGCAGACGACGCACCGCCAGCGCCCGCAACGCCGTCAAAGACACCTCCCCCAGAACACCAGCCGGATCCTGCGGCGGTGCCATCGGCTGCCCGTCCACGCCGTGCCCCTCCGTCCCTTCCACTTCCATGGAGCGCGCCTTCGTTCACCTCGTCGGAACAGATGAAGGCCCCCGTACACGAGCCCTCCGAGCAACCCGGACCGTCACGGGTAGGGGCCAAGGCGCGCGCAGGCCTGCTCGATCAGCTCCCGGTCCACACGCCGTGCGGGGCCGCGCTCGCGGGCCGCGTAGACATGCGACGTGATCTTCGCCCACGTGCGGAAATTGCCGCGCGCCATCTGCTCGTCCGCCCGCGCAAGGTCGTCCGGGTCCGCCTGCGCCCACACGGGATGGAACAGAGTCAGCGTCTGCGGTACTTGAGACGGCTCAAGCCGACCGACCTGATGCCAGGTCAGCACTCGCGAGCGCAGCGCCGAAGCACGGGCGAGGGCCCGCTCGCTTCCCGCCCCGCACAGCACCAGCGCCGCCGCACAGCCCGGCGCGTCCCACAACTGCCGCAGATAATCCAGCAATGGCGGCGTCAGCCGCTGGGCGTCATCGACCACCAGCACGCCCGGCTCGGCCAGTGCCCGCGTCAGAGCCTGGCTGGCCGGTCCGGCCCGGTGCGGCAGCGCCCCCGACGGCAGCCCGAGCGCTTCACACAGCGAGGCCCGCAGCTGCGGCAGACCGGGCGCCACGCCGGCCACCGCCCGCCACACCGGCACCCGGCCGGGGAGAAAATGCAAAGCCTGCTCGACGGCGACCGTCTTCCCCAGGCCAGTATCCCCGTACACACAGCACATCCCGCGGGCCGCGACCGTATGCCCCACAGCCTCCGCCACACCGGCCACCTGCCGTGTGGACACCAGCCGGGCCCCCGGCACGTACAACCGCACCCCGCCGCCCCGCACCCCCGCATCCGCGGCGCCCTCCGGCACCGGCACGTCGGCGGGCGGCCCGTCGACAACAAGCGGACCACCCGCCCCGTCCACGAGCCCCAGATCCGCCAGTGCCCGGTCATACCGGCTCGGCTCCAGCCCCACCCTGACCCCCGCCGGACGAGCCACTTCAAGAACCCGGCCCGCCCCCAGATCCCGCTTGATCACGCGGTGCAACGTCGGCAGCGAGGGCACACACTCCGCACCCCACTCCTCCAACGCCCCCTCTTCCTGGGCCCGGAGCATCCTGCGCCGCAACTCCGCTACGTTCCCGCCCGTCTCCGCGAGGACCTCCCACAAGGCGTCGCTCAGCGAAAACCCGTCCTGCCGCGGCCGCGCCTCGACATGGCCCCGGCGTCCATCGGCCAGCCACCGCCACACCGTCCGCTCCGACACACCCGCCAGCTCCGCCGCGATCCGCACATGCAGCGCCGACAGCGTCCCCTCCCCATCCACCGCAAGAAGCCGCCGTACCACCACACCCCGCGCCAACGACGCTCCCCCGGCCGGCACAACAGCAGCCGATCCCGCCCCGGCCCCACCCGCCGAAACCCCCTGAACCGTCATACGGCCCAGCCCACCCGACCCCGCCAGCCCCTCACACAGGAACAGCGAAAACCATGACAGCCAGCAACCAACCTGCTAGCCGCCCCACAACATCCGCTTGGTCACCCCATGACAGCAACCACAGCCCCGTCCTGCACCCCACTACCAGGACGTCCGCTCCGCGATCCCGCTGACGCCCACCCACTGCCACCCCACCGCCCAATCACACCAGCCACACCGGCGCCATGGCGTACTTGGTGCCCGAGGCCGGCCAGCTGTCCACCACGGCTGTCACCGACATCTACGCCCACCTGGTTGACTCCACCCGCTGTCTGATCAAGGCCGGGCACGCCGGACGCTCACTCACCGCCCCTCACCTCAATCACCGGCTCAAGGCCCTCGGCATCCGCCGCGGCGGCAGCAACACCGCCCTGAGGGAGCTCGCCTCTGAGCTGCCCTCGGTAATCGTCAGCCGCCTGCTGGGGCTGCACAAGGAGACCGCCGACATCCGTCAACGCGAAGGCGCCGGTTTCGGTCCCGAGTACGCAGCCGGCCTCTCCCTACGCGAAGCGCAGGAGCAGCGGCTAAGCAACCGTGCGCCTACTTGACCAGGCACGATCGAGCCGCCGAATCTTGGCGCACCGTCCTCCACGGAGAGGGCCCACATGGCTGCCGACGCAAGCGGTCTCGTTCAAGCCGCAAGCAATCTGCGTGCCACCCTACAAACAGCCGCGAGACCGCATGCCCGCGGAGCACGTATCGACTCGGCCTGGCACAACGCCGGAACTGCACTTGCCCTGGCCGCGACGACCGCCGCCACCATCCTTCCGTCTACTGACCTTGTTGGCGTGATGTCGTGGCTGACAAGTGGTGGTTGTCGCGGTAGGCCGGTCACATGAGGTATCCGCAAGGGGGCGGGCTCACCG
>NZ_JBSFGB010000100.1:0-9429 GCF_053596375.1 Streptomyces sp. NPDC001709 | reverse complement strand
TGTGACGGGCTGACGGGATTGCCGGACGCGGTCAATGCGGTCTGGCTGCGACGATCGTGCAGACGTGCGTTGTTCACCTGCTGCGCAACTCGTTCTTCACGAGTGGTGAGGCGGGTCTTCTGTGACCAGGCGGCGTGACAGGACGGCAGCGGTTGTCAGCGGCCGTGGATACGCTACCTGGCGTCCGTCTTCGCTGTGCGTGTGGGAGTACCTGTGTGTGAGGGAATCGGATGGCTGGCCGACCGGGACGAAGGGCTAGACAGCGTGGTGTTCGCCCGGGATACCAGCCCGGAGGACCTGGCGGTGCGGATGGGCGGCACGCCCGGTGCCGCCGTGGAGCTGACCGGCCCCGATGTCACCCATCTCCTCCATCGCTCGGAGACCGGCGACAACGCCGTGGTGCGGGTTGGGGCATGTGGTGCCTGGTCCTACGCGGTACTGCACCTGGCCGACCCAGGGCGAGACGACCTGGCCGTCAGAGCATCACGCGGTGGTGTCGAAGTCATCCAATACGTGGCGATGACGGATCACCCGCCCGCGCAGTTCGACTACCTGCGTGATGGTCGATCGGTGTGCGGCTTCGGAATCGGGGAGGAGGCACATCGCTGGGGTCAGAATCCGGACCATCTGCTGCCGGCGCTCGTTGCAGGCGGCGTCCTGACCCCTGACGGGACGAGTCACCAAGCTGCGCCGGCGCACTCAGCGCTGAGCGGCAAACATCTCACGCTCGCCGTGCTCGAGCACCACTTCGGGCTGTGCCTGCCCAAAAACAGAGTGATGCGTGCGCCACTACCGGCCTACACCGTCCGAGGCACGCTCAGCCTGGGCCCCGACCCAGACATCGACATCATCCGCGCCTGGGCCGCCGAGCACGGCTACCACGTGAACTGGGGTCACAGCGGCCATGTACCTGCCCCCATCCGCGAGGCGTATGCCCATGCCCACCGGTAGGCGCTCAAGCTGAGGCCGGAACGGATTCACCGGGTCTTCCCACCCTCACTCTGAGCTGGTCAGATGAAGGATGAGAACGGCCTGGACGAGTGTGGTGATCCGGGTGGTCGAGCACCGCAGTTTGCGAAGGAGCCGCCAGGACTTGAGGTGGCGATGGCCTGCTCGACGAGTGCTCGGATCTTCGCGTGGGACCGGTTCACCGCCTTCTGACCTGCGGAGAGGGTCTCCCAGCGGCCCCAGCACGGCGTACGGACCGTTCCACCGGCGCCCCGGTAGCCTTTGTCGGCCCAGCACTTTGATACTGACTTCGGCTCAAGCTTGTCCCGTAACCGCGGGCGCGGGATCAGGGTCCGTTGCGGTCTGGTGAGGTGGCGCACTGCAGCCACTTATCCACCGCGTCGTGGGAGTCGTCGAGAGCCGGATCGCGACTCCCACTGGGCGCGTAGGCCGGTGACCGGTCGGCACGCAGCGGCAGGTGGGCGCAGTACCAGGCCCGTTTGGCGCCCGCTTGCTCCGCGTCCGTGCCCGTCAGCGCATAGTTGAGCAGGGCCGCCGTGACTCGTCGGCGCCCGAATGCGTAGAGCGCGGGCTCGATGAACCAACGGCAGAAACTGGGGTCAGGGTCATAGACGGCTGCGGCCATCAACGGTGCGAAGAACTCCTCGGACAGGCTGGCGCGTTCGAGTAGTGGCTTGCGCAGCGCATGGGCCAGGTGTCGCGCGCGTCGGTCTTCCGGCACGCTTGCTGTGTTGTCCAAGTCCAGCAGCCGAGCCACCTCGGCTGCTGCCGACGGGAATGTCGGTGCCTCTGCCTCGTTCCGCTCTTCGTCGCCCATGGGCAGCATTCTGGGCGGATCCCACCCCGAGAGGTAGATGGACTCTGGTCGCTGATCCGTGAACCCCGCTTGTCGCTCAGCGACCTCGTCCAGAGTGAAACGATCACGGCGTGGCTGGTGTGATCACGGCGTCGGTGCCGTCCTGGACAGGCCCCTTCACAGGGCTGAGCCCGCGCTGCTTCGGCACGTTGGTAGCTGCAGTACGGCGCGAGCATGCCGCAGATCGACAGCGCGGCCGACCCTGGAGTCTGTCGCTGGAGGATCGCATCCTGCTGGTCACGGCCTACTGGCGCACGAACTTGACCATGCGGCAGCTCGCGCCGCTGTTCGGCGTCTCGAAGTCGGCGGCCGATCGGATCATCGACCGTCTTGGCCCGCTACTGGCCCTCCAGCCACGCCAGCGGTTCCACAAGGACACCGTGCTCATCGTGGACGGCGCCCTCGTGCCCACCCGTGACCGCACGATCGCCGAGCAGTCCAAGACATCTCATGTCGCTGGTAGGTCAAGTAGGTGCTCCGGCGGCAAGGTCCAGGGCCGCTGAGAAAGCGCGATCGGGGTCGTAAAGCGTGCGGCGCCGTAGGCAGTGGTAGAGGCAGCCGAGAAGCTTGTTGAACAGGTTCCTGAGAGCTGCGGTGTGGCGTTCACCGCCGGCTCGTCGTCGGTCATAGTGGGCGCGTTGAGCCGGGGTGCGGAGGGCAGCGAAGGCCCACATGTGCCCGGCCGCGGCCAGTCGCTGGTTCTTGACGGTTCGGGCCACGACGACGTGGCTTCGGCCGGACGCCCGCGTAACGGGGGCCGCGCCGGCGTATGCCTTCATGGCTCGGGCGTCCGCGAAGCGTTCGCGGTCGTCGCCGAGCTCGGCGAGGACGCGTGCTCCGGACAGCACGGACAGACCGGGGAAGCTAGTGATGATGTCGGCGTCCGGGTGGGCGAGGAATGCCTCCTCCGTCGCTACGGCGAGCTGGGCGACGCTGGTGCAAGCGGCGTCGACCTGTCGGACGAGCGCCGTCGCTTGGTGTCCCAGGGCCTGTTCGACCTGGGGCAGTTGGCGGAGTTGGTCCGCGCGGAAGATGTCCCGGAGCCGCTCGACCTCGGCTTCGATTCCGCAGCGTGGACGCTCGCCGCGCTTGAGGAGGGCGCGCAGCTGGTTGCGGGTGAGTTTGGCGGCGGCGGCGGGCGTTGGTGCGGCAGTCAGGATCGCGCGGGCGCGTGGCGAGTCGAGGCCGGGCTTTCCGGGGCCGTGGAAGGCCGTGAGGGCGGCCGGGTAGTACTCGCGCAGGTGTGAGCGGAGCCGGTTGATCATCTGCTGCCGGTCCCAGATTGCGTCCTGGTGAGCGCGGGCCAGGACGGCGACGGCCTGCCCGGCTTCGCTGTCGTCGGGCAGGGGTCGGTGGGCGTGCCGGTCGGTGCGGAGGATGTTGGCCAGGACTCGGGCGTCGGCTGCGTCGGACTTGGCTCGGGAGACGCTGGCGCGATCGCGATAGCGGGCGGCGGCCAGTGGGTTGATCGCGTAGATCTGGCGGCCGGTGGCCCGCAAACAGGCGACAAGGAGCCCGCGCGGGGTCTCGATGGCGACCGGGATGGGATCCTCCGCGGTGTCACCGTACCCGGTCAATAGTTCCATCAGCGCATGGAAACCGGCACTGTCGTCGCTGATGCGCAGCTTGGCCACCTGGGCTCCGCTCTGGTCGACCAGAGCTATGTCGTGGTGCCCTTCCGCCCAGTCGATGCCGCAAAAGATCGCGCTCAACCTTGTACCTCCGTATCAACCTGCAGATCGGTCCTGCGGAGCACGCGGCGCTCTAATAGAAGTGCTCAAGGCACGCCATCTCATGAGCCGTTCGTGTCTCCAGCGACCGGCAGGGACCTCGGTCTGCTGGAGAGCTCGGGGGCTCGCGAACTGCTGAGAGGTCGGCCCCTGTCGGCGGGCTGGGGACATGAAACCGGTGAGTTTTGGGCTTCTGCCGGGCGGGACCGGTCTTTGACGAGAGATCAAGGTCCCGGAACTACCGAAGGTCTCCGCCCGGCAGGGCGCGGGCGAGGCGGGGCCGGTCTGAACCCAGGGATCCAGTCCCAGAACGGGGGCAGGCTTCCACCTCGCTTGACGGCCCCTGCGCTCACGCGCTCGGGCTCACCGATGACCTATTAGAACTACCGCTACTCCACCGCCCACCAGGTCGTCATCGACGCTGACACCCGTCTGGTTGTCGTGATCGGCCGGCCGTTGCCCGGCAACCGACACGACTCCCGGGGCTGGGAGGAATCTGGTGCCAGTGCCGCCGTCGGCGCCACGATGACGATCGCTGACGGCGGCTACCAAGGCACCGGCCTGGTCATCCCGCACCGCCGCCAGAAAGGGCGAGAGCTCCCGGCCTGGCAGGAGGAGAACAACCGCTCTCACAAGCGGGTTCGCGCCCGCGTCGAACACACCTTCGCCCGGATGAAGTGCTGGAAGATCCTCCGCGATTGCCGCCTCAAGGGCGACGGCGTCCACCACGCGCTGCTCGGCATCGCACGCCTGCACAACCTCGCCCTCGCTGGATAGGCGAGCGACGAGTTCGTACCGCACCGGACCTCGTCCAGACCCAAATCGTAGATCACTTACGGGACTTCCCAATGCTGATGTCAAGCCGCGGCTGCGACGGGGGGTGAAACTTGGTAGCACTCTCTGTCACGGATCATTGCCCACAGGACGTTGACGCGTCGGCGGGCGAGGGCCAGGAGGGCCTGCTTGTGTCCCTTCCCCTCGCTCCGCTTTCGTTGGTAGTACGCCTTGGAGGCGGGGCAGCACTTGAGGCTTGCTAGTGCAGACAAGTACATCGCCCGCAGCAGCCCGCGGTGGTAGCGGCGGGGTCTGTGCAGGTTGCCACTGACGCGGCCGGAGTCGCGGGGCTGCGGGGCCAGGCCGGCGAAGCCGGCCAAGCGGTCGGCACTGCCGAAGGCGTTCATGTCCCCGCCCGTGGCGGCGATGAACTCGGCGCCGAGCCTGGCGCCCATGCCGGGAAGGCTGCGTATCACCTCGGCGTGCGGATGTTCGCGAAACCGGGCCTCGATGAGAGCGTCGAGTTCCGCGATCTCCTCGTCGAGGGCCATCACCCCCTTCGCAAGGCGGACCACCATGGCGGCGGCCAGCCTCTCGCCGGGCAGCGCGGTGTGCTGGGCCTGGGCGGCGTCCACGGCAGTGCGAGCGAGTGCGGCGGCGCCTTTCACCTTGCGGTTCTTCAGCCAGGTCTCAATCCGTTTCGCACCTGTACGGCGGATCGCTGCCGGAGTCTGGTAGCCGGTCAGGAGCATGACCGGACCCTTGTTGGTCAGGTCCAGCGCCCGCTCCAAGGCCGGAAAAATCTCCAGCAGTTGAGCCCTGAGGCGGTTGATCTGGCGGGTGCGGTCGAAGACGAGGTCCAGGCGCCGGGTGGTCAGGGTGCGCAAGTCGACGGCGATCTCGTCCCCGGGCCTGAGCAGCCCCAGGTCCCGGCGGATACGGGCCTGGTCGGCGATGACGAAGGCGTCCTTCGCGTCGGTCTTTCCCTCACCCCGGTAGGTGGCCGAGGCTCGGTGCACTGCCAGGCCGGTGAGGTAGGCGACAGACTGATCGTGGGCGGTGAGCAGGCCGATCAGCAGGGCAGCACCACCATGGTTGAGGTCGACGGCCCACAGCACGTCGTCGGATATCGCCAGCACGTCGCCGAGCAGTGCGAGCAACTCGGTCTCGTCGTTCTGGATCCGGCGCGACAGCAGTCGCTCGCCCTCCGCGTTGATCACCACGGCGTGGTGATGCGTCTTGCCGATGTCCACCCCGGCCCAGATCTCGGGCACGTTCCCCTCCGCCAGCTCGTCGTACATCGATCCCGCAGACGACCTCGCCGGCGTTGTCCTACAGCAGCGATCGAGTCGCGTCTCCCAATCAGCGGTCGAGTCGTCGCGGGGCTCCGGGCGGCCAAGTCCCGTAAGCCATCAAGCGGCTCAGCCTTTACAGCCATACCCGGAGCCCCCGGGGTCCTCCGATCTTACGAACGACCAGATCAGACCCACGTCTTCAAGGTAGGACAGTCTTTCGTCGGGGTGAACTTCCGCGATGTGCCTGAGGGCTCGTGGTCCCGCCACCGACCCGCTTGAGATCAGCTGAACGAACCGCCGGATGCGGGCCCGCATGTCCGGTGGTGTGGGGGGCGGGCCGGGAAAACCGGCCCGCCTACCCGATAGTGAAAATCTCCGCCTGCGCCACAAACGCAGAAGGCCCCGGTCACGAGGATCGAGGCCTTCTGCATGTTCACGCTGCGAGCTGTTCCAGAACCCAGGTGACCGCCAGTGAGGCCAGCCCCTGGGCGTCGTCCTCGCCGAACTCCTCGGGAAGGGGCTCGCGCTCGTCGGTGACGTCGCCGATCTCGAACGAGATCTCCCAGCGTCGGCCGGCCGCCAGAAAACGGACCTGGATCGGCCAGCAGGTTCCGTCCGCCTCGACGCTGGTGATGGTGAACGCGCCCCACACCGGGTCTTCGACCCGGCGCCCTTCGAGAGCTGCGGCAGTACACCGCGCGGCGGCCGTACTGGAGAACGTCATGGCCGCAGGGTACGGCTCAGCAGCGCTTGGCGACACCGGGAAGGGCTTCGTGGTAGGCGGTGATGATGCCCATGCGTCCGGTCGATCCGTAGGGCTTGGACGAGGCAACGACGCGGTACTGGCCCGACTCGCACGGCGGGAGGTCTTTCAGGACGAAGACCTGCGTCGTGGCGTCCTGGGCCCACGTTTCCGTGTAGTTGGAGAGGGTGCTGGCGATTTCCTCGTCCACGAAGGGGTCCCAGTGCTTGTAGACGATCTTCTTGAAGCCGAACCCCCGGCCTCGGGCGTCGACCTGACCGCAGCGCAGCGGAATCGGCGCGAAAGGAACGTGAGGCGCGTACCACTTGACGATGTAGCCCTTGTCTTTGCCGTCACAGGTGTGGGGGCTCAGAGCGGCCGGACGCGCCGGGATGTGACGGGCGCCGGTGTCGGCCGACGCCGTGGCAGCCGGCGTCAGCAGTGCCGCCGTGGCGAGAAGCGGGAACAGAACACGTGCCTTGGTACCCGGCCCGCCCGGAGCTCCTCGGCGCTGCGCACGGCGACGAGGGTTTTCCCGGAGCCGGTCGCCATGACCACCTGAGTCCGCATGCCCCGCTCGGGCACGGTCGATCGTGCAGGAAATTCCAGGCGGCGCAGCACTGCGTCAATGGCCTCCCGCTGGTGAGGGCGCAGTTCCTTCACTGCCATTTTCAGTCTGCTCCGATCTGCCTTCTCATGACGGCCGGGCGGGACGTACCACGCGGCAGGGAGTCGGGGAACCTGCATGTAGACGCATGGAGTTGCGCTACGGTGGCTCCGCTCGCGAGGGCACTGGTCAAGCTGGTCGGCCGCTGATCAACTTCTGTGAAAGCGCACCGCGACCGGCACATATCCTCTCCATCTGATGTCTTTCCTGATTCCAGAGTCTATCTGTCTTTCAAAGTGAAGCAGAGAATGCTGAGGGAAGTTCCGCGAGCATGACCGGAACCTGGTACGCCACCCGTTGACCGTGATCCTGCTGGCGCGGCACTGACATGACGAGCCGTCACCCCCTCCTGCCGATCGGCAGGAGGGGGCTGGTCTGTGTGCCCTGTCGGTCGCTAGCCGTCGATGAGTGTCGTTGTCGTCCATTGGCTGGGGATCTGCTGTCCGGGTGGTCCCGGTACGCCATCCGACGGGTGATCAGGCGCTGTCCGGGTTTGGTCCCGTTCTCGGGGGTCGACAGTGGGCGCCGCGGCAGACGCCGCTACGGGTTGCGCGGACCGGCGGGGAAGCCGGTTGGGACGGGTCAAGGACGCGAACCCCGAAGACCAGGGGGCGACAGCCCGCCCGAGCACGGTGCTACCCGTCCGGCCCCGAAGGAGTGTCATGTACGGTGTCCGCCCCATCCGTTGGGTGCTGGCCGCAGTCCTTGTGCTGGTGGGCCTGACCGCGGTTCCGGCTGCCGCCCAGGCTCAGGGCTCGCCTGCTGGAGGCCACCACCGGCCGACCGCCATGCGTGTCTGTCCCCACTCGCTCGATCCCTTCCGGGCGACCTGTGAGGCCATGATCCGCACCGACCTTCCACCGATGACGTCCGTCCCGCCGAACCAGATGCCGCCCGGCCTCAGCCCCCTCGACTTCCGCCGCGCCTACAACCTGTTCGGCCAGCACGGCAGGGGCCGGACGGTGGCGATCAACGTCGGCTTCCATCACCCCAACCTGGAGAGCGACCTGGCTGTCTACCGCCGCCAGTTCCACCTCCCGCCGTGCACCACGGCGAACGGCTGTCTCCGCGTGATCAACCAGCGCGGCGGAAGCACCCTGCCGACCGCCGTCGATCCGAGCTGGGCAACCGAGGAAGCCCTCGACGTGGACGCGGTGAGCGCCGCCTGCCCGGACTGCCGCATCCTGGTCGTCGAGGACGACACCGCCTTCTTCTCCAACTTGTTCGCCGGGAGCGACCAAGCGGTCGCCCAGGGTGCGAAGTTCGTCAACAACAGCTGGACCCTCCCCGAAGCGTCGTTCGAGGGCGACTTCGACTTCCACTTCAGCAACAACCCTGGTGTCGCTTTCACCTTCAGCTCGGGTGACACCGGAGGCCAGACGTTCTACCCCTCCGCCTCCCCTTACGTCACCTCGGTAGGTGGTACCACGCTGACTCCCGCGCACAACCGGCGCGGCTTCATCGAGACCGCCTGGAGCGGTACCGGAAGCGGCTGCTCGCTCTTCGAACCCAAGCCCTCCTTCCAACACGACACCATCTGCCCCAACAACCGCACCACCGTCGACGTCTCCGCGGACGCGGACCCCGCCAGCGGCGCAGCCGTGTACACCTCGAGCCCCACCCCTGCCGGTAACACCGGCTGGGTCGTCGTAGGCGGCACCAGTTTGTCCTCCCCGCTGATGGCCGGGATGTACGCCCTGGCCGGCAACCCCGCTCCCGGCACGTTTCCCAACTCCTACCCCTACGCCCACCCACAGGACTTCTTCGACATCACCACCGGCATGGCCGGCGCCTTCTCCGCGGGGCCGGGCTACGACGCCCCCACCGGTATCGGCACCCCCGACGGTGTTGCCGGACTGCGTGACCCCTCTGGCGGGGGATACGGCGCCGACTGATCGAGGCACCGAGCCAGGAAAAACGCCGACGGCGAGCGGGGGGCCGTGCACTCGCCCCCCGCTCACTGACCGCCCCGAGACAGGTAGCAGGTCTCAGACCCGACGCCGGCAATCCGCCCGGCCATCCGGAAGAGCCCGTACCAACGCTGGCGAAGGCGCCACGCCCGGTGGCACTCGACTCTGGCTGCGGTGAGGAGGGTTCACCGCAGCCATGAGGCTGAATCACGACACGATCGAGCACCCCCTCCTGGTAGCCAGCCCGGCCCGCGCCAGCGGGCCTAACGGTCCTGGAGGCGCAGCCGGAAGGACCATCAGGCGGGGGAGCGCAGCGGACCCGCCGACCGGGCGGGAGCGCAGCGGACGGCCCGTCAACCCCGCTGCGCAGCAGCGGGGTTGCGCGAGAGGCGCAGCCTCTCGCCAGCGCTCACGCGGAGCGGGAGCGCAACCCCCTTGCGCAGCAAGGGGGTTCGCTGTCATCGCGCGAAGCGCGATGGGACCCGC
>NZ_JBSFGB010000099.1:0-9613 GCF_053596375.1 Streptomyces sp. NPDC001709 | reverse complement strand
GGCGCCAGCGCCGCCGCACACTCCTCGATGCGGGCCTTGAACACCGGCGACTCCTCCAGCAGCCGGGCACCCATACCCACCCACTGCGTCCCCTGGCCGGGGAAGACGAACGCGGTCATCCCGGCGTCCGTGGCCGTGCCCTTGACCAGGCCCGGCGCGGCGCCCTCCTCGGTCAGGGCGCGCAGGCCCGCGAGGAGTTCGGCGCGGTCCGCGCCGACGACGACCGCGCGCTGCTCGAACGTCGAGCGGCTGGTGGCCAGGGAGAAGCCGACGTCGACCGGCTGGAGGTCGGTGTGCGCCTCGGCGTGGGCGAGCAGGGCTTCGGCCTGGGCGCGCAGGGCGGCCTCGGTGCGGCCCGAGACGAGCCACGGCACGGCCGCGACCGGGATACGGCCGTCCTCCTGCGCCGCCTCGGTGGCCGGGGCCTGCTCGAGGACGACGTGGGCGTTCGTACCGCTGATACCGAAGGAGGAAACACCCGCACGGCGCGGGCGGCCCGTCTCCGGCCAGGGGCGCTCCTCGGTGAGCAGCTCGACCGCGCCGGCCTCCCAGTCCACCTGCGGGGTGGGCGCGGAGACGTGCAGGGTCTTGGGGAGGACGCCGTGCTGGAGGGCCATGACCATCTTGATGAGGCCCGCGGCGCCGGAGGCGGCCTGGGTGTGACCGATGTTGGACTTCACCGAGCCCAGCCACAGCGGCTCGCGGTCCTCGCGGCCCTGCCCGTACGTGGCGAGCAGCGCCTGCGCCTCGATCGGGTCGCCCAGCTTCGTGCCGGTCCCGTGCGCCTCCACCGCGTCCACGTCCGCCGCCGCCAGGCCCGCACTCGCGAGCGCCTGGCGGATGACGCGCTGCTGGGAGGGGCCGTTGGGGGCGGTCAGGCCGTTGGAGGCGCCATCCTGGTTGATGGCGGTGCCCTTGACGACCGCGAGAACGTGGTGGCCGTTTCGCTCGGCGTCGGACAGGCGCTCCAGGAGCACCAGGCCCACGCCCTCGGACATGGCCATGCCGTCGGCGTCGGCGGAGAAGGCTCGGCTGCGGCCGTCGGCGGACAGGCCGCGCTGGCGGCTGAACTCGGTGAAGGACGCCGGGATCGCCATGACCGAGACACCGCCCGCGAGGGCCAGGTCGGACTCGCCCTGGCGCAGCGACTGGGCGGCCAGGTGCAGGGCGACCAGCGACGACGAGCAGCCGGTGTCCAGGGTGACGGCCGGGCCCTCGAGGCCGAGGACGTACGAGACGCGGCCGGAGGCGATGCTGGCGGTGTTGCCGGTGCCGAGGTAGCCCTCGACGCCCTCGGGCGCCTCGCGCAGGCGGGAGCCGTAGTCGTGGTAGCTGACGCCCGCGAAGACGGCGGTGCGGCTGCCTCGCAGCGACTGCGGGTCGATGCCGGCCCGCTCGAAGGCCTCCCACGAGGTCTCCAGAAGGAGGCGCTGCTGCGGGTCCATGGCCAGCGCCTCGCGCGGTGAGATCCCGAAGAAGCCGGGGTCGAACTCGTCGGCGTCGTGCAGGAAGCCACCGTGCTTGGTGTACGTCTTGCCGTGCTGTTCCGGGTCGGGGTCGTACAGGCCCTCGACGTCCCAGCCGCGGTTGTCGGGCAGCTCGGTGATCGTCTCGCCGCCCGCGCCGAGCAGCTGCCACAGCTGCTCGGGGGTCTTCAGGCCGCCAGGGAAACGGCAGCTCATGGCGACGATGGCGATGGGGTCGTCGTCGGGGCGCGCGACGACCGCGACCGGGGCGGCCTGCGCCGGGGCGGTGCCGCCGATCAGCTCCTCGCGCAGCAGCTCCACGAGGGCGTTCGGGGTGGGGTGGTCGAAGAGCAGCGTGGCGGGCAGCCGCAGGCCGGTGGCCGTGTTGAGGCGGTTGCGCAACTCGACCGAGGTCAGGGACTCGAAGCCCATGTCGCGGAAGGCGCGACCGGGCTCGATCTCGTCGGCGGAGGCATGGCCCAGGACGGCGGCGGCCTGGGTGCGCACCAGCTCCAGGAGGGCGCGGTCGCGCTCGGCGGGGGTGGCCAGGGAGGCGAGCCGCTGGGCGAGCGGCGAGGACGGTACGGACTCGGCTGCTTGGCCGGTGCCGGGCGCGGGGCGCTCGGCGGGCTCCAGGACGCGCCGGGCCTCGGGGACGCCGCCGAGCAGCGGGCGCGGACCGGCGGAGGTGAAGACGGGGACAAAGCGCTCCCAGTCCACGTCGGCGACGGCCACGAACGTCTCGTCGCGCTCGATGACCTGGCGCATCGCGGTGAACGCGGTGTCCGGATCGATGAAGGGCAGGCCGCGGGCCTGGAGCTGCTCGGGCTTCACGCCGTCGGGCAGCCGGTCCGGGTCCCACACGTTCCACACGCCCCAGGCGATGGAGCTGGCCTTGAGGCCGCGGGCGCGGCGCTCCTCGGCGAGCGCGTCCAGGTAGGCGTTGGAGGCGGCGTACGCGCCGTGGTCGCCGCTGCCCCAGACGCCGGCGATGGACGAGAACAGCACGAAGGCGTCCAGGTCGGCGTCGTCGAGGAGTTCGTCGAAGTAGCGGGCGCCGTTGACCTTGGCGGCGAGCACGTCGGCGAACTCGTCGAGACCGGACTCGGCGAGCGAGGCCAGCTCGATGAAGGCGGCGGCGTGGATGACCGTGCGCACGGTCTCACCGTCGTCCTTGAGCCCGGTGAGCAGCGCGGCGATCGAGTCGCGGTCGCCCGCGTCGCACGCGGCGACGGTCAGCTTGCCACCCAGCGCGGCGATCTCCTCGGTCAGCTCGGCCATGCCGGGCGCGGCGGGGCCGCGACGGCTGGTCAGGACCACGTGCTCGGTGCCGGTGCCGGTCAGCCAGCGGGCGATCAGGGGGCCGAGTGCGCCGGTACCGCCGGTGACGACGGCGGTGCCCCGGGAGCGCCAGGTGCCGCTGTTCTCCGTGGAGTCGGCGGGGCCGGGGGTGCGGACCAGGCGCCGGGCGAGGACGCCGGAGGCGCGGACGGCCACCTGGTCCTCTCCGTCGAGCCCGGCGAGCACGGCGGCCAGGCGCGTCTGCGCCCGGGCGTCGAGGGACTCGGGCAGGTCGACCAGCCCGCCCCAGCGGCGCGGCTGCTCCAGGGCGACGACCCGGCCCGCGCCCCAGACCTGAGCCTGGAGCGGGTGGGTGACGCGGTCGGCGCCGCCCGTGGTGACCGCGCCACGCGTGGCCATCCAGAGCGGGGTGTCCAGCTCGGCGTCGCCGAGGGCCTGGACCAGGGCGAGGGTGGCGGCCATGCCGGACACCATCGACGGGTGGGCGCCGTGCGGGCGCTCGTCGAGGGCCAGGAAGGACAGGACGCCCGCCGGGGCGGCCGCCTCGGAGCCCGCGAGGGCCCGCATCAACTCGCCTGCGTACAGGGAGCGTTCGGCGTCGGGGGCCGAGACGGTGAGCTCGACGACCTCGGCGCCCCGGGCGGCCAGCGCGGTGCGCGCGGCGGCCACGACGGCGTCGTCGGCGTACCCCTCGGGCGCCACGACCAGCCACGCGCCGGAGAGTGCGACGGGCGTGCGGGACTCGCCGACCGGGCGCCAGTCGAGACCGTAGCGCCACCCGTCCACGGTGGCCTCGCGGCGGCGCTCGCGACGCCACTCGGCGAGGGCCGGGAGCACCGCGCCGAGCGGGGCGTCGGCCTCCGTGGCGAGCGTGCCGACCAGGGTCTGCCAGTCCTCGCGCTCGACGGCAGCCCAGAAGCGGGCGTCGACGGCGTCCGAGGCGGTCGCGACGACCTCGCCCTCGGCGGCCTCGGCCTCCTCCAGCCAGTAGCGGGTGCGCTGGAAGGCGTACGTCGGCAGGTCGACGCGTTCGGGGGAGTACGGGGCGAAGTATGCGTCCCAGTCGACGATCGCGCCCTGGCTGTGGAGTTCGGCGGCGGAGGTCAGGAAGCGGGCCAGGGTGCCTTCGTCGCGGCGCAGGGTGCCGACCGCGATGACGTCGGCGGTCTCCTGGATGCCGATGGTCAGCACGGGGTGGGCGCTGGACTCCACAAAAACGCCGTATCCGTCCGCCACCAGGGCACCGACGGTCTCCTCGAAACGGACGGTCTGGCGCAGGTTGCGGTACCAGTACGCCGCGTCCACGGTGGCGGTGTCGATGACCCCGCCCTCGACCGTGGAGTAGAAGGGGATCTGGCTGGTGCGGGGCTGGATCGGGGCGAGGACGTCGAGGAGTTCGGCCTCGATGCGCTCGACGTGCGCGGAGTGCGAGGCGTAGTCGACGGGGACCTGGCGGGCGCGGATCTCATCGGCGCGGCAGGCGGCCACGAACTCGACGATGGCGTCCGCGTCACCGGCGACGACCGTGCTGGAGGGCCCGTTGACGGCGGCGACACCCAGGCGTCCGGTCCAGTCCTCGAGACGGGTCTCCACGTCCGTACGGGGAAGGGGAATGGAGGCCATGCCGCCCAGCCCGGCAAGCTCCCGCCCGATGACCTGCGCCCGCAACGCCACCACCCGAGCGGCGTCCTCCAGGGACAACGCCCCCGAGACGGCCGCCGCGGCGATCTCGCCCTGCGAGTGCCCGATCACCGCGCCGGGAACGACACCCACCGAGCGCCACACCTCGGCCAGCGACACCATCACCGCCCACGTCACCGGCTGGATCACATCAACCCGGTCCAGCTCCCGGCCCGCACGCAGCACCTCCACCGCGTCGAAGTCCACGAACGGCGCCAGCGCGTCCGCGCACTCCCGCAAACGAGCCGCGAACACCGGCGACTCCTCCAGCAGCCGGGCACCCATACCCACCCACTGCGTCCCCTGCCCCGGGAACACCAGGACCGCCTTGCCGGCGTTCCCCGCGACCCCGCGCACCACGGACACAGGGGACTCGTCGTTCGCCAAAGCGGCGAGTCCGGCGAGGAGTTCGTCGCGATCGGTGCCGACCACGACCGCGCGCTGCTCGAAAGCGGTACGGGAGGTGGCCAGGGAGAAGCCGACGTCCACCGGGTCGAGCTCGGGGCGCTCGGCGACGTACGCGAGCAGGGTCTCGGCCTGGGCCCGCAGCGCCGCCGGGGTCTTGGCGGACACCGGCCACGGCACGACGCCCGCGGTGGCGGCCGGGGCGGCGGGGGTCTCCGCCGCGTCCTCGGCCTCGTCCACCGGGGCCTGCTCCACGATCAGGTGGGCGTTCGTACCGCTGATGCCGAAGGAGGAGACACCCGCACGGCGCGGGCGGCCCGTCTCCGGCCAGGGGCGCTCCTCGGTGAGCAGCTCGACCTCGCCCGCCTCCCAGTCGATGCGGGAGGAGGCGGACTCGACGTGCAGGGTCTTCGGCAGGACTCCGTGTTCGAGTGCCTTGACGACCTTGATGACCGAGGCGACGCCGGCGGCGGCCTGGGTGTGACCGATGTTGGACTTCAACGAGCCCAGCCACAACGGCTCCTGGCCCTCGCGGTCCTGGCCGTACGTGGCGAGCAGCGCCTGCGCCTCGATCGGGTCGCCCAGCTTGGTGCCGGTGCCGTGGGCCTCGACGACGTCGATCTGGTCGCTGGTGAGACGGGCGTTGACGAGCGCGTCGCGGATGACGCGCTCCTGGGCGGGGCCGTTGGGCGCGGAGAGGCCGTTGGAGGCGCCGTCCTGGTTGATCGCCGAACCGCGTACGACGGCGAGGACCGGGTGGCCGTTGCGGCGGGCGTCGGAGAGGCGCTCCAGGAGGAGCAGGCCGACGCCCTCGGAGAGCGCGGTGCCGTCGGCGGCGTCGGCGAAGGCCTTGACGCGGGCGTCGGGCGCGAGGCCGCGCTGGCGGCTGAACTCCAGGTAGGAGGCGGGCGAGGACATGATGGACAGGCCGCCCGCGAGGGCGAGGGTGCAGTCGCCCTGGCGCAGCGACTGGGCGGCCAGGTGCAGGGCGACCAACGACGACGAGCAGGCGGTGTCCAGGGTGACGGCCGGGCCCTCCAGGCCGAGGGTGTAGGCGACGCGGCCGGAGACGACGCTGGCGGTGCTGCCGATGCCGAGGTGGCCCTCCAACTCCTCGGGGACGGCGTTCAGGCGGGTCGCGTAGTCCTGGTAGTTGCAGCCGACGAACACGCCGGCCTTGGTGCCGCGCAGGGTCTCGGGGTCGATGCCCGCGCGCTCGACGGCCTCCCAGGAGGCCTCCAGGAGCACGCGCTGCTGCGGGTCCATGGCCAGAGCCTCGCGCGGCGAGATCCCGAAGAAGCCCGCGTCGAAGTCGGCCGTGTCGTGCAGGAAGCCGCCCTCGCGGACGTAGCTGCGGCCGTGCCGCTCCGGGTCGGGGTCGAAGAGGCCGTCGATGTCCCAGCCGCGGTCGGTGGGGAAGCCGGTGATGGCGTCGCCGCCGTCGGCGACGAGCTGCCACAGCTCCTCGGGGGTGCGGACGCCGCCGGGCAGGCGGCAGCTCATGGCGACGATGGCGATGGGCTCGTGGTTCCTGGCCTCGACGTCACCGAGGCGGCGACGGGTCTGGCGCAGGTCGTTCATGGCCCGCTTGAGGTAGTCGCGGAGCTTGTCCTCGGTCATGTTCCGTGTGTCGGTCGTGGGCTTCTCGTCGGTCATCTCGGAATCCAGTCCTCGGGCGGGCGGAGCGAAGTTCTTCGGGGTGGGGCGGAGGGCGCGGCTCGACGCGCGCGTCCGGCACTCATGCGGGTCAGAAGTTCTCGGTCATGCCGAGCTCCTGGTCGATGAGGTCGAACATCTCGTCGTCCGAGACCGCGTCGAGCCCGTCGTCGTCGACCGCCCCGTCGGTCTCGCCCGGGGTGCCCCGGGTGTCGTCCCACTTCCACAGCAGGGCCTGCAGACGTGCCACGACCCGGTCGCGCAGCTCCGTGTCGTCGGAGCCGGTCGCGGCGAGGGACGCTTCGAGGCGCTGCAGGTCGGCGAGTACGGGTCGGTCGGCGTCCTGGCCGGCGGCGGGCGCCAGTTCGGCGCGCAGCTTGCGGGCGAGGGCCTCCGGGTTCGGGTGGTCGAAGACCAGCGTCGGGGGCAGCCGCAGGCCGGTGGCGGCCTTGAGGCGGTTGCGGAGTTCGACGGCGGTCAGGGAGTCGAAGCCCAGTTCCCGGAAGGCGCGCCGGGGCCGGACCTGCTCGGTGGTGGCATGGCCGAGGACCCCGGCCACGTGCTCGCCGACCAGGTCGAGCAGCAGCCTCTCCTGGTCCTCGGCGGTGAGGCCGGTGAGGCGCTCGGTCCAGTCGCTGCCGCCGCCGGTGCCGGTGTCCGCGGCGGCGCTGCCACGGCGTGCGGGGGCGGCGGGGGCCCGGACGACGGCCCGGAACAGCGCGGGCATGCCGCCCGCGGCTGCCTGGCGCCGCAGTTCGGCGGTGTCCAGGCGGGCGGGGTAGAGGACGGCGTCGTCCTCGGCCGCGCCCAGGGCGAGGTCGAAGAGGGCCAGGGCCTCCTCGGCGGGCATCGGGGCGGCGCCCGCTCGGGACATGCGGGCCATGTCAACGTCGCCGAGGCGGCTCGCCATGCCGCTGCTCTGGTCCCACAGGCCCCAGCCGAGGGAGAGGGCGGGCAGGCCGAGGGCGCGGCGGTGGCGGGCAAGGCCGTCGAGGAAGGCGTTGGAGGTGGCGTAGTTGGCGAGTCCGGCACCGCCGAGGGTGCCGGAGAGCGACGAGTACAGGACGAAGGCGCGCAGCGGCAGGTCGCGGGTGAGCTCATGCAGGTGGAGCGCGCCGTCCGCCTTGGGGGCGAGGACGCGGTCCATGCGCTCAGGCGTCAGCGACTCCACGATGCCGTCGTCGAGGACGGCGGCGGTGTGGACGACGGCCGTGAGCGGGCGGTCGGCCGGTACGGAGGCGAGCAGTGCGGAGACCGCGTCGCGGTCGGCGATGTCGCACGCCTCGACCCGTACGGCAGTGCCCAACTCGCCGAGTTCGGCGACGAGTTCGGTCATGCCGTCGGCGTCGGCGCCGCGTCGGCTGGTGAGCAGCAGGTGGCGGGCGCCGTGCTCGGTGACCAGGTGCCGGGCGAGCAGGCGGGCCAGGCCGCCGGAGGCGCCGGTGACCAGGACCGTGCCGTCGGGGTCGAGGGCCGCGGGCGCGACCTCGGCCGACTGGGCCTTGACCAGCCGGGCGGCGGTGTACTCCCCGTCGTGCAGGCGGAGTTGGGGTTCGCCGGAGGCGAGGGCCCGGGCCAGCTCGCGGCGGTGCGCGGCGGCCCGTACGGGCGCGTCGGCGTCGAGCAGGACGAACCGGCCCGGGTGCTCCACCTGCGCGGCGCGCACCGTGCCCCACACGGGGGAGCCGACCAGGTCGGCACCGCCGACGAGCACGAGGCGCGAGGACTCGAGGCGCTCGTCGGCCAGCCAGGCACGGATGAGTTCCAGGTTGCGGTATGCGCAGGCGCGCACCGTCGCCGCGATGTCCGCGCCCGCCGGGTCGTCGCCCAGGGCGCCGGGGCCATCCGGAGCGATCGGCACGAACACCGCCTCGGGGGCACCGTCCGCCGCGACGGCCTCCGCGAGGGCGTCCAGGTCGGTGTACCGCTCGGCGGCCTCGGGGGCCAAGCCCAGCGGGTCGGCGCCGAGGACGGCCCAGCGGGGGTTCTCGGACGCCGGGGCGCCCGCCTCCACCGGCAGCCAGTCCAGGCGGAACAGCGCGTCGCCCAGCGGCCTGCCGCCGGTGCCCTCGCGCGGGTCGAGCTGCCGCAGCAGCAGGGACTCCACGGTGAGGACGGGCTGCCCGGCCGGGTCGGCGACGTCCAGGGCCACGGCCTCGTCCCCGGCGGGGGCGAGGCGTACGCGCAGGGCGGCGGCCCCGGAGGCATGCAGGCGCACCCCGCTGAAGGCGAACGGCCTGCGGGTGCGGCCCTCTTCGGGCTCCGGCAGCACCAGGCCGAGGCCCAGCGGCTGGAGCGCGGCGTCCAGGAGCGCGGGGTGCAGCCCGTACGCCGCGGCTTCGGAAGCGGCGTCCTCGGGCAGCCGCAGCTCGGCGAAGACCTCGTCGCCGCGCCGCCACAGCGCGCGCAGGCCCTGGAACTCGGATCCGTACTCGACACCGGCGACGGCCAGCCGCTCGTAGGCGTCGGTCGCGCCGAGCGCCTCGGCACCACTGGGCGGCCAGGCCGCCAGGTCCGGGACCGGCACGGCGTCCGGTGCGGCGGGCGCGAGGACTCCCTTGGCGTTGCGGGTCCAGCCCTCGTCGCCCTCGGCGCACGAGTACAGGCTGACCTGGCGCTGACCGGAGTCGTCGGCCGCCGCGACGGCCACCTGCACGCGCACCGAACCCTGTTCGGGCAGGACCAGGGGCACCTCGAGGGTCAGCTCGTCGATCGTGCCGCAGCCGACCTCGTCGCCCGCGCGCACCGCCAGCTCCACGAACGCGGTGGCGGGCAGCAGCACGGTCCCGGCGACGGCGTGGCCCGCGAGCCACGGGTGGGTCTGGAGGGAGAGGCGGCCTGTGAGCAGCACACCGCCGGTCTCGGGCAGTTCGACGGTCGCGCCGAGCAGCGGGTGCCCGGCGGAGCCGAGCCCGATGGCGGGCGCGTCGGCCCGGCCCCGGCCGGCGGTCTCGGGCCAGTAGCGGGTGCGCTGGAAGGCGTATGTCGGCAGGTCGACGCGCTGGGGCCCGTACGGCGAGAAGTACGCCGCCCAGTCCACCGCCACGCCCTGCGCGTGCAACTCGGCGGCCGAGGTCAAGAAGCGGACCAAAGTGCCCTCGTCA
>NZ_JBSFGB010000098.1:0-9977 GCF_053596375.1 Streptomyces sp. NPDC001709 | reverse complement strand
CCGAGTAGTCCTTCATCGCCATCGGCGGTCTTCTCGCTTCCTCCGGACCAAGCAGATCCAGTATCAGCGTGTCCACCACTCAGGGGGAGGCCCCCCCCTCGTGGTGCGGGTTGCACAGCAGGATGAGGTAGCGCATCGCGTCGATCATTTCGCGGTGACAGTGCCCCTCCGGCCGTCCGCCCCGACCCTCCGGCCATGCCGACACCAGCATCACCGCGCACTCCGCAACCGCCATGTCGCTCGGATACCGGCGCAGCCGACGCCCCGGCGCGATGACCCCGAACCGGTGGACGCAGCAGTCGCACTCGGCGGTGACCGGAGTGGACTCGACGACAGCTTCGCTGGTGAACCGGCGTGACTACGGGCCTCCTTCTTGCGCATCTCACAGGTGGCACCTGTCACCGAATGATCACCCAGCGGATGACTCGAACGCCGCTGGGTTGGCCACAACGCACTGAGGCCATCCATGGACATGTCTCGCCCGCAGACGCCGGCGCCGTCATACAGGTCGGGGCCGCAGGCCAGCAGGTAGGGCCCTCCACCGATGACCGGGCTGCCCCAGTACAGCGGGCTCAATCCGCACTGAACCTCGGAGGAGGCCATCGCAGTCGTCAGCCAGCAGACCCCCGGCCCGGTGCGTGCAGGACGCTCGGAAGCCGGGCCTCAGGGAGGCGACCGCCGTGTCAAGGAGCGAACAAGAGTCACTCCGAGTAGCATTTCATGACAAAAGTAAGCACCGGGGGCAGGGAAAGGGCAGTAGCGTCAATTGGTGCTGCTGCCTCATCTTGACAGCACCAGGCCGGCGATGGGGCTCGCGCTATGAAGAGCACGCTCAATCGACTGATAGAACGCACCTATTTCCACGGGTTGGTATTCAACCAGTCCTGGGAGGACCCCGTTCTCGATCGTGAGGCGCTCCGAATATCGGCGGACCAAGACACCGTTCTGTCCATCACGTCGGGCGGCTGCAACTGCTTGAACCTTCTTTGCCTACGGCCCCGACGGCTCATCTGCGTAGACCCCAACCCCGCTCAGACGTACCTGCTCGACCTCAAGCTGGCAGGCATCCGGCACCTTGACCATGACGAGTTCTACACTCTCCTCACGTCGTGTGGCACCACCGAAGCGGTGGACATGTATCGGCGAGCATTGCGTGCGAAGTTGCCTGCTGGCGCACGAGATTACTGGGACAGCAACACTCGGGTGCTGGAACGTGGGATACTTGCCCAGGGCAAGCTGGGGTTCTTCTTGAATTGGCTTCGCCGCTATGTGCGATGGGAACTTGGAGAGCGACGGATCCGTCAATTCTTCGAGGTCGACAACATCGATGACCAGCGCGACTTCTACTACCGCGAGATCCACCAGCGGTTGTTGCGCGGTTCGATACTCAAAATCCTCGGCTCCCGATGGGTGCTTGCCTGCGCTGGCATGCACCCCTCCCAGTATGACCTGATCCAAGACCGCCAGGGCATAGGGCGATACATACGCGATCGCGTGGAATATGTGCTGACCAGAGTCCCGATACGTGGCAACTACTTCATGGCCCAGGCATTTTTGGGTGCCTACCTGGACGCGGAGAACGTTCCTCCATACCTCCTCGAGCGGAACTTCGAAACCCTGAAGCAAACGGCCGATCGAGTGGTCAACGCCACGGCCTGGCTCACCGAGTACCTCGACTCATTGCCCGAGTCCTCAGTCGACAAGTTCAACCTCCTAGACATATTTGACTGGATGAGCCGGGAGTCCCTCCATGCGACGGTGCGCAGCGTGCTCAGGGCTGGTACGCAAGGAGGACGCTTCATCTACCGCTCCGCCATTCGCTCGCTTCCTGTCCCCCCGGAGCTCCGAAGTGCGGTGGTCAGCGAAGACGATCTCGCACATCAACTCTTCGCACAGGACAGGTCCTTTACGTACAGCAGCTTCTACGTCTACCGAATTCACTAGGAGCGAGTCGCGGATCCATTGCGCTGGACGTAGCCTTGGGCCAGCCACGCCTTCCCAGGTCAGATGTATCCCCGCTTCCCATGACCGGATACTGGACGAACTTTCACCCGAAGGAGTGAAGTCGTGCTCGAGCAGCTCAGTATTTCAGGCACCGGTCATGCGGTCGGCTCGAAGATTGTCTCGAACACCGGCTTGGCGGTTTCGATGGGTCTGCCCACGGATTGGTTCACCAAGCGGACAGGGATTGATGAACGGCGGGTATGCGGGGAAGGAGAGGACGTCCTCACGCTGGCGGTGTCCGCTGTCGAGTCGGCTCTCCAGGCGAGTGGGCTGAAACCTGACATGCTGGGCCCCGAAACAGTTCTCCTTCACATCCAGAACGGCCTGACGGCCTTCACCCCGCCGTCAGGGATCATCTTGGCGGATGCGCTGGGGCTCAAGGGCCTACGGGTACTGTCCGTTGACGGAGTGTGCGCTGAACCTGTGGCCATGTTCGAGATGGCTGTGCTCATGTTGTCGAGCAATCGTTGCAGTCGGGCCATCATCTCGTCGAGTGTGGATTTCCTGCCGATCATCAGATCGGAGGACAGAGGCACCGTCGGGCTCTTCGGCGCTGGTGCGGGCGCGGCTGTGGTCGAACGGCACACCACGTCACAGGGTATGTCGGCGAAGGTCATGTGCATTCAGTGGGTGACTCACCCCGACCATGCGGACCTGGGGCGCATCCCAATACTGGGCTACGACGCCGGCCCCGAAGGGGTCAGCGTGCAAGCGGGTTTCTACGACATGAACGGCTCTGGCCTGGTTCGTACGGGGGTACGCGTTATCCCTCCCCTGGTTTCCCGTGTACTCGAAGAAGCCGGATGGAGTCACGACGAGGTCGACCTGGTCATCTCCCATCAGCCGAACGTTCGCATGCTGCACGTTCTCATCGAGGCTCTGGGCTTCCGGCCGGAGATCTTTCCGATGCCTGCCAGCCGCCTGGGAAACATGGGCCCGGCCAGCCTGTTGGTGAATCTCTCCCTGGCCAGAGACGCAGGCATGCTCCGTCCGGGGCAAAGGCTGTTGCTTCTCGCCTTCGGCCTCGGGTTCTCCTGCGGTGCAGCGGCAATCGAACTCGTACCCGGTGAGACGGGGTGCCATGACTGACGCAAGCACATGGGTGCGACCTCCTGTCTCGGACTCGCTTCACACTCGGATGACCGAGGACCAGAGAGCGATCGCGGCGGCCATGCGTCCCGTCGGGCTTCCCGATGGCAGAACACTCCGCGTGCTCGACTGCGGAGAGGGGGACGCCGTTGTACTCCTGCCCATGGTCACCGAACTGAACTTCGTCTACGCTCCTCAAATCGCTGAGTTCCAGCGCGACCATCGCGTCGTGCTCTATGAACCACTGCTCAGCACGAGCACACGAGTCGGCATCAAGGACAGGGCCCATGAGGTCCGCTGCCTGCTTTCCGCTCTCGGTATCAGCCGTGCGCACTTCGTTGTGTGGGGCGACACGGGTGCAGCAGCCTATTATCTGGCCAAGCATCACCCCGAGTTGTGTCGCTCGATGATCTTCGTCGGGCTGGCCGATCGCTACCGGTTCCCACAACCTTACGGCTTCTGGCTGAAGATGCTGGAACATCTCCCGATCGAGCGAGTGGTGTCATCGCAGGTGTTTGCGACACTCCTTGGGCGCTTCGTCGGAGGGACCCAGATCAAGCCGGAGTGGATCGTTCAGAAGGCGCTGGTCGTCCTTCGGCTGACGGCGCTGTTCAAGCACAGCATTCTTCCCAACCTGACCGAGCATCGCCCGACGCCGGGCGAGGTTCACGTGCCCAGCCTGGTGATTTCCGGCGACAGCGACCGCATTGTCTCGGTCGCCCAGGCGCAACGCATGGCCGCGCTGCTTCCCAACGCGGGCGCAGCGGTCATCAAGCCAGGTGGTGAGCACTTCATCACCTATGTAGACGACTCATTCGTCAACGAAACCGTTCGCCGTTTCATCTCAACCGTGAAATAGCTGATGAGATCATGGCGAACGTAAGGAGACCCCCAGTTCCGGTCCCCCAAGCCGCCGACCCCACCGCACCCATCGACGGACTCCACCCGCTCGCCGTTCTCGGCATCGGAGTATTGGTCACCGCGGTCGCCCTACCGGAATCATGGCAGGGCTGGCCCTATGCGCCGTTTCCTGTCTTCCACGCGTGCCTCGCCGTTGTGATCCCGCTATGGTTTCGGGCTGGTCCCACCGGTCGGCCTTGGCCGGAGATTCGGACGTATCTTCCGAAGCAGGGCCGACCGTTGGTTGCCGCCCTCGCGTTCATCGGAGGCTTCATCCTTCTCTACAGCCTCGCCATGACGGCCCTTGGCAAGACGCGGGATCCCGCGTGGAACCTGCTTGCTGCCTATGGCAACTTCGCGGATCTGTACGCAGCACGTTATGGAAGCTGGTTCGCACTGATCACCTCGTACGTCTTCCTGGGACTGTGGCCTATGTTCGGAGAGGAGCTCTTCTACCGCGGATTTCTGCAACGTTCGCTGCTGAGGAACTCCTCCCTCCCGATCGCTTCGTCCGTCACGTCCACCCTGTTCGGCCTCCGCCACTCGGCCCAACTGGTCTACCTCTTGCCCGCATACCCGTATGTGGCCGGCGCAGCATATTTTGTATGGGCTTTCGGCGTCAGCATGATCTGGTGCTGGGTGTATGCACGGACAGGATCTCTGTGGCTCTGCATGGCGACACATGGGGTGAACATAATCCTCGCCCCAATCGTTGTGGCCCTCGTGATTCGGTAGGTTCCGCACGTGCCACGTCCTGAATCACCGCTGCGCCCATTCATTCTGCGCGGCGCACGCGCTATTCATCGAGCCGGAGCCTGGGGGTTCGACCGTTCTGGTCCCCTTGCGCCACTCCTTGCCGAACTCGGCGCACCACTGCATCGGTGGTTGTTTCCCCACTCGCTTCTGACGGATCCAGCGATCCCCGTCGACGTCGACGGCTTTCGGCTCTACCACGAGGGGCGCGCCTCGTATCACATGCAGATGCTGGCGATGGGCATGCACGATCGCGACGTCGCGGCGCTCATCCGGCACCTCGTCAGGCCGAACATGTCGGTCGTGGACGTGGGCGCGCACCTCGGCTACTTCACGCTGCTGTGCGCGCGCCTCGGCGGAGTGGCGAGCACAGTTTGGGCATTCGAGCCGTCGTCGGCACTGCTCCCCATCCTGCGGAGAAACGTGGCGGAGAACGACGTCGACGGCGAGATCCACGTGGTGCCGAGTGCCGTGGGAGATTCGGTCGGTGCGGTGACGCTGTTCGCGGGCACGCCCGACAGCATGCTGTCCAGCGTCCACCGGACCGCGGCGGCCGGGGATGGCCCGGGGCCGAGAGAGACGGTTCCGTGCACCACCTTGGACGCGTGGGCCGAACAGAGCCTGTGGCCCAGAGTGGATCTGGTCAAGATCGACATTGAAGGGCATGAGGTCGCGGCGTTGGCTGGTATGCGGGAGCTGAGCCGTCGAAATCCCGGCCTGGTCCTGATCATCGAGCTCAACGAGCGGACGCTAGCCGCTGCAGGTGAGTCGATCGACTCGTTCTGGGCGGCACTGGCCACGTGCGGATTCGACGACGTCTCCCTGGCGGGGCTCCCTCCTCGACCGGTGACGTTCCCCCAGGACCGGGACGCCATCCGACGGGAGATCCGTCGCCAGGGAAACGGGCGAGTCAATCTGATGTGCGTGCGCAGGCTAACGTAGCCGCCCGGTGAGCGGCTCGTCGGATCTCCGATCCGCTCCTCGCACTCGCGACCAGGAAAGCCCCTGCCAGGGACGAGAGCAGGAAGCACGATTCGGCGTACCCGCGCACGATGGACAGCAGCCCGGCCGTGAGGAAAACGACGCCCAGGCTCAGTTCACACCATGCGATCCGCGAGGCGGTTCCGACCCACTGCGCTTCACTCTTCCGGATGACGCCTAACGACCCTTCCTTAGGGGTTCTCACGAACTCCGGCTCGTCTCGCTTGATGGTGTCCCGGAAGCCGGCCAGGATGGAGACCGATACGCCGATGGCGAGCGGCAACGACAGCGGGAGACGCAGACAGCGCCGCGCCCAGTCGTCGTACAGCATCCTCTGCGAGAGCACGCATTCCTGCAGCGGCGGGAACAGTACGACAAACGCGCTGAGACCGACTTGGGTGATCACCCAGTACGGAGTGCGCGGGAGCCCAAGGACGATATAGGAGCTGGAGAGCAATCCGGTCAGGGCAAGCACCGGTGTGGCCAGAACCAGGTGCAGGGAAGAAAGCTCGAGAAATCGCCGCCTGTTGCCCTGCGGCGGCCTGAGCGCCTTCTTCCCATAGTCGAGGAAGAGCCGGAATGCCGCGCGCGCCCAGCGGCGTTGCTGGTTCTTGTAGCTGATGTAGGTGTCGGGAAGGTCGCTGCTCGCCAATGCCTCGTTGACGAAGGTTACCGACCAGCCCGCGAGCTGGGCGCGAAAGCTGAGGTCGATGCCGTCGTCGGTGAACGGTGCCTCGCGCCACCCTCCGAGATCCTCGATCGTGCGCTTCCGCCAGACCCCGCTCGTCCCCAGATACATGGTGGGCTCCCCCCTGGCCTGGCGGAGCCCGTTCGAAAAGCAGAACAGGCTGTCGAGGACCGCTGCTTGAAACAGCGTCAGGGAGGATGAAAGACCGTTGCGGTGCCGCCACCGCGTATGGACTGCACCGACACGAGAATCCTCGAACAGGGGCACGGTTTTGATGAGGAAGTCACGATCCGGTGTGAAGTCCGCGTCGAAAATCGCCACGAGGTCGCAGTCGGCCATCCGCATACCATGATTGAGCGCCCCTGACTTGTACCCATCGCGACTTGCCCGGTGGACGTATTCGATCGCGACGGAGCCTCCACGATGTGCCTCCACGACGGCCTTGGCCAGCGCGGCCTCTTCCCCCTCGGAGTCATCCAGAACCTGAACCGCGAGTCGCCCATCCACATAGTCGAGGTTCGTGACCGCCGTGAGCAGTCGGTGAAGAACTTTGTGTTCTCGATAAATGGGGAGTTGCACCATGACTGTCGGCCAGGAGTAACTGGTTCGCTGGGTGAGTTCGATGGCTGGCCTTCCGACGCCCTTCACCTCGGAATAGGCATGAATGACCAATATCCGCAGTTGGGCTATTGCGAAGAACGCCAGCATGATGGAAAGGGCTATCACCAGCATGCCGATCAGCCTAGCCCGAATCCCGCAAGAGGGCTCGCCGGCCTACTGACGCGCGGCTGGTTCATCCGGGTGATGAGTCGACGAGTTCCGGGCCGAGGCGGGCGAGCGAAGGCGGATTCCCACTCATCATGGTGACGTAACTGTTCGCCACCGTTCGCCCTGGTTCTTTGTTCCTGAGCAGTCGAGGAGGCCGTCGCGTGAAGCATCACTTACCCTTTAGTCGGCACCTCAAGGAAGTCGGAACCGAAGCCGTCTTCATCACCGGTACATCCAGCGGGATCGGCAAGGCAATCGCTCTTGACCTCGCCGGGCGGAGTGTGACCGTATTCGCGGGTGTGCGTAAAGCCGGGGACGCACCGGAGGGCGACGGGCTACCAGGTGCGGTGCACGAGATCCTCTTGGACGTCACTAGTGGCAGCCAGATTACGGAGGCGGCCGATTCGATCCGCCGGCTCCTGGGTCGGCAGCGCCTCCGCGGAGTGGTGAACAACGCCGGCGTCGCGACAGGCGGCCCTCTGGAATACGTGACCATCGACGAGATGCGACACCAGTTCGAGGTCAACGTCTTCGGTCAGCTGGCCGTCACGCAAGCGGTTCTTGACCTGATCCGCGAACACGGGGACGGGCGCGTACTCTTCACGAGCTCGATCGGAGGGCACATCGCCGCACCCTGCTTCGGGCCCTACGCCGCGTCAAAACACGCACTGAACGGCATGGCGGAGTCGATGCGACGCGAGCTGCGGCCATGGAACATCCGCGTGTCCGTCCTCGTGCCTGGAGCGGTGGCGACACCGATCTGGAGCAAGGCAGACCATTCCGTGCAGGGCTTGACGAACCGACTGCCGACCAGGGCGAAGGAGTTGTACGGCAGCACACTGGAGAACATGCAGCGATATGTGGCTTCCGCCGCCGCGGGACGGAGCATTTCACCGTCGGTGGTCGCCCGTGCCGCCCGTCATGCGCTCTATGCGCGACATCCCAAGGCGGCCTATCTCATGGGCGCGGAGGCACGCGCGGGGGTGGCCTTGTCCGCCGCTCTGCCCACGCGTGTCTTCGACGCACTGCTTGCCAGGCAGCTGAGCAGATCCCCGTTGAGATAGCCCTTGACCGACGTGGGCCGGCCCACCTCAAGAAACCGCGGACAGGATCTCCCAGTCCGGCGTGTAGCCGCAGTGCCAATACAACACGGAACCTTCGCTGCGCCCCTGAGCAAGACAGGACTCCATGATCGACCAGGTCTTTCCGCCAAATACCGGGTCGAGTCTCAGCCCTGTCTCATCCTCAACGGATGCGCACAGCTCAACCAAGTCAGTTGAGTAGCGACCGAATTCACGATAATTCCTGGTCGTCCTCAGGTCCATGCGTCCGCTGGGCAAGTGGTCGGACACCGACAAGTAGTGCTCGGTCCACCGGACAAGACCGCGGATCCACCAGCGTGCTGGGCCCGGATAGACCTGAACGCCGACGACATGGATCGGACGATGTCCTTGCCGGCGTAGGAGGTTCTCCGCCAGTACGAAGCCCGCGAACGCCGTGCCCGACGCGGCAGTGATGAATACCGTCTGCAGCGGCGGCACCCCTATGGCCTCGACCTGACCCACCATTTCGAGGAAACCGCGCGCAGCAGCGATCACCGCTGCGGGATGCGCGAGGCTCGGCGGGGCGAGGAACGGCCGCCGTCCCGCCCTGCGGCTCCGGTAATAGGCGCCGGCCAGCGCACCAACTGCCTCGATGTGGCTCGGACCGATCAGACGCACGCTGCTTCCGAGACCGCCGAAAATCCGCCGTCGTTCACCGGGAGGAAGAGGGGGAACGTCAGCGACGACGATTTCCCATGCGATGTCGAACCGCCGAAGAACCGGGAGGATGTCGTGGACGAGGTTGGTCACGTTTCCCACCGGGGTGACGAGGCTGCCGTACCCCTTCTCCAGCATGTGCCCGACCAGATGTTCGATCTTGCGTGTCTTGACGCCTCCGCGACCGTGACCGGAGAGGTCATCACGCTTGACCAGGACGTCCAGCCCGCCTGATCGGGTGATTGTCGAGATCGGCGTCGGCCACTGCCCCAGAGGGACGAACGGGGCATCCAGAATGCGCTTGATTCCGTTGTGGTTGTGCATAGCTGGTCCCTCAACCCGCTGCCACGGCCGGTCCGGGCATGGGATGGAGGATCACAATGGGAAGCTCTCGGGCTGTGCGCTGCCGGTAATCCTCGTACCCGGGGAAAGCCTTGACGAATCGGAGCCACAGTTCCGCACGTTTCCGTTGGTCAGCCTGCTCGGCCCGGACATAGAACGTGCAACCTGCGATCTCGACCGTCGCGAGGGGATTTTCCCCGAGATTCAGCCACCAGCCCGGAGGCTGGTCCAGGCCCCCATGAGAGGCGATGACCGCGAGGTCTTTGCCATCCTCGACAGCGAGGAGGGGAACCGTCCGCGGCTTACCGGTCCTACGGCCCGTCGTCGTCATGATCACGATCTTGCCGTGCTTCAGGCCCAGCCGTCCCAGCAGACCACGCGTTCGTCGATAAACGCCGAGATGCAGCACGCTCATGACGACGATGAATCTGCGAAGAGCAGGACTGGACTTCTGCCCGATCCGTCGCATGACCACGCGTAGCAGGGCCACCCCTAGTCTGTGCATAGGGACTCCCGTTGGCAGTCGATCTCTCGCCCCAAGTTACGTCGGATTGCCTATGTCCGCATGATGGCGGATTGATGCCTGGCTTCGTTCACTGAGCTTCTTCGAGTTGGCCGCCGATCAGGTGACGGTCCACGAAGCGCAACGAGCGAGGCCCCCGAGCTGTTGATCGAGATGTCTGACGTCTCAA
>NZ_JBSFGB010000097.1:0-10373 GCF_053596375.1 Streptomyces sp. NPDC001709 | reverse complement strand
CCTATGGGCGCTGCTTCGGGACAACCGGCTGTTCACACCAGCTCCTCCGGTCCCGCAAACGGCTTGACTCGGTCATTGAAACTCCTTGCCATCAGCTACGTCCATCGACCTCTCGTGGTGCAGGTCGAGGGACATGTGCGTGTTCGTGATGGCCAGGACCCTCAAGCCCAACTTCGTCATCCCCATGGGGAATTCGGTGAAATCGGAATGGACCATTGCATGAGACTCAAACCACCCGAGGGTGGGGAAAACCTTGAACGTCGACAAGGCAGAGCACGCGCCTGGGCGCACGCCCCCAATCGGCGGTACGCCCAGGTCACGACCGACCGCCGTGCGTATCCGAGTGATCAGTCCGATGCTCGCTGGGAGTTGATCGAGCCTGTGCTGTCCGCCTGGCGCTCCGGTGGCGCCGCCACGCGAGAGCAACGGCCCCGGGGTGGTGGCTCTTTGCGAACCAGCGGTGTGGGCCCGGAGCGGGGACGGGGTGAGTGCGCCGTGCGTACGGTCACTGTGCGGCCTCGACGTCGGCTTCCGCGCGGGTCGCGCTGGTGAGGAAGCTCAGGAGGTCCCGGACGGACGGAGGGGACTGCCGGACCGGGCAGACACCGCGCTCTGGAGACGTCAGGTCCGGCAGCCCGCGCCATCGGGGCTGGTCACCCGGTGAGCCGAGGCCCCGAGGCGCGGCGCAGCCGGTTGGCGATCGCCAGTCCCAGCCCCTCCTCGACCGGCAGGGAGCCGACGATGAGGTCGCACCCCCGCTGGTCGAGCTCGCGCAGGAACCCATATAGCTCGCGCGCGTAGCCGGCCAGGGTCGCGGGGACGTCCACCACGGCGTGTGCCTTCACCGGGGTGTCGGCGAGGGACGGGGGGAGAAGGACGCCGACCTGGTGCCCCTGCTCCTGCGCGAGCCGCGCCTCGTCGCCGACCTTCTCCGGCTCCACCAGGACGACCCGCGCAGACGGCGCGTAGTGCGACGGGTGCTGACCTGGCACCCGGGCATGGCTCGTGGACGGGACCTCGATCGGATCCCCCAGCACCGCTTCGAGGTCCTCGCGGGTCACTCCGCCGAGCCGGAGGATGGCCGGGGTCTCGCCTGTGACGTCGATGATGGTCGACTCGACGCCGACGCCGCAGGGACCGCCGTCCAGGACGAAGCCGACGGCATCTCCGAGCTCCGCCCGTACGTGGTCGGCCGTGGTGGGGCTGACCGAGCCGAAGCGGTTGGCAGACGGGGCGGTGACACCTCCGCCGAAGGCCGACAGCAGCGCAAGGGCGACAGGGTGGTCGGGCACGCGCAGGGCCACCGTCTCCAGGCCACCCGTGGCTTCCAGGGGCACCCGGCGGCCGCGCCGCAGGACCAGCGTGAGCGGCCCCGGCCAGAAGCGCTCGGCCAGCAGTCGCGCCGTCTCGGGCACGTCCTTCACCCAGTCGACCAGATGCTGTGCCCCGCCGATGTGGACGATCAGCGGGTGGGAGGGTGGACGTCCCTTGACCTGGAAGATGCGCGAGACGGCAGCGGGGTCTTCGGCGTTGGCGCCCAGACCGTAGACGGTTTCGGTTGGAAGGGCCACCAAGCCGCCGGCGCGCAGCACCTCGGCCGCCTTCTCGATGTCAGTGGTTGTTGCCATCACCTTCGAAATCCTCCCACCGTTCCGCTCTCCAACTATCCCTCCACGTCGGCTGCAGCGGAGAACTACAACGGCGCAGGCCGCAGGTACGCCTCGTAGCGTTCCGCGGCCAGGTAGCAGCGGGTGAGGGCGATGCGTACGTCTCGTGCGCCAACGGAGCATTTGACGATGTAGAAGAGGCCCACGTTGATGCCGGAGACGACGCTGGCGTAGGCGAGGATGTCCAGGAGTACGCCCCGGCCGAGGAGGACGGCGAATACCCAGACGATAGCGACGTAGATCAGCATGGAGTGCCCCCACATCTCGTACTTGGAGAGGCCGGTGATCTTCTCTGGCTGGGCAATGGTGCCGATGCCTTTCTCGCGAGCTCGGACGGCAGCCTGGTGGGCGTACCGGTAGCCATAAACGTTGACGCAGAATGCGCTGGTGATGCCCACCGCGCTGCCGATGGTCCACAGTTGGGGAGCCAAGAGGTTGATGGGCACGACGAGGAAACCGACGATCAGGGCGTTAGCACGTACCCAGTACTCGGCCACGCGTCCCGTTATGCCGAGCGTGGCGGGTTTGCCGGGCCATCGGCAGGACAGGCCAGCGTAGATGCTCTGGTAGTACTTCACCGCGCAGAGCGCGAAGGTAATGCCGGTCATCCGCGCGGCCAACCGGGCTGCGCGGGTGCTGGTGTGCTGCGCCTCAGCAACTGCGTGCGGCAGTGGTACCGGCGTGCCGAGGTCGTACAGGACCAGCAGTACGACGGTCGCCAAGCAGATGAGCCACATGGTGCCGCTCAGCCAGGACCATGTCGTGAGCCATTCGGCTTGTTTGAGATCCCGAGTCAGTGACCCGCGCTCGGGAGTGTTGTCCGTGTCGCGGACGGCCTGCTCGATCTGTTGTCGGCGGCAGGTCCGGAGGCGGAGTTGCCGCCGCGGTGAGCCGGCCATGGGCGCGAGCAGTCGTACAGCGCGTAACCAGCGGCGTGCGTCGTCCCCCATTGGCTGTCCTTCTGCCGCGACTAGGGCCTGGAACTCGCGCTCAAAGATCGTGCACAGCAGTTTGTGGGGGCTGCCCTGGCCAGGTGCAAGCTGTCGCAGGAATTCAGCGACCTCGGGGAACAGGAGGAGCCGTTGGTTGGGTGATGGGTCGATGAGGTCTTCGACCAGTCGGGCCAGGGTCGGCGTCACGGCGTAGAAGGCGTCGGGTGCTGTGCCGTCCGGATTTCGGTCGATCCCGCAGGTACCGATGATGATCTGGCCCAGGGAGTAGAGATCGGCGTGCGCGTCTGGTGTCTCCCCGGCGCGCAGCTCGGGTGCTGCGTACAGCTCGTCCATGCGCTGTGTACCGGTGGACGTGCGGCCTTGCAGGTGGTTACGGCCGAGGTCGATGAAGCGCATGCGCCATTCGCTGCCGTCGTCTGGTGGTTGCGCCTCGACGAGGATGTTGCGGGGGTTGAGGTCCGCGTGGCACAAGCCCGCCGCGTGGAGTTCGCCCAGGGCCCTCAGTAGCGGTGGGACCACGTGGGGAAGGAGTTCGAACTGTGGGCGGGCTTCGGGTTGGAGCAGGGGCCGAGGTACCACTCCTTCGAGGGTGGGGCTGTCGTCGGGCAGACCAGGGTAGTCGTCGGTGAGGACGTCGTGCAGGGTTCTGCCGGGCGCTAGGTCCATCAGGATCCAGGTACAGGCGCTGGCGTGGACCTCCACCGTGCTCGTGTGCGATACCCGCGCGGCAGCAGAGGCGGACAGGGGGGAGTATTTCTCTTGGTACGCGAACGTGGCCTGGGAGATGGCCGGGACCTGTGCATACGGCAGTAGCACGCATTTCAGCACCAGAGGATTTTCCCTGCTGGTCAGCCCGCCGTCTTTGCGGTGCGCGGTGAGGACGATTGAGGTGGTGCCGAACCTGAGGAGCCTCATGCGTTCGAAGTCCAGGTCTTGCCAGGCTTCGAGGCTGCGCTGGTATGACGCGTACGCGTCGCCGTCTTCTTCACCCGGTTTCGGTTTGTGGGCCAACCTCTCGGGGAGCGGGGGTTTGTACATGATCCGCAGGGCTTCGCATACGGCGGGCAGGCCGAGGAGAAGGTCGGCCTTCGCTTCGCGTTCCTCCTGTTCCTCTTGGGCTTTGAGGTCTTGGGGAACTCGCGTGGCGATGTCGAGATGCTGGCGCGCCTCGGCGTCCTGGAGGGTCAGCAGGGTCAGGGCCAGGACTCCGAGCCGTGCCGTCGCCTGTTCGACGGACCGCTCTCTCCTGGTCGTCGGGCGACGGCCCGTGAGCAACTGGTGAACGAGTGTGGTGAGCTGGCCGGGCAGTTCCCAGCCAGGCCGGATGGAGCTGGGTTCTGCGCCCTCGCCGTCCGGTGACGTGGCGCGCGCGGATAGCGCGTCCAGCATATTGGCGTAGGTCACTCCATAGCTGTGCGAGTCGAGAGGGGCTGACTCGAGGACGAGACGCCAACCGGTTTCGACGTTGCGCGCCCAGCCATCGGCAACGTCGACGCCGTCATGGCGTTCTCCCGGATTTCCGGTCGCGGTACGGCCTGCGACCTCCACTTCGTTCTCCAACTCGCCGATGCGGAGCTGGATTGCGTGGAGGGGCTGTCGGTCGAAGTCGGCAGCGATGCGGATAATGCTTTCCATAATGCCGAACTGCACGAGCGCCTCCGGTCGCTTGCTGGATGACGGGGGTCACCGGGCCAACCTCACCAGGCATGGGAGACAGTCATCCTCGGGATGGCCCGTCGGTAGTTCTTCTCCACCGCCCAGTGCAGGACTTCGTAACCCGACCGTGCTCCGGCCAGGAGCTTGCCGATGTCCATTTCGTGTCGTTTCAGCTCCGGGGTTCCTGGTACAGGCGCGAGGTCCAGGACGTGGGGTTCCTGGGGCGAGGAATGGCGTTCGTCATGGAGTACGAGCCGGGCCGCTCGGTACTCCGTGACGGCTCGGACGTATCCACGGCCGAGACCTGGATGGAGCCGTTCGAGATGATGCTCTACGACACGGTTGAGGGCGGTGAGTTTGTTGCGGGGCCGGGCCATGGGCCGGGTGCTGAGCGACAGGACGTGAGTGCACTGCTCCCTTGCGAGAAATAAGGGATGGGCCGTCAGCACGCCTCCGTCCACGGTCCGCGTGCCACGGTAGGGCCAGGTCCCGCTGACCGCGAGCGGCAGCCAGATGGTCGAGCGCAATGCCTCGGTGAGGTCGGCGGGATCCTGAAAGTTCATGATGTCGCGTGTCTTGAGTCCGTCGACGTCCGTGATCATCACGTGGAGCGGGATGTCGGACGCCAGCACCCGCTCGTAATCCAGCGGCTTGCGCGTTCCGACCACCTTGTCGATCGCGTAGTGCGGGTTGAGGACGTCCTGAAAGCGCAAAGCCCGGCGGAAGTCGAGGAACTCCGGCGTGGTGAGGTCGTCATAGTAGATGGACAGCGGATACCAGGTGCGGCCGACGAGGAAGTAGGCCGCATTGATCGCACCGGAGGAGCATCCGTAGACAGCGTCGAAGGCGGGAAGGAGGTTCATGTCCTCGAGCGCCGAGAGCATCGCCGCTGAGATGATCCCGCGCATCCCGCCGCCCTCCACGGCGAGTCCCAGCCGTTTGCCGTCGGTGCGATGGCCAGGAAGGCTCTGTGCCGCGCGGCGGGCCCGCAGAAGTGCCAGTACCGGGTGATCCGGGTTCCACGGCGGTGCGTCGGTTTCGTGCAGGCGATCAGAGATCGCAGTCATGAAAGGACTCCTTGAGCTCAGGGGCGGCACCGGGTACGAAGTGGAGCCTGCTGACTCCCGTTGCCTGTCCGACGATCAGGTGTGTGCTGTCGGCCTCCCAGGCGCAGTCCGTCAGGGGAGGCATCAGGCGGTGGCACGCCAGAACGTCCAGAGTCTCGGCGTCCCAGCACCAGACGAGTCCGTCCCGGCCGACACCGGCGAGGTGGCGGCCGTCGCCGGACAGCGCCAGGGCTGTCACCGGGTGCCGCAGTTCGCGTTCGGCGAGCACATGGCCCTCTGCGGTGACCCGCAGCAGAGCGCGCGCGGCGCGATAGAGGGTGCCTGCGCCCCAGTGCAGAGCCGTTGGAGGCGATACGTCATCGGCGCCGGTCGGGGGGCGCGGCAACTGGCGCGGCGCGAGGGGCATGGCAAGGCTTGGACGGCCTGTGTCGTCGGTACTCGTGGCGTTCGCGACGGAGAGGTCGAGGTCGTGGAGGCTGGTGGCGTCGGCCAGCCAGAGGTGCCGGGACGAGGAGTCGAAGCAGCAGGCATGGAAGGCGTGGCGCCCCATGATGGGGCGAGCGAAGGGGTCCGGTGCGGTCATCTGCCACAGCAACGCCTCGCCGTCACGCGCGATGGTCGCTGCCCAACCACCGTCGGGGGACCCTGCTGCGGCGACGACGGCCGTACGGTGTGGCGAGCGGACAGGGTCCTCGGTGGTCCCCCGGGCTGTGACGTCGGCCCCGCTGCGAAAGGTGACACGGCCCTCCTCCCCTGCGAGCAAGAGCCAGCGGCCGGTCTCCAAGGGAGCGGCCGCGGCGAGGACCGCCGGGACGCGGTGCGGCGTCTCCGAGGGAGTGGGCGGCGAGGGGGCGGGAGCCGTCGTCACATGGGCCGTGCTGTCCTCGCGGACGACGAGCACCTCACGCCCTGTGCGCAGACAGGCGATCACAGGCGGCGCCGGATCCGGGCGGGACGAACCATCGTCCAGGAGCCGTCCCAGGTTCCACAGACGGACGAAACCGTCGTTTCCAGCAGTCACCAGGCCGGCACCGTTCCCAGTGAAGTGCACCGAATGGCCCGCTGCCGTGTGCGCCTTACGTCGAACGCGCTTCGGGATGTGCGCGGCATCAGGGCCGCCCCTGACGTGGAGCGTGACGAACCCGTCTGCGTCCAGCGTGGCAAGTCGGCAGGCGTCCTCGGCCAGTGCCGCGGCCACCACACCCGGACCCGTGCCCCATGTGCCGACGCCGAAGGACGTGACCGTCTCCGCGACTGCACGGGCTTGATCGTGCGCCTGGATCCACCAGGCTGCCAGCCTGGCTTCGCTGGCCCCGCCGAACCCCAAAAGCCGCAGCCGCAGCCATCCTCGCCGGCCTACGTTCTTCGCGTACCCCTCCCGCTCGACGTGGTCCTGGGGGAGCAGTTCCGCCAGATCTCTCCATCGCCACGCCTGCCGAGACTGGGTGATCAGGCGCTGGCCCGAGTGGATGTCCCAGGCGCTGAGGGAGTCCGCGTCGGTCAGCGTCAGCAGGGTGTGCCCGTCGACCAGTGCGGCACCCGCAACGGAGTGACGATGAGGGAAGGCGTGGGCGATGCGGAGCGAGCCGCCTGATGCATCAGCGGGCACGGTCAAAAGATGGACGCTGCGGTCGCCGCGCCCCAGACACGCGGCCAGTCCAGCTGCGATACCGCGACAACCGCGGAAACCACCAGATGGTGTGGACAGCGGATCACCGTGCGCCCTGCCGGCCAGGAGGTCCCAGAGGCACGCGGTCCCGTCGTTTCCGATCAGCAGGGCACGCCGCGAATCCAACAACAGGCAGTCGGCAAGGCCGCTCTCGGTGCGGTCGGCCGTGGCCAGCAGCACGCCGGTGGGCAGTTCCCACAGCCGGGCGATGCCCTGCTCGTTGGTGATCAGCAGACGCGTCCCGTCAGGGTGGACGGAACAACCCGTGACCGGGCCGCCGGATCCGCCCAGCACACGGACGACCTGAGGCGGCTCGGTGTCCGACGCATGGTCGAGTTGCCAGCGTGGGGCGTCGGGGCCGTGCGCATCCCACCAGGACGTGACGGGGTTGGCCCGGCCACGGCCGCACAACACCGAGGCGTCCGTTCCCGCAGGATCGGCGCCGTCAACGAGATGAGCCCACGAAGACAGGGCCTCAGCCACCTCACGGCCCTTGTCTCCGGTCGCGAAAAGATCGCGCAACGCCATGCCCACGCCTCTGGCCCCACGTGAACGGTGCAGGATCCAGCGGGGATCGCTCACCAACGCCGTGCGCTCCTCGTCCCGACCGGCCGCAGACAGCCTGCCCGGCAGGTCACGCCACACGTAGGCTGCTCCGCACCGGCTGGACAGGACGGCCAAGGGAGACCAAAGTGTCCAGGCCCCTTCCTCCGGTCGGCAGGCGCCGGTGTCCCGCGTAACCTCGTCGCCGTCGCCCCCGGATGCGATGAAGGTATAAGCGGCCTTCAGCAGTGCCCTGTGGGCTTCGGTGACCTGATCGTCGTCCAGGGCGGCCAGGCTGTCGAGAACACCGGGCCGTATGGACAGGACGAGGCTCGGTACGTCCTCGCTCTCCACCGCCGGGGCCAACGCGATCGCCGCGCTGGCGAGTTCGGTCAGCATGTCGCGCACCATGACGTCGGAGTGGCCGAGCGCCCGTAACCACCTGGCGAGCAGGCACAACGGGAGATCCGTGTCGAGGTCCAGCAGGCGCAGGATGGCCAGCGGGGCGAGCTTGACCTGCGTGGCGGGGCCCGACCGGATGCCCCACATCGGATGGCGTGTCCTGCCGTCCGATGGGCTGTCCTCGATCCGTACGGCCCAGTCGGCATGGGCACGCTGCACACGAGTCGTGGAAGTGTCGTCGGCGCAGCGCACGATGCATGCAACCTCGTCGCTGAACTCCGCCGGAACGCGCGGGTTCCCGTTCGCGCGATTCAGGACGAACGGCATCCTCGCCGCCCCGTTCATGTCGCTGATCCACGGGGCCGGCCGTTTCCCGCGCAGGAGATGGATGCGCGCCTCATCGAACACCGCGTTCAGAGATAGGAATTCGGGTCCTCCCTTCATACCTTGGCGGAGCACGTGGACGAGTGCGCCGGTGAAGGCCGTATACCTCTCCCGGGACGGGGCCACGGCCCTGACCGTCGGTCCGGACGCGGCGATCACGACCGCGCCCTCGATGTCGGTCTTTCCCTCCAGGTCGCCCCCTTGGAGCCCGAAGGCCCTCGCTGCGAAGCAGCAGTCGAGGATGACGATCTTGCGGCGAGCCTTGCTTCTGTGGAGGTGCTTCTGGACTTTGTCGTAGTCGAGCGCCTTGTCCGGGCGCTCCTTACTGCTGCCATGCAGGGCGAGGAGCAGGTTCTCGCGATCGTCGAGCAGTCCGTGACCGCAGTAGTACACGAGCAGCGTATCCGTGACGGACAGATCGCTGGCTGCCTCGTGAAGCGCATCAAGGACGTCGTCTGCCCGTAGCGGATCGGGGAGGCGTCGGCATCGGGACGCGTCCAGGTTCCATTCACCCTGTAGAAAGTCCCGGACCGCGTCCATGCTGTTGACCGCGGACAGCAGATCGCCGGGGTCCTCACGGTCGGCGTAGGTACCCGCGCCGATGAGCACTGCCCGCGACTGTTCGGGATTGGGGAGCGCCGGGTGAAGACCGAGGACAGGTCCGTCTGTGACCCCCTCAGCCATCCTCACCTCCGAGCAGTGCAGCCAACAGGCGCTGCTCGGTGGCGGGATCCACGCCATCGATCCGGACCGCGTCGCGTCCCGCCCGGACAACGGTCACGCTGACCGATCCAGGCCGGCTGAGGCGCCAGTTGTTGATGCCCAGCCATAGAGAGGCCGCGTTGAAGCCCGTGCTCAAGACGAGAGACAGGACGTCGAACCATGGGGACTGGTACGTCGCCTCGGGCGGATTGAGGGACGTCAGCTCCCGGCTCAGCGTCCCTGTGCGTACCTCGGGGTCCCGGGCGAGCCATCTGTCGAGCGAGCGTAAGGAACGTTCCGCTTCGTTCTGGTCATCGGTTTTTATCAACAGTGTGATGGATGAGCTGATTTCGCCCATGTCTTCCCCCCGGAAGATCCCCCGTCCGCCGGCGGACCGCACGTCTCGGCCTCCAGCTCGCCGAAACCGTCCACCCAGAGTGTGTAACCAGTGTTGCCCCCTCCCCGAGACCTTCACGCGTCGTTGGTAACTCTTTGCCTTCGCTGCCTAACACTCGGCGCTTTCTGAAGGTTTTCAGAGGAGAACCGAACCAAAAGCGGCACGTTTCGTCATCTGGCCAGTGGGTTGGCGGCGAGCGTCGAAGACGCCGACCGCCGACGATCAGAGAGCACCTGACAGACGGTGGTGAGCTGGCGAGCCCGGTGCGTTGCAGACGGGATCGCCAGGCTCCGGGACGCAGACGCCCAGGCTGCCGCGCGTGCTGGCCCCCGGGCCGCGTCGCGAGGCATCAGATCTGAACACATCGACTTGACAGGGAACGCGACCAACGTCGAACAGGCCGTGAGGGTGGAGCTGGTGATGGCCGCCAAGCGGCAGGGCATGCCGACCGTCGCGGTCGTCGTCGCCACGCCGCTGTCGATCAGCCGTCTCAACACTGGGCGGCCCGCGGATGCGTGAAACATGGGCCAAGGACACGCTGCTCCCCCACAGTCCCGTGCTGGTTCCGGGGGCGTGACGGCGACGCCGTTGTCAGTGGCTCCGACCAGAATGTCGCGGACAGAGATGGCGATGCAGGAGTGACGTATGGGTACCTGGGATCTCGGTCCCTTTGGCAACGACACCGCAGCGGATTTCTGCGGGGACCTTGATGAGGCAGCCGTAGGCGAATGTGAGGGCATTGTCCGCAGCACTCTCATACGCGTGATCGACACCGCGGGTTACCTCGAAGTACCCGAGTCCGAGGAAGCCGTAGCTGCGGCCGCTCTTGTCGCCGTGCAGTGCCCTGGAGGTGAACCTGCCGATCCCATTTACGGGACGGAAGAGCCTCTAGCCTCGATCTTTCTTGACGGACCGCCGACGGAGTCGGCGGTC
>NZ_JBSFGB010000096.1:0-10667 GCF_053596375.1 Streptomyces sp. NPDC001709 | reverse complement strand
ACGAGATCCACCGAGCGTTCCATCAGCACCGCAACCGGCGCCTCCGGACCCACCCCCAGACCCACCAACCGATGCGCCAGCTGATTCGCCCGCTCGTCCAACTCCCGGTACGACAACTCCCGCCCGGCACACCGCACCGCCACCGCACCCGGAGACCGCAGCGCCTGAGCCGCGAAAGCCGCCGGCACCGAACCAGCCCCGAGCCCCTCACCAGACTCCGCGCCGGCCCACAACTCCAACAACCGCACGCGCTCGTGCGTATCGATCACGTCGATTTGACTGATCGTCTGTGCCGGATCAGCGACAACAGATTCCAGGACACGTGTGAGGCGGGTAAACAGACGCTCTATGGTCTCCCGGTCGAATAGTTCTGCAGCGTATGTGACAAACGCTCGCACAGGCCCAGGAAGACCTTGATCGGTGTACTTCATGAGGAAGTTCAGCGACATGTCGAATTTCGCTGTCTGCTGTTCCGCCACGATCTCCTGGACTGTCAGGCCGGGCAGATCCAGGGCATTACCATCGCCGGTCTGAAGATTGAGCAAGACCTGGAACAGTGGGTGACGGGCCAGTGAGCGCTGGGGGTTGACCGCCTCGACCACGCGCTCGAACGGCACGTCCTGGTGGGAGTACGCGGCCAGGTCAGTCTCCCGGACCTGCTCCAGCAATTCCAGAAACGTCGGATTCCCCGATGTGTCCGTCCGCAGGACCAGGGTGTTGACGAAGAAGCCGACGAGGTCGTCGAGTGCTTCGTCGGCGCGTCCTGCGACCGGGGTTCCGATTGGGATGTCCGTCCCCGCACCCATCTTCGTCAGCGCCACCGCCAGTGCTGCCTGTGCCACCATGAACGTGGTGGCGCCCGTCGAACGTGCCAGATCAGCCATCCCGCGGTGCACTTCTGCGTCCAGCTCGAAGAAGACCGAGTCGCCGCGATAGCTGGCCACCTTCGGCCGGGGGCGGTCGAAGGGCAGCTCGAGCTCGTCCGGGATTCCTTCCAATGCCTGTGTCCAGAAGGCCAGCTGTTCACTCACCAGGGAGTTGGGGTCTTCTTCTGCGCCGAGGAGCTCACGCTGCCACAACGTGTAGTCCGCGTACTGCACCGGCAACGCCGGCCACGACGGCTCGAGCCCCTGGAGCCGGGCCCGGAACGCGATCTCCAGATCACGCCCCAGCGGTCCCATCGAGGCACCGTCACTTGCGATGTGGTGCATGAGCAGCAGCAATACCTGCTCATCGGGATCGACGGTGAACAACGTCGCCCGCAGCGGAATCTCGGCCGACAAGTCGAACACATACTGACCGGCCTCCCGCAGCACCGCGTCCAACTCGTCCGCACCACAGCTGACCCGATGCAGCTTCACGCAGGCGGCATCCTTGTCCAGGACCACCTGGACCGGGCTCCCGTCCACCTCCTGGAACACCGTCCGCAGGCTCTCGTGCCGTGCCACCACATCGCCCAAAGCCTGCTCGAGCACATCGGCGTTCAGCTCCCCGACGACCCGGAACGCCACCGGAACGTTGTAGGTGGTACTCGTCTCTTCGAGCCTGTCGAGGAACCACAGCCGGTTTTGTGCCGGTGACAGTGGGATCCGCTCCGGGCGTGCCATCGTGGTCAACGCGGGCCTGGCCACGGCTGCTTCCGCGACCCGGTCGGCGAGGGTGGCGACCGTGGGGGCCTCGAACACGTTCCGCACCACCAGCTCGGCACCCAGGACCGAACGTATGCGGCCGGCCAGGCGGGTGGCGAGGAGGGAGTGGCCGCCGAGTTCGAAGAAGTTGTCGTCGATGCCGACCGCGGGTACGCCCAGGATCTCGGCGAACAGCCCGCACAAGATCTCTTCCTGCGCAGTCCGCGGACCCCGCCCGCCCACCGTCACCTCATACACCGGCGCCGGCAGAGCCCGCCGGTCCAGCTTGCCATTCGTGGTCAACGGCAAACGGTCCAACACCACGAACGCCGAAGGCACCATGAAGTCCGGCAACGACCCACCCACATGAGCACGCAAGGCGTCCGCGTCCACCCCCTCGCTCCCGGCTTCGGCGACCACGTAGGCCACCAGACGCTTGTCACCCGGCCGCTCTTCCCGCACCACGACCGCGACCTCCGCCAGGCCCGGGAAACGACCCAGCACCGACTCGATCCCACCCAGCTCAATCCGCAGTCCGCGGATCTTCACCTGGTCATCGACCCGGCCCACGAACTCCAACTGGCCATCCCCCCGCCACCGCACCACATCGCCACTGCGGTACACCCGTGCCTGGGGATCGTCCGAGAACGGGTGCTTGATGAACCGCTCCTCGGTGAGTTCCGGGCGATTCCAGTAGCCCCGGGCCAGTCCGGGGCCGCCGACCCACAGTTCGCCAGGAACGCCCGGGGGCACCAGAACACCGTTTTCGTCCATGACAAACACCTCGGTGTTCGCCACCGGCCGGCCGATGGGGATCTGCCCGTTCCGGGGGGTGTTCCGGTCCACCCTGTAGGACGTGGTGAAGACCGTCGCCTCGCTGGGTCCGTACCCATGGATGAGCCGCTCGGGTGCCCATGGCCCGTCCACCAGCGCGTCCACCACCGGCCGGTCGATCGCTTCGCCGCCGTAGAAGACGGACGTGACTCCGGCGAGGAGGTCGGGGCAGTCCTGCAGGTGCTGGCGCAGGAGGGGGGCCGTCAGCCACATCATGGTCACCTTGCAGCGACGGAGAGCGGCCTTGAGAGTGGCGGCGTCGAGGAGAACCTCCTTGTCCATGACTGCCATGGCAGCCCCGGACGTCAGCGCGGGCCAGCATTCGAAGGTGAAGGCGTCCCAGGAGAAGTTGGAGGGCTGGGCCACGACGTCGCCGGGCCCGAGGCCGGCGAACAGGTCGCTGTCGACTATCCGGCAGAGCGAGCGGTGTTCGATCATGACGCCCTTGGGGGTGCCGGTGGAGCCGGAGGTGAAGATCACGTGGGCCAGGCTCTCGGGGCCGACCGGCACACCAGGGTCCGTGTCCGGCCGGGTGGCGATCTCGTGCCAGTCCTGGTCTATCAGCAGTCGCTCGGCGGATGTGTCCCCCAGTCGATCCTGGAGGCGGGCATGGGTGATGACCAGCGGAGCATTGACGTCCGCCACCATGAACTCCAGTTGGTGTACCGGGTATTCATGGTTGAGCGGCACATAGACAGCGCCTGCCTTCAGTACGCCCAGGACGGCGACGACCGCGTCGAAGCCCCGCTCGACACAGATCGGAACCAATTGCTCCGGGCGCACCCCCCGGGCGATCAGGTGGTGGGCGAGCTGGTTCGCCCGTGCGTTGAGCTCGCTGTAGGTCAGCTCTTCCGCGCCGCGGAGCACCGCCGGCGCCTCCGGCGTTCGGGCCGCCTGTTCCTGGACCATCTGGTGCAGGGTGGTGTTGTCGGCGTAGGGCACCGCCGTGTCGTTGCACTCGATGACTAGCTGTCGATGCTCCTCCGGAGAGAGAAGGTCGATGCGGCTCAGAGAGAGGTCCGGGTCCACCGCGACCGCGGCGAGCAGCCTCTTGAAACAATCTGCGATCCGTCGTGCGGTATCCGCAGTGAACAGATCGAGGGCATACCCCAACCGTCCGCTGATCCCGTCGGGGACGCCATCCCCCGCGTGCTGCTCGAAAAGCTCAAGGGTGAGATCGAACTTGGCGACCTCGGTGTCACCCAGACTCACGTCCGCGGTCAGGCCTGGGAGGTCCAACCCGACAGACGTGTTGTTCTGCATGGCCAGCAGTACCTGGAAGAGGGGGTGCTGGGCAGTGGAGCGCACCGGGTTGAGTTCGTTCACCAAGAGCTCGAAGGGGACATCCTGGTGAGCGAAAGCCTCCAGGGACACCTCGCGTACCCGAGCCAGCAATTGCTGGAAGGAGGGATCGCCGGTGGTGTCGGTCCGGATCACCAAGGTGTTCACGAAGAATCCGACCAGGTCGCCCATCGCCTCATCAGTCCGGTTGGCAACGGGGGTACCTACCGGAATGTCGTTCCCCGCGCCCAGCCGGGAGAGCAGCGCGGCGAAGGCGGCCTGCACCACCATGAACAGACTGGCCTGATGGGTACGGCCCAGGCTGACCAGGCGTTGGTGCAGCTCTGCGTCCAGCTCGAAGAAGACTGTGTCGCCGCGATAGCTGGCCACCTTCGGCCGGGGGCGGTCGAAGGGCAGCTCGAGCTGGTCCGGGATTCCTTCCAATGCGTGTGTCCAGAAGGCCAGCTGTTCACTCACCAGGGAGTTGGGGTCTTCCTTCGCGCCGAGGAGCTCACGCTGCCACAACGTGTAGTCCGCGTACTGCACCGGCAATGGCGACCACGACGGCTCCGCCCCTGCGCACCGTGCCGCATAGGCAAGGCTGATGTCGCGGGTCATCGGAGCCAGCGACCACCCGTCGGACGCGATGTGATGGGTCAGCAGGAACAGGACGTGTTCGGTCTCCGACAGGGCGAACAGACGGAAGCGGACCGGCGGGTTCACCGCCAGATCGAAACGCTCCCCAGCAAGAGCCGAGATCTCCTTGGGCAAGGCAGACGCGTCGGTCTGCACCACCTCGAAGTCCTGCATCGCCCGAGTCGCCGGCAGGATCTGCTGGAACGGCACGCCCTGAGCATCCTCGGGAAAGACGGTACGCAGGCTCTCGTGCCGGTCCACCACGTCCTCGAGTGCGGCCCGCAGCGCGGCCCGGTCCAGTTGCCCCGAAAGACGCATGGCGAGGGGAAGGTTGTAGGTGGCACTCGTCTCTTCGAGTTTGTCGAGGAACCACAGCCGGTTTTGTGCCGGTGACAGTGGGATCCGCTCCGGGCGTGCCATCGTGGTCAACGCGGGCCTGGCCACCGCTGCTTCCGCGACCCGGTCGGCGAGGGTGGCGACCGTGGGGGCCTCGAACACGTTCCGCACCACCAGCTCGGCACCCAGGACCGAACGTATGCGGCTGGCCAGGCGGGTGGCGAGGAGGGAGTGGCCGCCGAGTTCGAAGAAGTTGTCGTCGATGCCGACCGCGGGTACGCCCAGGATCTCGGCGAACAGCCCGCACAAGATCTCTTCCCGCGGGGTCCGCGGAGCGCGTCCGACTCCGGTCGCCGGCAGGTCGGGGGCGGGCAGGGACCGCCGGTCCAGTTTTCCGTTGGTGGTCAGCGGGAGCCGGTCGAGTACCACGAACGCCGAGGGCACCATGTATTCCGGCAGCTGACCTGCCACCTGTGCGCGCAGGGTCTCGACATCCACCCCGTCGCTGTGGCCCGGCTCGGCGACCACGTAGCCCACCAGACGTTTGTCGCCCGGCTGGTCGTCACGAGCTATGACCGCGACCTGCGACACCCCCGGGACACGGCCCAACACCGCCTCGATCTCGCCCAGTTCGATCCGGAAGCCGCGGATCTTCACCTGGTCGTCGGCCCGGCCCAAGAACTCCAGCACGCCCTCGCCGGAGCAGCGGGCCAGGTCACCGGTGCGGTACATGCGGCTGCCGGCCGGGCCGAAGGGATCGGCCACGAACCGCTCCGCCGTCAGGTCCGGACGCCCGAAATAGCCCCGGGCCAACCCCGCACCCGCCAGATACAGTTCCCCGGCCACTCCTGCCGGGACCAGCGACAGGGTCTCATCGAGAACATAGGCCCGCATACCGTCCAGCGGACGCCCGATCGGCAGCGGCGCCGGCAACTCGTCGCCGACCGTCCACGGATGCGTCGTTGCGTACAACGTGGTCTCGGTGGGACCGTACGCGCTGCGCACGACGATGTCCGGGCAGTGCTCCAGCACCCGCCGCACCGCGGTGGGGGAGACCACGTCACCACCCGTGATCACCTCGCGCGCACCCGCGAAGCAGCCCGGATCCTCCTCCGCCATCACCTGGAACAAACCTGCGGAGACGTCCAGGGCGGTGATCTCCTCCTCAGCGATCAGACGGGCCAGCGCCGCCACACTCAGATCACCTTCCGGCGTGATGACCGTCCGCCCACCGCGCAGCAGCGGCACCCACAAGCCGTAGATCGAGGGGTCGAACGCATACGGAATGACCATCAGGACCCGCTCATGCACGCCCGGCTCGAACATGCTGTCCACGACCAGGTCGAGGACGTCCCGGTGGGTGACCGCCACCCCCTTGGGACGCCCGGTCGAGCCCGACGTGTACATCACGTACGCCAGCTGCTCCGGCTGGCTCTCCACCCCCGGGTCACTGACCGGCAAGCCAGCCAGCTGCACGTCCTCGTCCACCACCACAACCACGGGAGCAGCAGGCAGGCCACGGCCACGCATCGCTTGGTCGGTCAGCAGCACCGGCGCGGAGGTCTCGTCCATGATCCACTGCATCCGCTCCAGCGGATACCCACTGTGCAACGGCAGATAGAACGCCCCGGCCTTCAACACCGCCAGCAGCGCCACGACCAGGTCCACCGAGCGTTCCATCAGCACCGCAACCGGCGCCTCCGGACCCACCCCCAGACCCACCAACCGATGCGCCAGCTGATTCGCCCGCTCATCCAGCTCCCGGTACGACAACTCCCGCCCGGCACACCGCACCGCCACCCCGCCCGGAGAACGCAGCGCCTGAGCCGCAAAAGCCGCCTGCACCGATTCGCCGACCAACGCCGCGTGCGACTCAAATGACGGATCGTCGGCAAAATCAACAGCATCTGCAGCACGCATCGCCAATCACTCTCTTTCGGTGTTGAGATCGCACGAATTCGCAGCTACTCGGCAGTGCGAGGACCCCGGCAGCACAGATCAGCGCGGAATGGAGGCTCTAAGCCTGAAATGGAAAGAATTCAGAAAGTCGGTGCATCAGACTCGGCGACGCCAACGCCCACCGCTCAACTTCGAAGACCCCGGTCGAAGATCACCGAACTACTCCGCCGGTTGTTCCGGCGTGGCGGCGCCGAGCCGCCGGTCGCGGAATCGCTGGAGAACCTCCACCGCGGGAACCCTGGAGCCGGGCGTGCGGAGACTCGGTTCGCGATCGCCGCCGAACCTCGAGCAGACCGAGATGTGTGCCTCGTAGGCTGTCGACATCGCATCGAGCAGCAGCCTGTAGGACTTGTCGACGGCCGGGGCGGGCGAGGCGACCAACGGCTTGACCCGATGGAGCAACTTGAGCAGTATCCGGTGATCGCGCAACTGGAGACCGCTGAACTTGGCATTGATATGCGGTGGCATCATCGCAGGACGTACCGAATCCGCGTAATGCGTGCGCGTGAAGTCGCCGGCATACCGCAGCGATGCGCCGGACCCGATCATCAGTACCGTGGCGTCCTCAAGCAGTCGGCAGGCGCTATCGATATCATCCGGATCGTCCTTGAGGCATTCCTCGAGACAGCCGACCGAGACGATCAGCGCCTGGATGAGCGCGAAGAATACTTGATGACCGAGACGCCAGCGAATCAGGGGATCGCCTTTCACATCGCCGGTGCTCGTGTCGGTGCCCTGCGTGTGAGCGCGAGCTGCGTACTCGAACGGCGTGCCGGCCACTCCGATACGCCACACCATGTGGAAAGTGGTCCAGAATGCGTCACGCAGTTGAGCTCGTTCACCGCTGCTGAGGCTTATCCCGGCTGACAGGGCATCATTGAGCTGGCTGCGGAGGGCTTCGAGCATGGTGTAGGTGAACGTCTCCACCGGGTTCCCGGTGACCCTGATCGCGCCGAAGAACAGGTCATGTTCCTCGTAGAGGTCCTCCGGCAGGGATTTTCGCTCTGCATCGGTGTACTTGGTGGCAGCGGCCGGCGAGGCCAGGCAGGCCAGGGCGGCATCGACCGCGGCCAATGCGCGTCGGTCGGAATCCTGTGGCGCTATGTCGATGACGGTCCGCAAGGCGTCCGCAGTGCGCTGGTTCATCATGCCTGCGATGGCGCCTCTTGAGGCGGGAAGCTGCTCCGCCTTCAACAGGTGGAGGGGTGGGATATCCGCATAATGAGCCTGTATTTCAACCTCAATCACTTCGCAAACTCCTTGATGGATCGGCTGGGAGTGAGGGAGACCGGTAGGCTGCTGTATCCGCGGAGGAACGTCGAGTAGAGCGCCTTGGGGTCACCCATGAGCTCGATCCGGTCTACCCTGCTGATGAGGGTCTTCAGTACGGCAGTGATCTCGGCTCGCCCGAGGTATGACCCGAAGCAGAAGTGGGGTCCGAATCCGAAGCCCAGGTGCTTGTTGGGAGTCCTGGCCAGGTCAAAACTGTGCGGGTCCGAGAAGACGCTTTCGTCGCGGTTCGCGGAAGTGATCCAGAGGATGACGTGGTCACCTTCGCGGATCGTCTGACCACCGATGGTGACGTCGGCCGTTGCGGTACGACCGATGTGCATCGCCGGCGTCGTCCAGCGCACGATCTCCTCGACCGCGCTGGCTATCGAAACGCGGCCCTCCTTCAACGCCAGCCACTGATCGGGGTGCTGGGAGAAGGCGAGCAGGGCGCCGACCATGGCCAGGCGACTGGTGTGATCTCCCGCGAGGATGAACCCGTAGCAGTTGACGACCACTTCGTCATCGGTCATCGGCTCACCGTTGATCCGGCAGGTGGCCATCGCGCTGATCAAGTCGTCCTGCGGGTTTTCGCGGCGGGCTTCGATGATCTCCTGGGAATAGATGAGGAGTTCGTTGCGAGAGAGCCAGACGTCCTCTTCGGTCTGCCCCTCGTCGTCCGCGCTGACCGCCTCCCGGCTCAGGTCGAGCACGTACTTGTGATCCGTCGACGGAAAGCCCAGCAGATCGCAGATCGTCCCCATGGGGACCACTTCCGCGACCTCCTTGGCGAAGTCGAAGGTCCCGGTACCGACAGCGTTGCCGAGGAGCTGGTCGACCCGCTGCTGCAGTTTGTCCGTCACCCCTTTGCGGATCCGGGGACTGAACGCCTTCAGCAGGATCGTCCGCATGGCGTTGTGGCGCGGCGCATCGGTGAGCGCCAGGATCTTTCCGGCCGCCGGGTCCCCTCCGGGCTTGTGCAGCGAAGACATCATGTTCCCGGCCTGCGAGCTGAATCGCTCGGGGTCCTGCAGAACGGCCATTACGTCCGCGTGGCGGGATACCACCCAAAATTGGGACCCGCGGTCCGTGGCCGGGTGCAGATATACGGGCTGCTCGGCCCGAACACGCCGCCAGAAATCTTCCATGTCAGTATGCAGGAAGGTGTTCGGGTCCGTGAGGTCCACGCTATTGAGATCGTCGGCGAATGCGCCTTTGGTCGGCATGGAAATCTCCTGGCCTTCAGAATAGGTGACTACTGCGTAGATATTTCCTTGCCGGAAAGATCAGCGATCAGCATCGCCAGTCGATCCAGGCCCGCTTCAATCTCATCCGGCGACACCGAGCTCACCGACAGTCGTAGCTGGTTCTCGCCGCCATGGCCGTCGTAGAAATGGCTCATGGGTGTCCACAGGACGCCGAACTTACTGGCCCCATATTCCAGTGCGGTGTCGTCGGCAATAAACGGAACAGTGACTACCATGAAAAATCCGCCGCCGGGCGTATTCCAGGAGACCTGGTGATTTTCGCCCCGGGGGAACCGTCGGCCCATCCCCTCCAGCAGCAGTCGCAGATTACGGCTGTAGAGCCGTATCTCCCTGGTATTTGCCTTGACCAGACTGCAGTCATGCTCCAGCAGCTTGCCTCCCGCAATGGCCTGGGCCACCGGCGAGGTGTTGACGGTGAGCATACTTTTGATCTTGGACAGCTCGTCCGCGAACAGCGTGGAGTCTCCATCCGCACCGGCCACGCGCTGATCCGCGACCACAAAGCCAACCCTGGCTCCGGGAAAGCAGGTCTTGGCGAGCGAGCCGAGATAGATCACCTGCCGCGAAGTGTCGAGGGCCTTGAGAGTGGGCAAGCGCTGACCGTCTTCAGCCTGGAACAAACCATACGGATTGTCCTCGAGAATCAGCAGATCGTGCTCCGCCGCGATGGCGAGCAATTTCTGCCTGGCCTCCAGGTCGAGGCTCGCGCCGGAGGGATTCGCGAAGTCCGGGACGAGGTAGAAGGCCCGTGGCCGCTTGCCCGCGGCGCGCACCGCCTCGAGCTGCTCGACCAAGTGGTCGAGGTCAATGCCGTCCTCGTTCTCCCGCACCGGCCAGAGGGGCATGTCCACCAGCCTCGCGGCACCGGTCAGTCCGACGTAGCCCGGCGAAACGGTCAGCACGACGTCACGCTCGTCCATGCGAAGCGCCCGGAGCACCAGGAACATTGCCTCCTGGCAGCCGACCGTGACGACGATCGACTCCGGGTCGACGTCGATGCCCTCGTCACAGGCGAGATTCCGGGCGAGCAGCTCGTGAATGATGCCCTTGGTCCGGCCGTACTGGAAGAGGGTGCGACGTACGAGTTCTGCGTCAGCACCCTTCTCGGCGGCCAGGTAGTCGCAGAAGTTCTGCAGATATCGGGGAAGATCGTCGACGTCGAAGAAATCTTCACTGGGCCGGCCGGCGGCGAGCGAAATGGCCTCCGGGAATCGGTTTGCCACCTCGTTCAAGAAGTTCATGGAGGCGAGCGCCGGATCCCGGAGCGCTGTATGCAGTCGGTCCGTGCTCAGGTCGGCGGCCAGGAGTTCCATTCCGCTGTCGTTCATGCAGCAATCTCCTGGTTCGGTGTCGTGGTGGATGCTTCTTGTGTCGCTTCTCGAATGGAGCGGTTGCTGAGTGCGGGCAGGCTGGCCAGGGCGACGAGGATCATCAGGAGGCCGCCTGTGATGAATGG
>NZ_JBSFGB010000095.1:0-11092 GCF_053596375.1 Streptomyces sp. NPDC001709 | reverse complement strand
CTGATGGAGCCGGTGCTGGAGCGGTTCCGTGACGCCATCGCCGGTGTCACCTTCGCCGCCCCGCGCATCCCCTTCGTGTCCACCGTGGACGTCAACGCGGCGCCGGTGGGCGCCGGTTACTGGGTGCGCAATGTTCGGGACACGGTTCGTTTCGCCGATGCGGTGGCGTACCTGCATGGGCAGGGCGTGACGAGGTTCGTGGAGATCGGGCCGGACACGGCGCTGACCGCCGCGGGACCGGACTGCCTGCCCGAGGACGCCGCCACCGCGGTGTTCGTCCCGCTGCTGCGCCGTGACCGGCCCGAAGTCCGTGCGCTGGCAACGGGGTTGGCCCGGTTCCAGGTGCATGGCGGTACGGTCGACTGGGCGGCGTATCTGCCCGCCGCGGCCCGGGTCGAGTTGCCCACCTACGCCTTCCAGCGCCGCCGCTACTGGCTGGAATCGGCCCCCGACGGCAACCTCGCCGCCTCCGGGCTGCTTCCGGCGGATAGCCCGCTGCTCGGCGCCGCCACCACCCTGGCCGGGTCCGACGCCTACCTGCTCACCGGCCGGCTCTCGGTGCCGTCCCAGCCCTGGCTGGCCGACCACCGCGTCTCCGGCGCGATCGTGCTGCCCGGCGCGGCGTTCGTGGAACTGGCCGTGCAGGCCGCCGATCGGGTCGGCTGCGACCGGGTCGAGGAACTCGTGCTGCGGGCGCCGCTGGTGCTCGCCGACACCGGCGCGGTCCGGCTGCAGCTGACCGTCCGCGAGGCCCAGGACTCCGGCCGCCGCGCCATCGAGATCTACTCACTGGCCGAGGACGCGTCCGAGGACGAGCCGTGGACGCTGCACGCCACCGGCACTCTCGCCGTCGGCCCACACGAACCCGTCGCCCTGGAGGACGCCTGGCCACCCAGGGACGCCGCCCCGCTGCCCGTGGACACCGCCTACGCCGATCTCGCCGCTCGCGGCCTGGAGTACGGCCCGGCGTTCCAGGGCCTGCGCGCGGCCTGGCGGCGGGGCGCGGAGATCCTCGCCGAGATCGCCCTGCCCGACGAACACCGCGACCGGGCAGGCCGGTTCGGCCTGCACCCCGCGCTGCTGGACGCCGCCCTGCACGCGCTCGCGCTCACCGACGACATCGGCACCGCACGGCTGCCGTTCTCCTGGACCGGCATCCGGCTGCACGCCTCCGGAGCATCCGCCGTACGGGTCCGGCTCACCCCCACCGGCGAGGGCACCATCGCGCTGGACCTGTTCGACGCCGGCGGTTCTCCGGTCGCCTCGGTCGGCTCGCTCACGCTGCGCGCAGCCACCGGCCGGTCCGCCACCCGGGTGCCCCACGACTCGCTGTTCCGGCTGGACTGGGACACCACCCCGGCCCCCGCCGAACCGGACACCGGCCAGTGGGCGGCCCTGGGCGTACTGCCCGAGCCCCTGGCCGCCGACCTGCGTGCCGCCGGGGTCGACCTCACCGGTCCCACCGGCGACGCCGACATCGCCGTAGTGGCCGTTCCGGTGGGGCAGCCCGCCGAACAGGTCACCTCGGCCGTGCTGTGCCAGGTGCAGGACTGGCTGGCCGCCACCGCCGCGCCCGCCCGACTGCTGGTGGTCACCACCGGGGCGGTCGCCACCGAGCCCGCCGACGCCCCCGCCGATCCGGGCGGCGCGGCGGTGTGGGGGCTGCTGCGCGCCGCGCAGGCCGAACAGCCCGACCGTCTCGTGCTGGCCGACCTCGACGACACCGCCGACTCCCGCCGCGCGCTGCCTGCCGTGCCGGCCGGCGGGCACGCTCAAGCGGCGCTGCGGGGCGGCGTGTTGCTCACCCCCCGGCTGGTCCGGCCCGAGCTGGTGCCGCCCGCGGATCCGCACTGGCGGCTGGCCGTCACCCGCCCGGGCACCCTTGACAGCCTCGCGCTGCTGCCCGCCCCGGCCGCCCCGCCGGGCCCGGGCCAGGTGCGCATCGCGGTGCGCGCCGCCGGGCTGAACTTCCGCGATGTCCTCATCGCCCTGGGGATGTACCCCGGCGAGGCGGCCCTCGGCGGCGAGGGCGCGGGCGTGGTCACCGAGGTGGCCGCCGACGTCACCGATCTCGCCCCGGGCACCCCGGTGATGGGCCTGTTCGGTGACGCGTTCGCCCCGGTCGCCGTCGCAGAGCGGGCCGCCGTCGCGCCGATCCCCGACGGCTGGACGTTCGGGCAGGCCGCTGCCGTGCCGATCGCCCACCTCACCGCCCACCTGGGCCTGGTCGAACTCGCCGGGGTGCGGGCCGGCGAGAAGGTGCTGATCCACTCCGCGGCCGGCGGCGTCGGCATGGCCGCCGTACAGCTGGCCCGGCACCTCGGCGCCGAGGTCTACGGCACCGCCGGTCCGGGCAAGTGGCATGTGCTGCGCGAGCTAGGCCTGGACGACGCGCACATCGCCTCCTCCCGGGACACCGGCTTCGCCGCGAAGTTCGGCCCGGTCGACGTCGTACTCAACTCGCTGACCGGCGCGTTCGTCGACGCCTCGGCCGAACTGCTGCGCCCCGGCGGCAGGTTCCTGGAGATGGGCAAGACCGACCTGCGCGATCCGGCCGGCTTCCCGGGGATCAGCTACCGGCCGTTCGACCTGATGCAGCTGCCGCCGCAGGAGATGCAGCGCCTGCTGGGCGCGGTGCTGGAGCTGTTCGCGGCGGGCGCACTGACCGCGCCACAGCCGTCGGTGTGGCCGATCGCCCGCGCCGTGGACGCGTTCCGGTTCCTCGGCCAGGCCCGGCACACCGGCAAGCTGGTGCTCACCCTGCCCCGCCGGCTCGACCCCCGGGGCACCGCGCTGATCACCGGCGGCACCGGCACCCTCGGCGGGCTGGTCGCCCGGCATCTGGTGCGCGAGCACGGCATCCGGCACCTGCTGCTCACCGGCCGCCGCGGCCCCGACACCCCCGGCGCCCCCGAACTGGCCGCCGAACTCACCGCACTCGGCGCCGAGGTGCGCGTGGCGGCCTGCGACACCGCCGACTGGGACGCGCTGGCCGCGCTGCTGGCCGGCATCCCCGCCGACCATCCGCTCACCGCCGTGGTGCACGCGGCCGGGGTCGCCGACGACGGGTTGTTCACCGCGCTGACCCCGGAGCGTGTCGACCGGGTACTGCGGCCCAAGGTGGACGCCGCGCTGCACCTGGACGAGCTGACCCGCGGGCACGACCTGGCCGCGTTCGTGCTGTTCTCCTCGGCCACCGGAATCCTCGGCGGCCCCGGTCAGGCCAACTACGCCGCCGCCAACGCCTGCCTGGACGCACTCGCCGGCCGGCGGCGCGCCGCCGGGCTCCCGGCCACCTCGCTGGCCTGGGGGCTGTGGGCGGCACCCAGCGGCATCACCGGCGACCTCTCCGCAGCGGACCTGGCCAGGATGGCCCGCGCCGGAGTACAGGCGCTGTCCGCCGAGGAGGCGCTGGCCCTGTTCGACACGGCGCTGGCCATGGACGAGCCGGTGCTGGTCCCCGCCAAGGTCCGGCTGCGCACCGCCGACCCGGCGCTGCTGCCACCGCTGCTGCGCGGTCTGGTCCGCGGCCGGCTTCGTACCGTCGCGGCGGCCGGGCCCGGTACGGCCGCCCGCCCCGCCGAAGCGACCGCCGAGGAACTGCTGGCGCTGGTGCGCGCCGAGACCGCCGCCGTCCTCGGCCACGCCGACCCCGACGCCATCGACCCACAGGCTCAGTTCCGCGCCCTGGGCGTGGACTCGCTGTCCGCGGTGGAACTGCGCAACCGGCTCACCGCGGCCACCGGCACCGCCCTGCCCGCCACCCTGGTGTTCGACTACCCGACCCCCGCCGCGCTGGCCGCGTACCTGCGCCAGGACCGGCCCGGGGACACCGCCCCGGCCGCGCGGCCCCCGTCCGGTACCGCTGCTGCCACCGACGAGCCGATCGCGATCGTCGGCATGGCCTGCCGGTTCCCGCCGGAGATCCGCTCCCCGGAACAGCTGTGGCGGTTCCTGCTCGACGGCGGCGACGGCATCACCGAGTTCCCCGCCGACCGCGGCTGGGACCTGGACGCGCTGTTCGACGCCGACCCCGACCGGCCCGGCACGTCGTACACCCGGCACGGCGGATTCCTGCGCGACGCCGCCGGTTTCGACGCCGACTTCTTCGGTATCAACCCGCGCGAGGCACTGGCCACCGATCCGCAGCAGCGGCTGCTGCTGGAAACCTCCTGGGAGACCTTCGAACGTGCCGGGATCGACCCGGCCTCGGTGCGCGGCAGCCGGACCGGCGTGTTCGTCGGCGTGATGCGACAGGACTACGGGCCGATGCTGCACCACGCCGCGGAGGGCGTGGAGGGCTACCGGCTCACCGGCAGCGCCGCCAGCGTCGCCTCCGGCCGGCTCGCCTACACCTTCGGTCTGGAGGGCCCCACGCTGACCGTGGACACCGCCTGCTCGTCCTCGCTGGTGGCGCTGCACCTGGCCGCCCAGGCGCTGCGCCGCGGCGAGTGCGACCTGGCGCTGGCCGGCGGTGCCACCGTGATGGCCACCCCCGGGCTGTTCGTGGAGTTCTCCCGGCAGCGCGGCCTGGCAGCCGACGGCCGGTGCAAGTCGTTCTCCGCCGCCGCCGACGGCACCTCGTGGTCGGAGGGCGCCGGGATGCTGCTGGTGGAGCGGCTGTCCGACGCGCGTGCGGCCGGACACCCGGTGCTGGCCGTGGTGCGCGGCTCCGCGGTCAACTCCGACGGCGCGTCCAACGGTCTCACCGCGCCCAACGGCCCCTCCCAGCAGCGGGTGATCCGCACCGCGCTGACCGCGGCCGGACTCTCCAGCCAGGACATCGACGCGGTGGAGGCGCACGGCACCGGCACCACCCTGGGCGACCCCATCGAGGCCCAGGCGCTGCTGGCCACCTACGGCCGTGACCGCGACGGCGACCCCCTGTGGCTCGGCTCGGTCAAGTCCAACATCGGGCACACCCAGGCCGCCTCCGGTGTCGCCGGGATCATCAAGATGGTCCTGGCCGTCAGGGAAGGGCTGCTGCCCCGCACGCTGCACGTCGGTGAACCCAGCCCGCACGTGGACTGGGCCTCCGGTGCGGTGTCCCTGCTGACCGAGCCGCGCCCCTGGCCCGAGACCGGCCGGGCCCGCCGTGCCGCGGTGTCCTCGTTCGGCGTCAGCGGCACCAACGCGCACATCATCATCGAGCAGGCCCCGGCCGAGACCCCGCCGGCGCCGCCGACCCGAGAGCCTCTGCCCCTGCCGATCGTGGTCTCCGCACGCACCGAACGAGCCCTGCGCGAACAGGCCGCCCGACTGCTGACCCACCTCGACGAGCACCCTGACGCCGAACCGGCCGCGCTGGCACACTCCCTGCTGACGACGCGTGCCGCACATCCGTACCGGGCGGCGGTGCTGGGCGGGCCACGGGCTGGGGTTGCCAACTCACGTGCTGCGCTGGCCGGCCCGCGTGACGGGCTGGGCGCCCTCGCCGAAGGTGTCCCCGACGCCGACGTGGTCACCGGCTTCGCGGCGGAGGCCGGGAAACTGGCCTTCCTGTTCCCCGGCCAGGGCTCCCAGCGCCTCGGTGCCGGCCGCGCGCTGGCCGCGGAGTTCCCCGCCTACGCCGAGGCGTTCGACGCGGTGTGCGCCGTACTCGACCCGCACCTGCCCCGGCCGCTGCGCGAGGTGCTGTTCGCCGCCGAGGGCAGCCCCGAGGCCGCGCTGCTCGACCGCACCGACTTCACCCAGGCCGCGCTGTTCGCCGTAGAGGTCGCACTGGTCCGGCTCGCGGAGAGCTGGGGCCTGCGACCCGACCTGGTGGCCGGGCACTCGGTCGGCGAGATCGTCGCCGCGCACATCGCCGGGGCGCTGACCCTGCCGGACGCCGCCACGCTGGTCACCGCCCGCGGCAGGCTGATGGCGCGCGCCACCCCCGGCGGCGCCATGGTCGCCATCCAGGCCACGGAGGCCGAACTCGCCCCGATGCTGGCCGAGCGCGCCGGACTGCTGCGGCTGGCCGCCGTCAACGGCCCCCGCTCGGTGGTGGTGTCCGGCGACGCCGACGCGGTCGCCGAGATCGGCGTGCACTGGCGCGAACGGGGGCGTCGTACCCGGCAGTTGCGGGTCACCATGGCCCCGCACTCCCCGCACGTGGACGGCATCCTGGCCGAGTACCGGGAGATCGTCACCGGCATCCCGGTCATCGCGCCGCGGCTGCCGATCGTGTCCACGGTGACCGGGGCGCCGCTGTCGGAGCGGGAGATCACCGATCCGGAGCACTGGGTGGCCAACGTCCGGGACGGCGTACGGTTCCTGCCCGCGGTGCGCGCCCTTGCCGAGGCAGGGGCCACCGCGTTCGTCGAGGTCGGCCCGGCCGCGGCACTGACCGCGATGGCCCGCGACTGCCTGCCCGCGGCCGAACCGGGGACCTCGGGGACCTCGGGGACCTCGGGAACCGAAGCCGACACCGAGCCCGGGACCGAACCAGCCGTCGAACGGATCGTGCTGCCCACCCTGCGCGACGGCCGCGACGAGGTCCCCGCCCTTCTGGACACGCTGGCCCGGCTGCACGTGCACGGCATCTCCCCGGACTGGGCCGCGGTCACCGAAGGCCGCGCACCGGCGCCGGTCGCGCTGCCCACCTACCCGTTCCAGCACCGCCGGTTCTGGATGACCGGTGAGCCGGCCGCCGACACCGGCGCGGCCGGCCTCGGCCCGGTCCGGCACCCGCTGCTCGGCGCGGCCGTCACGCTGGCCGACGGCGCCGGGGTGCTGTTCACCGGGCGGCTGTCCACCGCCGCCCAACCCTGGCTGGCCGACCACGTGGTGGCCGGCCGGATCGTGCTGCCCGGCACCGCGTACGCCGAACTCGTCACGCGCGCCGGGGACGAACTGGGCTGCGGCCGGATCACCGAACTGACCCTGGAGGCACCGCTGGTACTGGCCGAGCGGGGCAGCGCCGCGCTGCAACTGGTGCTCGGCGCGCCCGACGGACAGGGCCGCCGCGCGGTGACCCTGTACTCCCGGGCCGAGGCGGGTACCACCGACGAACCGTGGACCCGGCACGCCGCCGGCACCGTGGAACCGCCGGCCGGCGCCGCGCAGCCCCAGGGGGAGTGGCCCCCGGCCGACGCGACCGAGACCGAGCCGGGCGAACTGTACGAGCTGCTGGCCGACCGCGGACTGGCCTACGGACCGGTGTTCCGCGGATTGCGCGCGGCCTGGCGGCGGGACACCGCCACCGGCGCCGAGGTGTTCGCCGAGGTGGAACTGCCCGCCCCGGCCGATCCCGGCGGCTTCGGGCTGCACCCGGCGCTGCTGGACGCCGCGCTGCACGCGCTGGCCACCGACCCCGAGACGAGCACGGCCGCCCTGCCGTTCGCCTGGGCCGGGGTGACCCTCTGGCAGCCCGGCGCCGAAACGCTGCGGGTGCGACTGACCCCGGTCGACGGCGGCTTCACGATCGCCGCGTACGACGGCCACGGTGCCCCGGTGCTCACCGTGGACACCCTGACCCTGCGCCCGATCCCGTCCGGGCCGCACACCGCACATCCCGGGACCGAGGCGCTGTACACGGTGGACTGGACGCCGGTGCACATCGACACGGAGGGCCCCGCACCCACCGAACTCGACGCGCACCCTGCCGACCCGGAGGGCCCCGCACCCACCGGCCCCGGCACGGCCGCCGTCACCGAGGGCCCCGCACCCACCGGCCTCGGGGCGCCCGCCACCGGTGCCGAGGTTTCTGCGCCCGCCGAACGCGGTGGGCACCCCGCCGGTGCGGCTGGACCCGGGCTCACTGAACTCGACGTGCACCCGGCCGCCGTGGACGGATCCGTGTCCACCGGCCCCGACACGGCCGCCGCCGAGGGCCCCGCACCCACCGGCCTCGGTGCCGGTCTCGATCTCGCCACGGTGGCCGAACCGGGCGAGTGGCTGCTGGCCGCGTTGTCAGTCGGCGAGGACGACCCGGCCCGGATCGCCGCCGCCACCCACTGGGTGCTGGCCCTGCTGCGCGAGTTCCTCGCACAGGAACGGTTCGCGGCCAGCACCCTGGTGCTGCGCACCTTCGGTGCCATCGACGGCACCGATCTGGGCGCCGCGGCCGTCTGGGGCCTGGCCCGCTCGGCACAGTCGGAGAACCCGGGCCGGATCGTGCTGCTGGACAGCGACGGCAGCGTGCCCGACCCGGTCGCCCTGGCCACGGGCGAACCCCAACTGGCAGTCCGTGACGGCGCGGTGCTCGTGCCGCGGCTGGTTCGCGGCAGCGCCGGTGAGCCCGGCGCCTGGCACCCCGAGGGCACCGTGCTGATCACCGGCGGTGTCGGCGCGCTCGGCTCGGTGCTGGCCCGGCACCTGGCCGCCGAGCGCGGGGTACGGCACCTGCTGCTCGTCGGGCGCCGGGGCCCCGACACGCCGGGCGCCGCCGAACTGGTCGCCGATCTCGCCGGGTTCGGTGCCACGGCCGAGGCGGTGGCCTGCGACGTGGCCGACCGGGACGCGCTGGCCGCGCTGCTGGCCGGCATCCCCGACGAGCGCCCGCTGACCGCCGTCGTGCACGCCGCCGGGGTGCTGGACGACGGGATGCTCACCGCGCAGACGCCCGAGCGTATCGACCGGGTGTTCCAGCCCAAGGTGGACGCCGCGCTGCACCTGGACGAGCTGACCCGCGGGCGGGACCTGGCCGCGTTCGTGCTGTTCTCCTCGGCCGCCGGGATCCTGGGCAGCCCGGGGCAGAGCAACTACGCCGCCGCCAACGCGGTGCTGGACGGCCTGGCCGCCCGGCGCCGCGCGGCCGGCCTGCCCGGTGTGTCGCTGGCCTGGGGCCTGTGGGCCGGCGCCGGCGGCATGGGTGACGCCGCGGACGGCGCGGCCCGGCAGCGCATCGAACGACTGGGGGTGGTGCCGCTCGAACCGGCCGAGGGCATGCGGCTGTTCGACGCCGCCGTCGCGGGCGAGACCGCACTGGCCGTCCCGGTCCGGCTGAACCTGGCCGCGCTGCGCGAGCAGGCCCGCACCGTCCCGCCGGCCCCGGTGCTGCGCGGCCTGGTCCGCGTCCCGTCCCGTCGCACCCCCGGCACCGCAGCGCTGCAGGCCGCGTTCGCCGGGCTCGACGAGGCCGCCCGCGGCAGGCTGGTCCGCGACACCGTACGCACCGCGGTGGCCGCCACCCTCGGCCACGCCAACGCGGCCCAGATGGGCGACCGGCGCGCCTTCACCGACCTCGGCTTCGACTCCCTGACCTCGGTGGAACTGCGCAACCGGCTGGCGGCCGGCACCGGACTGCACCTGCCCGCCACGCTGGCCTTCGACCACCCGAGCATCGCGGCCGTCGCCGAGTACCTGCTGGGCAGGCTCACCGCGGCGGTCGCCGCCCCGGCGCGCACCGCACTGCGCCGCACCGGCCCGGCCGACGAGCCGATCGCCATCGTCGGCATGGCCTGCCGCTACCCGGGCGGGGTGCGCTCCCCGGAGGACCTGTGGCGGCTGGTCGCCGGGGACGGCGACGGCATCTCGCCGTTCCCCACCGACCGAGGCTGGGACACCGAACGGCTCTACGACCCCGACCCCGACCGGGCCGGGCGCACCTATCTGACCAAGGGCGGTTTCCTGCACGACGCGGCCGAGTTCGACGCCGCGCTGTTCGGCATCTCGCCGCGCGAGGCGCTGGCCATGGACCCGCAGCAGCGGCTGCTGCTGGAGACCTCCTGGGAGGCCCTGGAACACACCGGCATCGACCCGCTGTCGCTGCGGGACACCGACACCGGCGTGTTCGTCGGCGTCATGTACCACGACTACGCCACCCGGCTGCCCAGCACACCGCAGGACGTGGAGGGCTACCTCGGAGCGGGCACCGCGGGCAGTGTCGCCTCCGGCCGGGTCGCCTACGCCTTCGGCCTGCAGGGCCCGGCGGTCACCGTGGACACCGCCTGCTCCTCCTCGCTGGTCACCCTGCACCTGGCGGCGCAGGCGCTGCGCGCGGGGGAGTGCTCGCTGGCGCTGGCCGGCGGCGCGACCGTGATGTCCACGCCCGGCACCTTCATCGAGTTCTCCCGGCAGCGGGGCCTGGCCGCCGACGGCCGGGTGAAGGCGTTCGCCGCGGACGCGGACGGCACCGTCTGGTCCGAGGGCGTCGGCCTGCTGGTGGTGGAGCGGCTGTCCGACGCGCGCGCCAACGGCCACCGGATCCTCGGCGTGCTGCGCGGCTCGGCGGTGAACCAGGACGGCGCGTCCAACGGACTCACCGCGCCCAACGGCCCCTCGCAGGAACGGGTGATCCGCACCGCGCTGGCCGCCGCGCACCTGTCCCCGGCGGACGTCGACCTGGTGGAGGCGCACGGCACCGGAACCGCCCTGGGCGACCCGATCGAGGCGCAGGCACTGCTGGCCACCTACGGCCAGGACCGCGCGGACGACCCGCTGTGGCTCGGCTCGGTCAAGTCCAACCTCGGGCACACCCAGGCCGCCGCCGGGGTCGCCGGCGTGATCAAGGTCGTAGAGGCCATGCGCCACGGGGTGCTGCCGCGTACCCTGCACATCGGTGAACCGACCCCGCACGTGGACTGGTCGGCCGGTGACGTACGGCTGCTCACCGAGGCCCGGCCCTGGCCGGAGCGCGACCGGCCGCGCCGGGCCGCTGTGTCCTCGTTCGGGATCAGCGGCACCAACGCGCACGTGATCATCGAACAGGGCCCGGAGATCCCGGCCCCCGGGCCGGCACCCCGGCGGGTGGTTCCGGTGCCGCTGTCCGGCGACACCGGGGCCGCGCTGCGCGCCCAGGCCGGCCGGCTGCGCACCTGGCTGGCCGCCGCCCCGGACGCCGGTCCGGCCGAACTGGGCGCCGCCCTGGCCACCGGGCGCGCCGCACTGACCCACCGCGCCGTGGTGGTCGCGGCCGACCGTGCGGACCTGCTCACCGGGCTGACCGCGCTGGCCGCCGGGGACGCCGCCCCACACGTGGCCACCGGAACCGCCGGGGCCGCCGGTCGCACGGTGTTCGTGTTCCCCGGTCAGGGTGCGCAGTGGGCGGGGATGGCGGTGGAACTGCTGGAGTCCTCGCCGGTGTTCGCGGCGCGGATGGCCGAGTGCGCTTCGGCGCTGGGCGAGTTCGTGGAGTGGTCGCTGCTGGGTGTGCTGCGGGGTGAGG
>NZ_JBSFGB010000094.1:0-11549 GCF_053596375.1 Streptomyces sp. NPDC001709 | reverse complement strand
CGAGTAGTCCTTCATCGCCATCGGCGGTCTTCTCGCTTCCTCCGGACCAAGCAGATCCAGTATCAGCGTGTCCACCACTCAGGGGGAGGCCCCAGCAGCGGGTGCCCCAGCTCAACGCGCCGGTCGGCAGGCCTCCGTCGCGGGTCGGTCAACTCCGGATCGTCCCCGTCCTTGCCCAGGTCGTGGGCGGCGAACAGGATCCGTGCTGTCCAGTCCGCCTTGGCGGCTCAGGAAAGGTCGTTCGGCCTGCGAGGCGGCGGCACGGCACGGAGCAGCTCCCACAGAGGGCGTGAGCCGGACGCCCATGTCCCGAGGGTTCGGCAGTCGACCACGTGGAGCCGCTGTTGTTTGGCGAAGTCCACGGCCGGCGCGGTCACCCAGCCGTTCGTCACGATCACCGCGACCTCGGCGCTGTGGACCTGATGGGCGGTGCCGTTGAGGACCTGCAGGTCCGGCGTGCCCACTGGGGATCCGGGCAGGCCTTTTCTGCCGTGCTTGCACTGAGTGGCCCACAGCCTCCCGTAGGGGTCGGTGGCCTCTACGTCCGCGCCCAGGTCCCCATGACCGCCGTCACGCACGGCGTCCTGGCAGCCGTCACGGCGCATCAGGTCCCGTACGGCTTCCTCGAACCGGGTGTGGTGTAGGGCGTCCAACTCGCGCAGCTCGTACCGCAGGCCCTGCGCACGGACCGCTTCCCACCGCGCCCTTTGCTTGCGCTGGTAGAGCCAGCCGCCGGCCAGCGCAGCGAGCACTCCGACGACGGCCAGGATCCACCAGTGGGTCAGCAGCCAGTTGACGATGGCCACCACCACGGCAGCGGCCACGAGGAGACCCGATCAGCCGGTCATCCGCGCGCTGCCGCCGTCTGACAGGCCTGCGGGCACCTCGGGTAGGGCGTCGCATCGGCTGGCGCCTCTTCGGCTTCGACCTCGTCCTGACCACTTGCTGGACAGCCCGCTTCATGAAAGCGCGGAGACTAGACCAGGAATCCAGCGAATGGGAGGCTGATCGGCAGGAGGATTCCTATGGTGGTGATCAGCATTCCTCTCGCCACCGCCCCCTTGGACCCGACCTTAGTGGCCAGCATGACGACCATGACAAGGTAGGCCAGCACAAAAAGCATGCCGGGAAAGAGCACGCAGAACAGTGCGAACGGCAGGAATATGCCTCCCGATGCGACCGCCATGGACATTTTCCAGGATGTGTTCTCCGCAGCTTTCACGCACAAGCAGGACACTAGCGCGATATAGAGGAGAAAGAAAAAGACATAGACATATATTCCACCATATCCGCCCACGGTGCACACCATTTTCTCTGGAAGTTGGAGGGGGGAGGTTTCTCCCCCCTCCTACGCCCACCACCGCAAGGTGGGGGAAAGTCTCCTTCCCGAGCTTACGAAGGGAGGAGAGCACCTCTACACACTACTGCGTGAGGTTGACGCCGAACTCCTCGATGGGGTCGTCGCAGTGGAAGACCAGAGACGGCTGGTTCCCGGGGCGCACTCGGGCGACGACGGCGACATCGCCATCAACCCATGGCCTCGGCGGGGGAGTCGCCACCACCGATCCGAGCATCCCGCCGGACACGGGTTGCCGCCGCTGCCGCGGTTCTTGGCGTCGCACCGCATATACGCGTTGCCGTTGACCGACTCCATGCCCGGGATGTTGGAGAAGTCCTTCCAGTCGCCTGCGTGGACCCGGTGGTTCGACGGACGGCCGAGGTTGTCGGTCATCTTGTCGTCGACGTACACGTACAGGTCGGGCATGTAGCTCTGGAAGACGAGCCCGTTGGACGGATCGATGTCCTTGTCCTCTTGCAGGTGCATCGGCTTGATACTGCCGTCGGCGCAGAACGCGCCAGCGATGTCGTGCCAGATGGGAGGAGCATTACCGATCAGGCTGCCGAACGTGTTGGTGTCGCCGCTGTTCTTGAAGAACATCGAGTAGACGTCGCCAGCGAAGTTACGCACCGCGTAGTTCGTCTTGAGGCTGGAGTTGATCTCGTCCACCCATGCCTTGACATTGTCGTTGATGTACTTGTGGGCGATCATCGACCGGTAGCCGTGGACGCCGCCGCCGACGGCCCGGAAGTCCACGCACTGCTTCGCGCTGTCCAGGCGGGCGGCCCGGAAGTGCGGGAAGTAGGCCTGACCGGGGGTGTCGCCGTCCGTGTACGGGTGGGCTTCCTGGACGTTGCCGTATTCGAGCGCGTCCTGTGTGGTGTAGTCGATGTCCGGCGCCGTGATCCCGTAGTCCGCCTCGATCGCCTTCATGATCTTGGTGACGAAGTACGGAAGGTGCGCGTTGCCGACACGGGCCTGATAGCTGGAGCCCACACTTCCATCGACTATCTTCCCATCCTCGCCGATGACGAACGTGACCCCCACATCTGACTTGATCTTGTAGCTATTGGGGTCCTGGAACGCCTGCGATGCCGGAAGTGACGTATCGGGCCGCCGGTTTGCCATGCCCATCCACACCGGAACCGACATCGCGGGAGCAGACCCGTCAGCAGTCTGCTTCCACCCGCCGGCCTTGATGTCCTTGTACCACTCCTCCGCCGCGTCCCAGGTCTTCTGCCCCGTACACTCGCCCTCTGCCTGCGGCGTGGTGCAGCGCGCCTCATACGTCAGACCCCTGGTGTCGGCCTGGGAGTTGTCCCAGCGCGGCCCTTGATAGGCAAGCCCCATGGCCCAGTCGTACAGGGCCACCTCCGACTTCAGCGGACTGACGTTGAGCTGTCCTGCCGCCCAGCCAGGGTCGAGTTCCTGGTTCGGGTCGAAGACCGACGCGGCAGTCAGACCGATGCCAGGCCCCATCGACATTCGCTCTCCGTTCTCACCTACGAAGCCACCAGGCTGGTCGGAGCAGGAGAAGAGGGAAGTCGCCGCGCTGCGGGAGAAGGAACGCGACCTCACTGCCGTGATCCTCACACACCCGGTCTGGAGCGAGATCGCCGCAGCCGAGCGGCCCGATGCCCGGTCCCAGCTCAAGCACGCCCTCGAACGCGAGGACGGCGAGGGCCAGGAGGCGGCATAACCGTGGCGGACACGCCGCACGAGCCGCCGCCCATCACTGTGGTCCTTCCCGACGGCCAGAAGTTCTCTAGGGCGCCGCAAGCGTGCGATTCGACTTCACGCAGCTCAGAAGCGGTCAGGGCGACCATAGCGAGCGCAACAGGTGTGGTGCACGGAGGCTGGCGCGAGATTGCCCTGTGTCGCACCCTGGACTGTCGCTTCCTCGGACGAGCATGGTCTTTATGTTTGCTTCCTTGTTGCCAGGGTTCCGGGAAATTCGAACGCCGTTGGCAACTGGCTACATGCACCTTCTATCGTTTTGGCTTATTTTCGGAGGTCGTATTCCAAGTAAGCGCGAAGCACCCGCACCCGTGAAGCAGCTTTACGAGGTTGGCGGCTGGGTCGGGAAGTCGGCGATTCTTGTCGCAGTCACCTTCGCTGCATACCTGGTCGGTAGCATCCTGGAGCTACGGGCCACAAGAGTGACGGACTGGCTATGGAAGAAAGTTGCTGCACATTATTTGCGTAAGGGCACTCTCCATGAGAAGCCTTACTGGGTCCTGGCCGGATCGCAATTGAGTAGGCCGATGGCGGAATCTCTGAAGAATTACGTCATGGAGAAGATGTCTCTGGACGAAGAGGGACGTGACTTCACACCCGCGCAGCTTGAGGAACGTGGCAGTGCACTGCTCGCCTTGCATAGTGAACTGCCGCAGATTCGCACACGTCTATACACGGTCAACAAGGATATGTATGGCGAGTACGATCGCGCGGCAGCGGAGGCAGACTTGAAATCAAACGTCGCACTGGCGGGTATCTTCCTCAGTGTCGTGCTAGCGGTTCGCCTGACTCCTCTATGGGCTTTTATCTGTATCCCCATGGCTCTCCTACTGGTTCGAGGTCTACTCGGTATCCGGCAAGCCAACGATGTATTGGTGCGGGCAATCACCAGCGAGGTAATCCAGTCCTCGAGGTTCGAGACCCGCGCTGCAGAATTTCGCAAGGCCGCCGGTGCACCTGTAAGGAAGGACTGGCGGCAGCGGCTCAGGAATGACACAAAGAGCTGGTTTGGCATCGGTGGAGAGGAGTAGAACTGGCGTGCCAGTTATTTGCTCTGATTCAGTGCTCTGGTCAGCTCACGGTTGGCGGACCGAGCGGCCTCCAGTTCGGCTTCCCGTTCCTCCAGCTTGGAGGCCAGCTCGACGTTCCTCTGCTCCAGCCGAGTGACCGTATGCTGAAGTTCCTCGATGTCGGCCGGGGTGCCCAGCCCTGACTCGCGCCAGGTCTGCTCGCCCATGAGCTCCGACAGGCGCCGTTCCAGGCGCCGGATCTGTGTAATGAGCCGGGTGTTGCGGGCGTGGGAGTTGGCAAGGTCGGCTTGAAGCGATGCCAGGCTGACGGGCGGGCTGGTCGAAGACGGCGATCCGTGCGGCTCGTGTTCGACCGCGTGGATCAGCGCCAGCAGATCGCGGTGGCGGTAGAGGAAGGTGCGGTCGACGCCGGCTTGCCGGGCGATGCCGCTCACGCTGACCGTCGTCCCGTCGGCAACAGCCTTCTGGAGGGCGGTCTTTACCCGCTGATGGCGACGCTCACTGTCGGCGCGGCGGCCGTCAGCCATGGCCGTGCTCATGCGGACTCCACGCTGTCGGCGTCGGACACGGGCGGGCCGATGCGCGGCATGCCGAGCATCGTCGTCCGGCTGCGGCGGACGACGGCGACGGCCTCGCTGATCTGCGCCTGCTCTTCCAGTGTGAGGTCGCCGAGATCGGCCTTGACGCGGTCGATCAGTCGGCGTACCCGGCGGATCTCCTCCTGCGAGGGCATCGCCTCGCTGCGCGCCCAGTGGTCAGCGGCGAAGGCTGACATCAGCCTCTCCCGGCTGCGCAGCCGCCACCTGCTGCGCTCGGTGGCCCTGCTCGACGCCTTCGACATCCCCCTGGCCACCGCGACCGCCGGCCTGCCGCACCAGGCCGCCGCCGCCCGGCTCACCGAACGGCCCTTCGTCCGGCACGATCCGTTCGCCCTGTGGCCCTACCACCTGCACGCCCTGATCCGCTCCACCCTGCGCAGCGCCGACGACAGCACCGACGACCGCTGGACCGACGCCGACTGGAAGCAGGCCGCCGCCCGCGCCCTGGCCGCCCTGGGCGATCAGTGGAGGTCCCACAACGGCCCGGACCGGCGCCTGCTCGTCGCATGCCTGCGCCAGGGACTGGCCCTGGCCCGCGACCACCAGCTCGACCTCGGCTGGCTCACCGACGCCGGCTTCGCCTACACCGACGACTACGTCTGGGAACCCCTCCCTCTCCCGGAGGGCAGCGACACGCACCCCGCCACCGCCGCGGACGCCCTGACCGAACTCCTCAGCACACTCGCCCGCCGTCAGCACGAGCACCGCTCCACGACCGTCGCCCGGCTCACCGGCGTCCTCGACACCGGCCAGCTGCCCCTTGAACTCGCCGACATTGCGATCTACTACCGAGCCAAAGCCCAACGCGACCTCGGCCACAACGACGCCTCCCGCGACGGCATGCGCCACGTCGCCAACAACGGAGGCCGGCTCGCCCCCGACGCCGCCCGCGGACTCGCCCACCTCGCCCGCATGGCCGGCGACTTCCCCGCCGCGCTCGCCACCGCCGAGACTCTCGGCTGGCCCGGGCGCGGCCAACGCGTCCTGGGCGACGTCCACTTCGCCCACGGCGACATGGACCAGGCCGCGGCCGCCTTCACCGCCGCGCGCACCGACGCCGAAGCCCACGGCAATCTTGGCGAGCAGGCCATCGCCCAGGCCAACCTCGCGCTCACCATCGCCTTCACCGATCCCGCCCGGGCCGACGACGAAATCGCCCTCGCCGAACAGCTCCTCGCCGGGCTCGACCAGCGCGCCACCACCCTCACCACCCAGATCGCCGCCCGCGCCCTGCGCGCCGAGATCGACACCGCAGGGATCAGCGCGGCCCGCACGGCTCTCGACCTCGCCCTCGCCTTCCACCACGCCGTACTCGGCCAACACGACGACCTCACCGCCACCATCGAGCGTCTGCGTGAGGCAACCACGAGCGGGGACTTCGCCTACTACGTCCACATCGCAGCCGCCATGGGCGGCCTCCCGCAGCCCGACAGGCCCGCCATTCACTGGCTCGACGACGACCAGACCGTCCGGGAACGCTGGCGCGCCCTGGTCGAGGCACGCCGCACCCGTCTGAGGCAGCCGTAACGCGCCCCTGGCCGACCCGGCCATTACACGATCAGATGCGCGAAGAGGTCCGTGGAACGCAGGGCCAGCAGTGCGCGGTGATGCACGGCGGGCATCGGCGTCACTGCCGACGGCACAGTGGTGCCGGCACGTCACCGGCAGACCGAAAACGGGGCTCGCCGCCGCACTGGGGGGAATGTGCACACTTCTGTAATGTGGTGTCTATGACGGAGACGACGTACTCGATCGTGGAAGCCCGCGCCCGCCTGGGCGCCATCGCGCGCGAGGTCAGTGCCACCCGGGAGCCGGTCGCCATCACCGACCACGGGCAGACCGTCGCCATACTGGTCAGCCCCGCCGACGCCCTGGAGCTGCAGGAGCTGCGGGCCCTGGCCGCCTACCGCGCCCGCCAGGCCCGAGGGGAAGACGACGGTGTCTCGCACCGCGAGGCGTACCGGCGTGTCTTCGGTGGAGATGAGCGTTGAGCTACGAGGTCATCTGGGAGCCCGAGGCCCTCGCCCAGGCGGAGCGGTTCGCCAAGGACGACCCCGACGGGGTCAGGCAGGTGTTCACCGCCGTCGACCGCCTCGCCGACAACCCCCGCCCCGACGGCGCGTTCGGCAGCGCCGACCTGCTGCGCATCCACGTCGCCCGATACCGGGTGATGTACGAGATCAACGACCAGCAGATCCGCGTCAGCGTCATCCACCTCGGACGCGTGCGCTGACAGGGAAACGAAAGACATCAGCCCCGGCCCGTTGTGGGCCGGGGCTGTGTGCTGTCGCGGTGTGCCAAGCCGTTTTCAGCAGTGGCCTTGGCGTTCGGCGCGCTGTGCGATCCGGCGTCGGATGACTTCCCGCTGTCCAAGGTCGAATGCGGGTGCGCTGCCGAGGATGTCGCCGAACTTGCTGATCAGACTGTGTGCGTTGTCCGCGGGTCCGGTCGGCTGTGCGTCACAGGACGGCGGCGGGTCGGCCTTGGCCGCCGTGGGCGGCGGCTCGGTTGGCTGGTCTCGGCGTCCGGTCGCCGCCTGCCACAGGGGGTGGAAGTAGTCGGCGGAGCCGCCCATGGCCTGTACCAGCTGAAACAGCGTCGGCCAGTCGCACGTTGCGGCGCCGTCGAGTATGTCGGCGACCTGGGATGCCTGAAGGCGCCAGCGCGAGGCGATGCAGATCTGCTGGGCAGAGGGCTGTCCGGCCCGTACGTGCAGGGTCCGCAGGGCGGCCATGAGTCGCTGGACGGCCTGTGCCTGGGTACTGATGCCGTCCAGCGCGTCGATCTCATGCTGGTCGGCAGCCGGCTGCCGGGGCTGGCGGCGGCGCAGTTGCTCTGTCTCCCACACCTTGCGCAGCACGACCGGGTCCGCGCCACAGGCCCGCGCGAACCTCTCGGTGATCTTCCAGGACGGGACCCGGTGGCCGCTGAGCATGCGGCTGAGGTACGAGGCGGAGCAGCGGGACTGATGGGCCAGTTCGTGCAGCGGGAGTTCTGAGGCACGGGCGAGCATGGACAGCACGGGGGCCAGGCGGTTGTAGGCCGCGCCGGCGGCCTCGGCTTCGTCGGGGATCTCCTCGCCCATACCGGCAGGCCCCCCGGCCACGTGCCGGGCTGGTTCCTCGTACAGGGCCCGCAGTGAGGCCGGTACGGACGGCAGGTGTCCCACCTGTTTCAGCCGGCGCACGATGTAGTCGTCGGTGTACCGGTGCCGTGCGGTGTCCTCGCTGACGCTCAGCGCCAGGCCGATACGGGCCCAGGTCACTTGCCGCAACCGGGCCCGCCCGACCAGGCCCGCGGTCAGGCAGTCCAGCCGGGCACGCATCTGCCGCACCTGTTCCAGGACCTGCTCGGTGTCATCGGGCTCCAGCTGCCGCAGCAGCACCCGGGCGTCGTCCTGGAGGTCGCGGATGACTTCCCCGAGGATCTCGTCCAGGCGGCCGGGCGTAGTGCGGGGCGGCAGGGCAGCGTTCGGCGACGCCGGCACCGGTGCGCGAGCCGGGCACGGCTGGAGGGCTCCCGGCGGCATCAGAGCACCGGCCTGGCGGCGAGATGCCCGGTGCGCCGCCCTCCGGCATCCGGCGGAGCAGTACTTCTGAGGACGTCCGACCCTGGGGCCGGGCAATACGAAAGGGGCGCGGCAGAAAGCGCAGCGGTCCACGGAGGTTCTTCCTTTGGTCAAGGAGGCGTTCGCTACTTTCGTGACCCCGACCGGCCGTTAATGCCCGGCTGTTTCGTCGCCGGATCCGGACCAGCCCGGGGTTTCGTCACCATGTGGGAACACGCATTCGGCGGCCGGGGTGCGCTTCGAGGCACCCCGGCCGCCACGCGGCTAACCGTGCCGCTTACGCCGCCTGTTGCTGCTCAACACGGCCGTAACCGCCGCAGCCAGCACGCTGCCCAGCACCTGCGCAGCCACATCGGCCTGCACCCGCGCGCCGAGCGGGACGCCGGCGATGAGCACAATGGCCAGGGCAGGAACCGCCAGGAACGCAACGAACCTTGCCTTTCCCGCAGAGGCAACAACGGCGCGAATTTCGTCGCCACTGTTAGCCTGCCTTCCAGGCGCCTGACGGGCAGCTGCAGGTTTGGCGCCACGGCGCCGAGGGGATCGAGACATCGCTTCTCCTTGGAGTTGTTGTTAGGGAACGCGCGCAGGCCCTCGGATGTGGTTTGGCGACCGTGTGAGGACCTGCGCGCGCCTGAGCGTGACCCTAGCGACACGCTGTGCGAAATACGAATGCCTTCAATATCCCGCAAAACGACCTTCGCGCAGGTCGCTGGGGCCACAACCTTGCGTTCCGTCGCCAATCGCCCGGAACATTTGCCGACGCAAGCCAACCTCCGGCGTCCGAGGCAACCACGTGGTAAAGAAGACCAGTTGGCGCCGTGAGCAGGCAGACCCCGGCCGACCAGCCCAGCAGCGCCGCCAAATTACGCGGGCGTCGCCCCAGTACGTCCGTCCTTGGAGCGGCCGGAAGGAGCCGCCGGCGGTCAGAAGCCGGGTCGCCCGGGCCGCGCAGGGGACAGCGGGCCTACAGGGTTTCGGCCCTCAGAACCCATCTTTGAACCTCTGATGATCTCCTTCTGCCGACTGGGCACCTCACTTGGCGGCTTAGCGTTCGAGCTGGCGGACGAGCGCCCTTTTCAGGCCACGGAAGGCGTCACCTGTTGGTTGGTCGCCCCTCTGTAGCTGAGGGCGTCAAGCTGACCGACGGGACCCGGATAGAGGGAAGGTCTGCAGCCTCCCGAGAGGCCGTCAGGGGGAGCGCAGCCTGCTTACCTGTCAAGGGTCAAGCACTGACCGTAAATGATCTATTGCGCACCGTAGTGGACGTGAAGGATGTGTACGTCCATCAATCCCATGTCTGATCTGGGATTTTCCGGATTCAACATTCAGGAGTGCGTGTGTCGTCGGACGGGTTTACGGGGTCGCGGAGCGGGCGGGTGGAGCGGCTGCGGGCGCAGTTGCAGGGCGGCGCTCTTCCAGCGCGTTCCGTGGGGCGGGCACAGCCGTCGCGGGCGTCTCGGGTGTTGTTCGGGGCGATGCTGCATGGCGCGGCGCGGCTGGAGGCGGGCCTGGAGCTGACCGATCTGGAGTCGCGGTTGGTGGGGGCGCTGGAGGAGGCGCTGTCGGAGGACGAGGTCCGGGAGTTCGGGCGGGTGTACCGGGAGGAGGCGTCGGTGGCGAACTCGGGCCGGCTCTTCCCCGACAGTCTGGTCGCTCGTCCGGTCAGCGAGGGCTACGCGACGGAGGATCTGGCCAAGGACCTGGAGGTGTTGGGGGAGGAGACCGTCGCGCAGGACAACGTGCGGGTGATCGACCTCGACGATCCCGCCTTCCGCCGCCCAGGCGGTGGTGTGGAGCCGGAGGGCTTTGTCAGGGCACTGAGCGAGCACGGGTACGGGGCGACCGTCGTGACCGCCTCCCAGACCCGGGCGACCACGTCCGGTAGGCCGCTGCCAGTCCGGCTCAAGCCGACCAAGTTCTACTGCGAGAGGGAATCCACCGAGCTCACTCCGGACGACGAGATCTACTGGTGCCTCAGCGCCGGGGCCGACAACGGCAGCAAGCAGTCTTCGCGCACCCGCACCTACGAGAACGTCGACAAGGGCGAGACCCACCGCATCGACAAGGGCACCGTTCTGTTCGATGGCGAGGTCAGGCAGTTCCTCCTGTGCAACATCATCTGCTGGGAGGAGGACCACGGGAACACGTCAGACCTGGCGAACCTGGTCCGGAGCATCGCGCGCATGCTCGCCGAGGCCGCGCAGGTTCTCGAAGACGCGGATGGGCTCCTGCCGCACTTCGTGAAGGTGGCCGCGGGGGCCTCCTCGCTCATCGCGGATTTCATCGCCATGGCCAACGACGACCTGGTCAAGGAACAGACATTCCTCTTCGACCGGGCGGCCCTGGAGCGGTGGGCCACCCTGCCCTACCGCGAGCAGATGTTCCCCTTCGTCGGGGGCAGACACCCCGAAGGATGGGGCTACGAGGGCGAATACTGGCTGTACATCCACTCCGAGCCCGTCGAGTCGATCACCACCGGGCCCAAGCCGATCTCCGCAGGCTGGCGCGGCCTGCAGGGGACCACTTACACCGGGTACATCGACGCAGCCTGTTCGCTGCCCGGTGCCCCCCAACTCCTCTACATGTTCGCCAGGGACAAGTTCGTCCTCTACAACGAACGGGACGAGGCCATCCTGCGCGACGGCAAGATCGCCGACTGGCCTGGCCTTGCCGGGACGGACTTCGCGCGCGGCATCGACACCGCATGCCGAGTCCCTTGGAGCCCCACCGATCTCTATCTCTTCCGAGGCGACACCTACCTCCGCTACCGCTTCGCCTGGGGCATCCAGCCGCAGGGCATCGAAGGCGGCCCGTCGAAGCTGGCAGCCGGCTGGACCAGCCTCCACGGAACCGACTTCGCACGCGGTATCGATACCGCGTGCGAAGTCCCCGGCAGCTCCACCGATGTCTACCTCTTCCGCGGCACCCGCTACCTGCGGTACAACGCCGAGAAAGAGAAGATCACCAATGGGCCTATGGAGATCGCGTCCGGCTGGCCCGGCCTGGCCAACACCGCGTACACGACGGGCGTTGACGAGGGCCTCCCCGTCCCCGGGTCCCTCAACGAGGTCTGGCTCTTCAAGGGAGACCGGTACGTCCGCTATTCCATCTGACCTCCCGCCAGCGGCATGGTCCGGGCCTTCGTCGAGAGGCCCGGACCATGTCCGAGGAACAGTGAGCTTGTTCTTTTTCTTCTGGCCTCGAACGGTGTCCCGAACGAGGTCACTCACCTGGGCATTCGCCGGACATGAGGGTGGCCTTCGTCTGATCCT
>NZ_JBSFGB010000093.1:0-12166 GCF_053596375.1 Streptomyces sp. NPDC001709 | reverse complement strand
GTCGGCACCGGCATGATCGTCTCCCTCTCCTTCAGCCGGGAGATCGCCGACCGCGCCGCCGTCGAACGCGCCGTCCGGGTCAGCGCCGCCGACGGAGTCGGCGGTCCGTCAAGAAAGATCGAGGCTAAGGAAGCAACTACCGCGAAGCTCGGTCCGCTCCGGCCGACAGCGCAGAATCCACGGACAGCGCATCCTGCGTGGACGACCTCGGCGTCGACCGAGATGACACCCACCGGGACCAGCTGTCCGTCTCCTGGGCCCCCGGATTTCAAGCACGGCGACGCCGGGTATCGCGCGGCGGTCGCCGACCTTCGCAGGCGGTGGTCCGAGCGCGGATGGAAGGTGACCACGCAGCCGGTGACCGACCTGGTCACCGACAAGGCGACCGGCCTGCAACAGATCCACACCACCGACGACCACGGCGTCGCGCTATCGCTGAGCCCCGGCCGGCATACCGGCGAGGGACTGGTCGTCGCCGACGGCGGCTGCGTCCGCCACGACGGCTACTGGGACGCATACGCCTGGAGCCGCTCTGATGGGCCCGACCGCTCCGGCGACGCGTACGTCGCCGTCTTCTCGCCGAACTGAGCACGCGAGTCGGCACCTGCGCACTTCGGTTGGCTCCTGGAGCAGCCGAGAGTGAGTACGTCTGCGCGCTTGGTTGAGTACAGCGCCTCATGAAGTGGACGAGGGCTGCCGACGATCATCGGCTCATGAATCCTCAGACCTATGCGAGGCTCTACGGCCCGTGGAAGCCGACCCCGTCGGCTACAGCCCGTCCAGGGGTCACGTTGCTGACGGCGCTGCTCGGCGCTGCCACGGTCCTGTCGATGGCATGGCTGACTTTCCTGGTCGGCATGGTCGCACTGTGGGGTGCGGCGGAAGGGGCGGCCGTCGGGGGGCTTCTCGCAGAGTACGCGGCAGGCGTGGCCGGCGGTGCCGCGCTGCTCGCTGTGCTCGCCTTTGTGCCGGGGGTGCGGCGCATGACGCCGGCCGGACGTCGACTGTTGCTGACCGCGGTGGCGTGCCCTGTCCCACTCGTTCTGGCTGTCGTGACCTGGTTGAGCGCTGGCTGACCGCTTCTCCTGCCTCGCATGGCAAAGTGATCACGTTGACCTGTCTGTAGCGGGGGAAATACGTGAAGCAACATCTCATGTCGGTGGTGGTTGCGGCTATGACCGCGGTGACGCTGGCCGGCTGTGGCGACAGCGGGTGACGATGCCGGGGGTCTGGCGCGGCTGACGGGGTGCGACGGGGAGCGTAGTGATCGCCAGGTCGCCCGTCACGAGGAGGGGCGGGTCGTCGCTCTTGAGCAGGGCGGGGAGTCCGGGAGCGCGCCGGGGCCGCCGTTGCATCTGGGCGTAGCGCCTCCCCTGAGCGTCACGGGTGACGCGGCCCTGCTGCCAGCCCAGGTCCTCACGGAAGCAGCACGCCAGCCGGTTATCAGGGACCGAGCAGCGCACCCACTGCAGCTCGGGGTTGGTGTGCTGGGCGGCGTAGTTGAGCACCCACAGGGTCATCAAGCCGGCCAGCCTGGTGCCGCGCTGATCGGGATGGGTGTGCATCATGGCCAGGCTCATGGACGGCTCGGCGCGCTCGCTGGCCGTCCATGTCCACCCCGGTGTGGTGGCGTACAGGACGGCGCAGCCCATGACGGCCTTGTCCCCCATGAGCAGCATCAGCGCCAAGTCGTCGCCGGCGTTTCCGATCAGTACGCGCAGGGCGATGCTGTCTGGAGGTAACAGGCCACGCCTGCGAGCCCAGTCGTCACGCGTGGGCACTGCTCTCGCCCGCGGCGCAGGACTGCCCGATCTGCGCGGCGTATGGGAGAAGTCGGCGGCGCTCGAGGAACTGCTGGAGCCGAAGTCCGACACGAGTCTGCTGAGCGGGGAGTCGTTCAGAGAGAAGATCGACGACGTTCTGCAGCACATCGGGGAGCGCACACCGACATCGGAACAGCGTCAGGAGATCACGCTGTTCATGACGGCGACCGCGCTGGACGGGCGCTCGCGTTCGTACACCGACGGCTACCGCAACGCGTTCGACCTGCGGGACCATCGCCGCCTGTACCGCTTCCGGTATCAGCCGGAGGCCGTGTCCTACACCAAGCAGGGCGCGGACTGGGTGTTCAGGACCGAGCCGCTGGATGAGTTCGGGAAGGACAACACCGCGGCACTGGTGCTGGCGGCACGGGCGACCGCCGGCTTTCCTGTGGCGTTCTCACCGGTCAATGAGGAACCCTTGGTCAAGTACCGTCAGATTCCCAAGCCCGGGTACGACGATCCCGCCAGCTGTGTCATCGACGGTGGCGTCCTCAACAACGCACCGTTCCAGCCCGTCCTGGAGGCGATCACCAAGCGCCGGCTGAACGCGCCGGTCGATCGCGTCGTCGTCTTCATCGTCCCCTCCGCGGGTCGCCTCGGACCGGAGAGCACCGCCGGACTCAAGTGTGACGAGATCTCCTGGTCCAAGGTGTTGTGGAACGCGGTCCGGTACCTGCAGGAGGCCGACTTCCGGTCGAGTACCGAGGAGCTGTGCGCCCAGCTGGGCAACAGCATCCGCGACACCCAGCTCGACCTGTTCTCCCGCGTCGCCCAAGACCTCGACCTGGCGCAACACCTGCGGTCGAGGGCGGTGGAACTGCTGCCGGAATACCGCCGCAACCGGGCCCGGGCCGTGCTCTATGACGTCCGCAGGCAGCTCGCCGACGCCGAGGCGGTGACCAATCTGGCCGCCACGCCGGAAGCCGACGCCGACCACATCGAAGCGATCCTGGCCGGGCTGACACAGAAAGCCAACTGGGTGCCCACGACAGCCGGGGCAGAACTCACCGATCCGTACGACGGCGGCATGTGGCATTGGGGGTTGATCACCTGCGAACGCGCCCTTCAATGCATGAGCAACCACCTCCACCACCGGCTGGCCGACGTCTCGTCCCCACAACGGCAGCATGCGCTGATCAGCGGTGCCGAGACGATCAGCGAACTCACGCGCCGCGTGCTTGCCCTGTTCGAGGCGGTCGACGACCAGCTGCAACTCCGCCACCCACCGGGCACCGACACCGGCGACGAGACAGCGGCCCGCCTCATCCAGGAGGTATTCGCGGATCTGAGAGTTCCGGAACAACTCGCCTGGATCGCCAGGACCGGCGGCCAAACGTACGTGGACGCACTGGAAGAAGCCGACCTGCCGGGCTGGCAACGCGCCGAGGACGTCGTAGCCGCCTGTCTGACCGTCGAAGTGGTCACCCGGGCCTACGCTTCCCTGTCGAAGGTCGTCGAACGACTGGTGCCGGAATCTGGAGGTGTCGTGGATCCAGGAAAGGCCTCCGACGTCCAAGCGCTGGCGGGTGCGTGTGACTGCTAAGTAGGCCAGACACGGTATTGGAACAGGCCCCAAGTCGCAGCGCTCGCGGGCGGGCTGCTCACTGGGCGCTGCGGCTCACCCCGTTTGCCGCGCTGGCAGCGGCAACACCGGCAGAACACCTGACCGCTCTGGTGCTGGCGGCCCACACCGTCCCAGCCAGCCCCGCCCCCGACCCGGCCACCGTTTGCCCACCTGTGCGGGTACTCGCCTCAACAGACCGGAGAACTCCTCGACCGGCTCGTGGCCAGGCGCACTCTGTCAGCGTGGCACCATCAGCGGGACACGGACGAAGTGCGCCGGCAGCCGGCTTCACCTCACTCCGGCATTCGCGGCACCGCACAAAAATGTGCAACTTGACCACAACGGGCTTCGATCCGCTGGATTTCAGCCATACTGCGGAGAACAAGGCGCATGCCTTCCGCATCATCGCCGGGACTCAGCTGTGCGGCAGTGACGGCTACTGCCCACATGACACCAGGCAGAAAGACGCACACGTTAGGTTTCGCATACGCCGCGGTTGCTGGCCGCGGTGTCCGGGAAGGGTGTGAACACCATGTCCGAAACCACTGGCACAACAACCGAGTTGAGCTCACAGTACAGCTCTCAGGTAGCAACCGATCTTGAACGCAATCTCAAGGAGCAAGAACGCCTCAGCGGTGAAATCGACGTCCTCCAGGGGCAGCTGGCCTCTCTGCGGCACGACCACAGCGTCCTGGTGAATCTCCAGCACGCCCTGGGCATCCCTGCAACGGCCGCCACGCCCCCCGTCCAACCCGTCGCGACAGTGCCCGCACCCCGCAAAAGGCGAGCAGCCGCATCAGGTGCGGCCGAGCAGAAGACCACGCTCAGCGCCCCAGCCGGGAAACGGGCCGACACGAAGAACACCGTCAAGGCACAGGCCACGCAGTCGTCTCTGCCCACGCTCGTCGATCTCGTCCGTGAACACCTGGCCAGCCAGAGCGAGCCTCGCTCCGCTGCCGAAATCGCTGCCGCACTGGGACGGCAGTACCCCGAGCGCACCGTCAAGACAACCGTGGTGCGCACCACCCTGGAAGGGCTCGTGGCCAAGAGCCGGGCGCAACGCACCAAGCAGGGCACGTCCGTCTTCTACACCGCCCCCGACGCGGTCGAACCTGCTGCACACGGGGAGCAGATTTCGGCAGCGTCTGACTGACGAGGGGCCCTTGAGGACCACTGCCCCGTCAGGGCCGCACCCGCTGTGGAATTGCAGCAGTAGGACGTCGCCCCAACATGTCCCTCATCAGCTTGATGTTCACGTTCGTCGGATCTCCTCAGAACACACTCCCGCCGCCACCCGACCGGCTGCTCATGCGGTGCGCCGGGCAGGACTGCCTGCCTCACATCACCGGCATCGAGCGGGCCCGCTGGCCCTACCCGTCTCCGAAGGGCACGTCACCGCGGTGCTTGAGGCACCGGAGGCCAGAAAGGACCAGCTGCGGAAGCGGTGGGGGTAAGATAGACGACTAAACCCCCGCCCGACGACGGGCCCGACCCCACAGAACACCGCTGAACGACAAGACGCCGCCCCACCCGCCGCGAGCAGGGACGGGCCACCGCTGCCTGGGCCACGCGTCCAGAACGACGCCGCTGTCCTCGTCTGACAGCGTGACGCGGGCGCCGGGCATGGTGCCCTGGTACAGGCCGACGCGCATTCGATTTTCCGGGCAACGCGAAACACGCCGGCGCAGCGCGGAGGAACACCTGTCCTGTGCCATCGAACCTTGATGACCACGGGTTCGGTCATTGATGCTGAGTGCCGTGGTCGGGGGCCCGCCGGCGAGGTCTGCCACCGGGCAGCTGCATAGCTTGAGGGCGCGGCAGGCCGGGGCGCAGATGTTCTTGTTACGGTCGCTGGATGGAGAGCTGGGACGGGGACGGCGTACGCGCACGGATACGGGAGATGGCAGCAGGGGACCCGGGGCGGGAGCGCTTCGGGGCGGACACGCACGGGTACGAGCTGGCGCCTCGGCTGCCGGAGGCGGAGATCCGCGCCTTCGAGGAATCCCATGGCATCGATCTGCCGGTGGACTACCGGTCTTTCGTCGCGGAAGTGGGCAACGGCCCCGCCGGGCCCTCTCACGGCTTGATGCCGTTGACCGTCGCCCGCCCGGAGGCCGACGAGGAGTGGGCTGTGGACGGCGAGTGGCGGGAAGACCGACTGCCGGGCCGACTCGCCAAGCCGTTCCCTCTCACCGAACCCCTGCCCGGCCGGATCGGCGCAGGCGCACCGGCCGAGGTACTGACCCGAGGCACGCTCATGCTGTCCGAGCAGGGCTGCGGCATCTTCACACGGCTGGTCCTGAACGGCCCGCGAGTCGGCCAGGTCTGGCAGATCGATCCGGACTGGGGCGGCTTCGTACCAGTGAGCCCCGACTTTCGCACTTGGTACACCGATTGGCTGGAGATCCCCTGACCACGCGTCTCGCCGCCCGGGCCAACCCGCCAACCTTCGATGCACGCCACATCACGAGTGAGCGGTCCAGGCCACTCAAACTTGGTTGGCACACACTCAAGGTTCGATGGCGCAGGGCAACGCCCAAGTGCACGACGATTCCCCGCCGACCCGCCTCGACATGCTGCGGTTCGGCCGCCGCGTCATCGATCAGCAGACCACGCGGCAGCTGGCCCTCATCGACCGGTGGATCGCCGACGAGGAACGGTGCGAGCGCGAGCGCCGGCAGGGCGAGCAGCGCCGACCGCCGGAGCCGGAATGGCTGATCCAGTTCGGGCTCAACCGCCGCGGCTGCTGGGCAGCGGCCAAGAGCGGGCGGTGCCGCCCGGCGACCCGGCAGCAGGCACTCGACGCCCTGCGACGGCAGGTACCGGCATGCGTCCACTGCCGACCGGACAACGCACTCGGCATCCTGGACTAGCATCAGCGCCCTCAGGCGCTGCGCGGGCGGCGGCCCGTCGTCTTCTTGGCGGCCGTCTTCTTCGTCGCGGTCTTCTTGGCCGGCTGTTTCCTCGTGGCCGCTTCCTTCTTCGGCTGCTCCGGTTCAGGTGCCTGAGGGAACGGCTTCTCCTCGCGCTTGGCCTCGATGATCTGCGCGATGGCCTCGGTGTAGCGGTCGGTGAACTCCTCGCCCTCGAGCACGTCGACCGTCATACTGTCCATCAGGGCGAGCGCGCCCTCGATGTCCTCCTCGGACACCTCGACCGGTGACGGGAGCAGCTCAGTGGGGTCGCGAATCTCATCTGGCCACAGCAATTCCTGTAGGACCAGGGCGTCGCCACGGACCCGGAGCATGCCCAGCCGCTCGCGGCCACTCCACACGTACTCCGCGATGGCCACCCTGCTGGAGAGGCACAGCACTCCGACGAGGAGCCTGTACGGCTTCGGGGCGACCTGCCCGTCGGCGGCGAGGTAGTACCGGGCACCCATGCGGTTGTGGTCACTGTTTGAATGTGTGGATCGGTTGACTGAGCCGGTGGCAGGCCGCCTTGGCGTACACGAAGAAGACCGTCCTCCCCGCCCTTCTCTGTGGTCGGGGACAAAGAAGGGGTGCCCGGCCCATGTGGTCGGGCGCCCATTCGGGGCGTGCAACTCTCAGACGGGCTGCGCGGTGGGCGTTGGGGCGGTGGCCTTGTGAGTCTTGTTCGTCTCGCGGAGGACGAGTAGCCCGATGATCGCGATCAGTGCCGAGGTCATGCCGTGGATGCCGAACGCGGCGGCGTTGGAGCCATGGTGGGCCAGGACGTTGATCATGTCGCCGAACGGGGCGACGGCATCCATGAGCAGGGCCCAGCCCAGGGCGCGGCGGTGGCCCGTCATCAGCAGGATGCCGAGGACCAGGCCCATCGCGCATTCGCGGGTGCCTTTCATGATGAGGAAGCCGTCGCCGTTGCCGGCGGGCCATTCCGGCAGGCCAACGCCGTGAGTGGATGCCTCCGGGGTCAGGATGAAGGACAGTCCGAGGTAGAGGACGAACAGGGCGCAGGCGGTAACCAGGACAGTGTTGACGTTCTTCAGCGTCATGGTGGTTCTCCTTCGCTGGTCGGGCTGGAAGTGGGACCGCGGTCAGCAGCGGGTGTGACGGGGGCGGTCGATGAACTGCCAGACGGCGCGGCCCGCTGTGGGTGGGGCGGACAAGACCGTGCGCCTCGGGGCGCCTTTGACCGTGCTGCCTGTCGGCACCAGCGAAGCTGTGATCCGCTTGGTCGCCATCGGCCTCACGCCCCGGCATCGCCCGGGGTGAGGATCTCCATGAGATGGCCGTCGGGATCGCGGAAGTAGGTACCCCTGCGGCCCTGAGTGCTCTTACTGCGATAGACCTGCCCAGTCTCCTGGCACGCGGGATCGCCGTAGTGGGGGATTCCGCGGTGCTGGATGCGGGCGAGGGCGGCGCCGAACTCCTGCTCGCTGACCATGAACGCGTAGTGGTGCGGCTCGAAGTCGTCGAGCTGGTCGTAGTCCAGACTGACCTGGTTGGCGAGCGTGACCGGCGTGAAGTGCGCCACCGGCGGATCGACACTCAGGCCGAGGATGTCGGCCAGGAACTGCGCCGAGGCTTGCGGGTCACGGGCGGGGACGATGGTGTGATTCAGTTCCACGGGCATAGTGACTCCTCGTCAGGGATGGGCTGCGCGTGGTGGGTTGAACGGCGGCATTGGCGGCTCGCGGCGCGACGGAGAGGCGTGATCGCCCAGGAGAGGGGGCGGGGCTTCACCCGTTGCCCTCTCCTGGCCGCAGCCTCCGTGTCACACGTCGATCTGCTCGAAGATGTGCGGGTACGACACGATGTCGTCAGGGAAGTCGGCGGCCATGCGCTGGAACTCCGGGCTGCCGAGTGCGGCGGCGAGGGCCTCGGTCGATTCCCAGACCGCGACGTTCATCAGTAGCTGACTGCCCGCCGTCCCCTGGTGCATCTGCAAGGAGACGAATCCCGGCTGCGCCTTCATGAACTCGGCCTGTCGTCGGAAGAGGGCCAGGAACGCCTCGGACCCTTCCTTCGGTACGACGAAGGTGTTGGCCAGGACGATGGGCCCTGTCTTCTCCTGGAACTGCGCGAACATCGGCGTGTGCGGGTCGAGACTCTGGAGCTTGGCCATTTCGGGTACGTCCTCTCGCTATCGGTTGTCCGCTCAGAGGTATCGCGATCTAGACAACAAGCGTTGGCAACACATGTTGGCAACCTGTGTTGGCAACGCGTGTTGGCAAACGTAAGGGTGCGACCCTGGACTGTCAACAGTCGTTGGCCTACATTCGTAGGCATGACTGGCACCACGGAGAACCAGCAGGCCGTACGGCGTTCCGACGCAACCCGCGCAGCGATCCTCACCGCGGCCCGCGAGCGGTTCGCGTCGGACGGCTACGAGAAGGCGACCATCCGGGCCATCGCGCGCGACGCGAAGATCGACCCGTCGATGGTGATGCGCTACTACGACAGCAAGGCGGGCCTGTTCGCAGCTGCCGTCGCGATCGACCCCGGACTGCCCGACCTGCCCGTCGAACCGCTCGAGGCCATCGGTCGCACGCTGGTGAGCCATTTCCTCACCCTGTGGGAGGGGAACGGGGAGCTCACCGCGCTGATGCGGGTCGGCGCCACCGACGCGGCCGCCGCCGAACGCATGCAGAGCGTGCTGCGCGAGCAGTTGATCCCGTTGGCGCGTCAGGTGGGTCCCGATCCGGAGCAGGCACCTGCGCGGGCGGCACTGTGCGCCTCGACCGTGCTGGGACTCGCGCTGACACGCTACGTCCTGCGGTTCCCGGCGAGCGTGGCGCTCAGCCGCGAGGAGATCGTGGACTGGCTCGGCCCCACAATCCAGCGGTATCTCACCGCACCCACACCCTGAAGAAGGTGTCGAGGGCACCCACCGTGATGAGGATCTCGGGAAACGGCCAAGGTTACCGGCCCACTTGGTCCGCAGCTCAACGGAGTGGAGCAGCTTCAGCCGGCGTCGCGCGTGGTGTCGGCTGTACCCGGTGTGACTGGCCTGGGTCGGCTACCGGGCCGGGCATCGCCTGCCCGAGGGTGACACGGCGAGGTGGGCGCCGGTGGTACTGCTGCCGCCAGCCGCTGTGGTGTTCTGCGCTGGGCATGGCCGGCCTCTTCTTCATCCCCGCCGCCTGCTCCCGCCAGCTGGGGACGTCGTCGTCGGCGCTCTGCCCCCGCGCCGGGCGATCCGGGCGCGTAACCTCGACCCACCGCCCGTGCCGGGCCTCGAGGAAGGCGTAGAACCGGTACACCGCCTCCGCCATCTGCCCGCGCGCCTGCGTCCCCACCCCCCGAGCCCGGGCGGCCGCCAACCAGCCGTCCACATCCGCCGCCTGGACGTCCCAGACCGGGCACCGGGCGAACGCCGGCAATCACACAGCCATGCCCGCCGCTGGCCCACCCACCGATCCGACGCACCCCGCGCCGCCAGAGCCAGCACGAACTCATCCACCCATCGGGCTCCCCACCCGGCCCCGCCCGCCGTCGCCTCCACAGCCATCACTCACCCGGGCTGAGACCCGAGCGCCCAGAAACGCGACGGAAGTTCAAAAATGCTGAACAACCGACCACATCCCGACCTCCAGCCCACCCCTCCCGACCAGCAACGACCTTGCAAGGCCGAACCTGGCCTTTTAGGTATATCGCAGTGAAAGGCGGACCTACACGTGGCCGGTGTGGGCCGTTGACCAGCGCATCCCATCCGTCAGGTGCTCAAGATAGGCCGGGTGGCTGACCGTCACTGTGATGTCGACGTACGGGCGTTCGTCGAACGGGCGGGTTTCCAGCAGCCGCCACACCCGCCAGTATTCCAAATCGGCGGGGTCCTCCCACGTGGCCATTTCCTCGCGCGATTCGCCGGGCTCCCAGGGCTGATCCTCGCCCTCCAGTGTCGCAACCTCACTCCACAGCGGTACGTTGCGGACCGGGCTGGAATGGTAGGTGGTCACAACGTCAGCGGCCCGCCGAGAGAACGCTTCGGCGCTTCCCTCCGTGAAGACGTAGTGGGATATTTCGTCGCGTCCCGAACCTCCGCCCAGCTCGTACACATCCTTCGCCTGGCGCCGGGGTTCGAGCACAGTCCTGCCGTCGTCCGCCACCAGATATCCAGCCGCGTTGACCCGAAGCCTCTTACCGAAGATGAAGCCATACAGTTCCGGGAACTCATCCTTCAGCCGCATGCCTGCGACGATCTCCTTGCCCCGCTCCTCGGAAAAGGGATACCGGTCTCCACGTGGCACTCGATCGTCGTCGTTGTGCAGGTATCCGTTGGTCAGCAGGAACCACGCGTCCACCAGCAGAGCCAAGGGAAACGTGGTCTTGCTTGGGACCTGCCAAGCGTCTGGATTGATGAGATGCACCCTTCCGCGGAAGGTCGGGCCTTCGACAGTGTCGATGGACACGGTGAAAAGATCAGTCATGGCGAGAGACTCATTCAGTCGGGAAGTGGTGGCCGCCGATGATCACCACAGATCTCAGACAGTAACCTCCCCCACTGACAACAATCTCCGCCGTCCCCGTACGGCAGCAGCTCCAGGGACTGACCTCAGTTCTTCACCGCCAGCGCATCCTCGGCGAGTTCGCCGACCAGATCGCCAGCGACGGCGCAGTCGTGGAGAAGACCTCTCCGGGGTCGGTGCGGGTTCTGGGCGAGGGTGTCGACACCAAGAACTGCGACTCCGTCTACTTCGCCGACGTCCGCGGCTCCATGCCCGGCCTCGTCCAAGCCGTCAGCCGTGCACTGCGCATGCAGCCCGGTGAGGGAGAGGTCGCCTCGCTCAATGATCGAGTCCGAGGGATCGGCTGCGCGCATGAGGTGAGGGAGCCCAAAGTGCGGTTGTGACGCCAGACTTGGACTTCCTCGCCACCGCACTGTACGGGCAATCCGACGACCTGCTGAAGGCATCGCCGCATCTCGCGCCGTGGCGACCGACTGTCGGGATCACCCCCAAACTCACCGACGCCGGGCTGGCCACCTTCGCGGTGATGCAGGCCATGCTCGGGTTCACCTCCGAGGCCAAGTGGCTCCGCCACGCCCGCGCTCATCTGCGGCATCTGTTTCCGTACCTGCCCCAGCAGCCCGGCTACAACAAGCGCCTGCGCAAGGCCGTCGAGCTGCTCCGCCGAGTCACCCGGCTGCCGGCCATCGACACATCCGTGTGGAGCGACAACGTATGGATCGTGGACTCCACGCCCGTGGAATGCGGCCGCTCCCGCGAGACCGTCAAACGCTCCGAGCCGGCCGGATGGGCCGAGTACGGCTACTGCGCCAGCCACAGCCGCTTCTTTTGGGGCCTGCGCCTGCACCTGGTGTGCACCCTCCAGGCACTGCCCGTCGGCTTCGCGCTGACCGGAGCGAAAGCCGACGAGCGCGAGACGCTGCCGGGCCTGCTCGACGCCGAACCGGAACTCCTCGCCACCCGGCCCGGACAGACCCTGATCGGCGACAAGAACTACTTCAGCCGCGACTTGGAGCACGAGCTGGCCGAGCACGGCATCCGGCTGCTGCGACCGACCCGCAAGGGTGAACCGAAGCGGCCCGGAGCCCAGCCGTTCAAACCACTGCAGCAGGTCATCGAGTCGGTCAACGAGACCTTCAAGGGCCAGCTCGACCTCGAACAGCACCACGGCCTCACACCTGCCGGCGTCGTCGCCCGCATCATGCAGCGCATCCTCACGCTGACCACCGCGGTCTGGCACAACGACCAGAACGGACAGCCCGTCCTGCGCTCACTGACGGCCTACGGCCACTACTGACCTTGTTGGCGTGATGTCGTGGCTGACAAGTGGTGGTTGTCGCGGTAGGCCGGTCACATGAGGTATCCGCAAGGGGGCGGGCTCACCGC
>NZ_JBSFGB010000092.1:0-12982 GCF_053596375.1 Streptomyces sp. NPDC001709 | reverse complement strand
CAGCCCCAACGAATACGAACGCCGACACCACGCGGCTAAGCTCACGCTCGCCGCATGATCAACGAAGCGTGTCCACCATCACGGGGGAAGGCCCGGGATCGCCAGCCCCGGCAGCGGACTACCCGGTGAATTCACGGGAGGGCTGAAAGCCCTCCCGTGAGGCGCATGGCCTGGACGCCCTAGCGGGACTGGTGAGCTCACCAAGCCCGAGCTCGGCGCGGTGATCAGGTGCTGTGATCATGCAGCTCTACAAGTCCGCGCGCACCCGAGACGACGGCCAAATTCCCGACTGCTTCAAGTGCGAAATAGCTGTTTTGGATCCCGGAGTAGGTGTCACTGGTCGTGGGCAGTCAGGCACGCAGTGTCCGCATTGGGCTGCCTTGAACAAGGCAGGCGCTATTGTGTCGTAATGTCGTCTGTTCATGGCGGCTCGGCATCAGTGGAGTGGATCATGCCTACCAGCAGTTCCTCGCAACCGCAGTGTGAGATAGCAGGCACCGAAGCCGGTGCCCGAGCTCTAAGAAAGAGCTATCTGGCTGCCTTGCTGGCAGCAGCTGGTCTCGCCTACGCGTTGGACCTGGGCAGCAAGTTCCTGGCCGTCTCGCGGTTGGAGAACCGCGAGCCCGTCGGCGTTGTCGGCCGCGTGCTCACTCTCCAGGTGATACGCAACTCGGGTGCGGCGTTCAATATGGGCCAGGCGTTCACTGCTGTGTTCACGGCGATCGCGCTCGCGGTCGTCGTGGTCATCGTGCGCGTCTCGCGCAAGCTCCACAGCCTCCCGTGGGCTCTCGCCCTGGGCCTGCTGTTGGGGGGTGCGCTTGGTAACCTGACTGACCGGATCTTCCGGGCGCCTGGGGTCTTCCGGGGGCACGTCGTCGACTTCATCTCTGTTCAGCACTTCGCGGTCTTCAACCTCGCCGACTCGGCGATTGTCTGCGGTGGAGCCCTGATGATCCTCCTCTCCTTCTTGGGCTTTTCCCTGGACGGAGCCGCCCCGCAAGACCGCCGGGACAGCGGCGTCGTCGTCCCGGGGTGACAAGGACAGCCGTTCGTATTCGCATGCGGTGCGGTGCGCGTTCATGCACCAGCCGATCGTGTGCTCGACTTTCCAGCGACGGGGCAGGACGACGAAGCCCTTGGTTCCTTTCGGCCTGGAGACGATGCGCAGGGTGAGCCAGCGGCGTTCGCAGGCCCAGTCCGCGAGGTCGCCAGCGTAGCCGCGGTCCTGGATGTCGGCGGGCGTCACCGTGATCACCACGGGCAGGCCGAGCGTGTCGACCGTGATATGTCGTTTGCGGCCGTTGATCTCATGGGCGGTGGATCGGAGCCGGACAGACGCCTGGTTGTTGCTCACCGATCGCTACTCCCCGTTGGCGGTGGCCGGTGTGAGCGCGAGGTCCTCTGTTGATCCGGGCACAAGCCCTCAAAGAAGACAGGCGGGCGCTGACGCTCGCCACCGGCAACGTAACCGATCAAATCAAGACTGAGGGCCCGCAGGCCGCTGGGGTCACGAACGGCTAACCGGATGTCGGGCCGCTGAGCGCTTCCATTAGAGAGAAGCGCGCCCCGCACGGCTGTGACCAGCCCGAACAACCCTCCGTGACAGGACGTGAACCGGCTGGAGTGTGTTGGTGGAGGCGAGGACGAGCCCGACCATGGTCGGTGGTCGCCGTCGCCCTTGGCGGTCCAGACGGGTGGCTCCGGCGGCACGGGCATCGCCATGATGAGGATCATGGCGGTGAGCAGGCCGCTGCCGCCGTCGGTGTCGGGGGTTTGGCGCAGAGGAAAGGCGACGGCGGGGATCACGAGCAGGGGGGGCGACAGGTGCAGGATGAGCCCGGCCAGCAGGGCTCTCGGCTGGCGTAGCAGACCTGCCAGCGCCCGTACCGGCACCTGGAGTCCTGCAGAGCAGAGTAGTGGGGGAAGTAGGAGCGGTGCGGTGGAGAGGGGCAGGACAGTGCGGTGCTCGCGGCAGATGAAGCTGACCGTCAGACGCCACTCCGCTTTCCAGGGGCCGCCGTGCCGTTACTGCATCACGGATCCGTCCCCGGCGAGGCACTTGGGGCAGTAGCGCGTGAAGGTCGGCAGGACCCATGGGGCGATGCGGGCCCAGGTGAAGCGGTGGTGGGTCTGGATGCGCAGGGATGCGGTGACCGGTGGGAAGCGTTCGCTGTGCGGTTCGAGAGTCAGGGCGGCTGCCTCGTCCGTCGTGAGCCGTGTGCTGTGGGCGAAGAGCTTGAGTCGGCCGCCCAGGGTCAGCAGCGGCTGGCCGGGGAGGGAGGCAGCCGACGGCTTGACGGCTCCGGCTCGGACCAGCACCTGCAGGGGCGCCATGTCCAGCCGGCGCGACAAGCGCAGGAGAAGGCCGGGCAGGCCCTCGCCGGGCAGCGGTGCCAGCACGCGGGGCGGCGGGTCGGGCAGGTGAGGCATGGGGGTCAGCTGCCGGTGCGGGTTTCGGGGCCGTGGTCGTCGAAGGTGGTGTTGCGGCCCCGAGCCCGGCCGGCGCGGGACGCGAACGTGTCGGGGGCTGGGCCGGAGGAGCCGGGGATGGCGGGGACTTCCCCTGCCTGCGGGGCGCGGTCCGGGTCGTCGAGGCTGAGGACGATGTCGTCGAGGAGGGCTTCGGCGAGTGTCTCCTTGCCGCCTCAGAGCACCGTGTCCGCAGGTGCAGCCCCTGCCCGCCGCGCCTTCGACCAGGCCTCACTCAGCCAGTACGCCCAAGCCGTCCCCAACATGAGTGAAGCCGTTGCCGCAGCGACGGACGAAACTGAGCGGGGATTCCTCTAAGAGCAGCTCGCTGCGTACCAGTACTTCGTGGACGAGCCCAAGGCCCAGCAGACCTTTGCCAAGGCGCTCGCCTACAACCCTGCGATCCTGCGCCCCATCGCCGGCGTCAACCCTGCCAAGATCAAGCCCACCGACACACAGGCGGTGCTGGCCGCTGGCTACCTGGCCAGCACCTATGCCGACCGAAACGAGTTCTTGGTGGGCATCGATGTCCTCCTCGACGAACGCGTCTACCGTCCGGTCCAGAAGCAGGTGCCCATCTTTGAGCGGGCCCTGGAGCGCCTGGGATGCCACCGCGGATTTGAAGCGCAGCGGCCTGAACGGACCACGGGCAACGGACCGGACGTCCTGTGGGCGATCGGAGGTCTGAAGTACCTGGTACTCGAAGCCAAATCGGGGGCGAGCTCGGACACGATCTGGCGCAGCGACGTCGCTCAGCTGCCGCACTCCATGAGCTGGTTCGCGGACACCTACGACCAATCTGCAGCGTAACTCCAGTACTGCTGCACTGCGTCAACACGCTCGAGAAGAACGCCGTGGCACCTCCTGGCACGCGCATCATCACCAGCGACACCATGAGCCAGCTAGGCGATGTGGTACGCAAAGCGATGGTGGCACTCGCAGATGCTGGCAACTGGAGCGGCCCCGAAGCAGTGGTCACTCAGTTCCGCGCCCACCGGCTCCTCGCAACGCCGGGCTGGATGTCGGGCAGGCTGCCGTCGGCGTCGACCAGGTCGGCGAGTGCGCGGTAGTGGCGTTGCCAGTCCAGCTGATGTCCGCCCAGGGCCAGGCGGTCAAGGTTTCACTTCGCTGAGGCAGGTCAGCGAGGACTACGTGCGTGACGTCATCCATGCCTTCAGCGAGCGGCGGTTCGACGCCGCTGGACCCAAAATGGAGTGGGGGACGCCCAAGACGATCTAGGGCGCCACCTGGCTAAACGTAGCTGTTGGCGGCAAGGCAGCCGTCGATAAGGTGCGGCCCGCGCAGGTGTGCGCCCCCGAGGTGGCTTGCGGCCGTCATCGTCTACGCCGTGTGCGGCTGATAGCGGTGTGGGGGCCCCGATGCGGTGATGTAGCGGAACCGGAACCGTCGACGAGGTGATCCCGTAGCCGCGCGTGCCGGAACTGGAACACAGCGCCGGCCTGGCGCAGGACGCCGCGCCGGTGCGCGTCTTGGAGGAAGTCCATCAGCCGCCAGGGTAGGCGGCCAGCCAGAGCCAGGAGGGTGCGTGCGATTACGAAAGCCCCCCACGGTCGGCCGAGCACGACCACGAGGCCGCACGCGATTCCGAAGGCGATCCCCATCCCGAAGGCGAAGGCTGGGTCCTCCGCGGGCGGGAAGACGATCCCGCTCACGACGGCTCCAGCCGCGCTGTAGGCGAAGCAGCCCACCCTCCCGTACGAAAGGTGGCCCACGATCCAGCCGGCCACCGCGCCGGCAAGGCTGAACACGGAGTTGAACGTCAGGCCCAAGATGGGCCCCAGGCTCGGCCAGCCGGAGACCCGAGGGTCCGTGTAGGCGAACACCATCCCGAAGGTGAGGCCTAAGGACAGTGCGAAGGACAGGCCCAGAGTGAGCGTGGCGATGCGGTCCTGCTCAAGGGCCAGCCTGGGGCTGGCCGCCCTCGTCGCCTCGGACGGTGCCCGCAGCCACACATGCAGACCGATGGCCAGCCCGAACGGTAGACCGAGCAGGAGCCCGGCCCAGCGGGGGAGTTCGAACCCGCAGCCCAGCGTCGTTCCTGTCACGTAGCCGAGCGCGAACCGAAGAATGAAGAGGCGAATCGTGCCTCGGACGCGGATCTCCACCCGTGTCGGCGATGGCCAGCGGTACACCGCCTGGACGAGGAATCCAGCCGGACCGAAGGCGGCCGCGTACACCAGGCCAATCGCCGGTCCGCCCGCCGCAGTTCCGATGAGCCCGAATATCAGCCCCGAGCCGATGCCGAACACGAGCCCCCGGGTCCACCCGGGGACGGCGGTTACCAATTGCCACCAGGCCAGGTCATGGGTTCGGTTCCGGTCCATATGGCTTGCGATGAATTCGAGCCATCCTCGGGCCTCGTTGAGACCGTAGCTCCTCTTCGGGGTGATGCTCCTGGCCCCGGGAGGTGACGGACGGGGGCGGTAGGCGGCTGGGAGGAAGGCGGTGAGCAGGTGATGCTCGACGCTCTCCCGGTCGGGTAGAACGAGCAGTTCGCGGGGATCCTTCGTTGGCGGCGCGTAGATCACGCGCGCGAGTGCCACCATGAGGGGGCTGGTCAGTGCCTGGGATAACGGCAGGTCCGGGAAGTCCCGCCGGTCGCGTAGTTCCGCGAGCAGAGATTGCCATCGGGTGTCCTGCCACGGTCGGTCGGCGGTCAGGAAGTCCTCGGCCTGGCGGACGCCGATCGGCCGCATCTCCTTCACCGCGGCTCGGCTGAGGACCCTCCCGGACTGCCTGACCGCCCGTTCGTACTCGGCGACGCGGCACGTGACCACCAACAGGTCCTGTCCGCTGTCGTCCAGTGCGTGGATGGCGGGGGCGTGGAGGGCGTCCGCCAACTCGTCCAAGCCGTCAAGAATCAGGAGGATATGGCCTCCTGTGACCAGTCGCTGCTCAATGCGGGAGCCGTAGACATCCCTGTCGGCCAGGAACGGATATTCCTCGACCAGCCTGCGGCCGAGCCAGGTCCGCAGATGCTCCACCCCGGGAACCCACGCGTTCCCCGAATCCCACGAAGACGCAGTGAGGAGCACGGGAACCGGGTCGCCAGCTTCGTATGCTGCCAGTAGCTCCAGCGCCAGGAGCATCGCCCACACGGTCTTGCCGGACCCGCGCTCGCCCAGCATCAACAGGTGGCCCTGGGGGAGTTCACGAAACGCTCGTACCAGTCCGTCCAGGTCGCCGCAGCGTCTGAGCACCTCGGATGGGGCAAGCTTCGTCCTGCCGGTCGATGTCCCGGGCATCGCGCGCGGACGCACGACTACCGCCCGCTCCGTATTTTTCCACGGAAGGTGAATGGGCTCCGGACGCCGCAGACCCTGGGCGGCAACCTCCTCCTCCCACTGCCGCCGGACCTCGTCCGCGAGCTTGATCTTGGCTGCTACCAGCTGTTCCTCGGGATTCTCCTTCACCTGGCCGCCGAAGTAGATCTTCCCTATATTCCTTGCCTGGAACACCGAACCGCGGACGTAGCCATCCGACATTCTGTTCTCTGTACGCCCAGCGTCGTCATTCCCCGCTGTCATCGCGAGCCCCGTCCCCAGCCGATCGTGTCCAGCAGCTTCTGGCGGGCAGTTGGCTGGAAGTCAATCATGTGCGACACCTCTTTGCGCCCCGTTTGTGCGGGCGCAGAGAGGAGCACAGGAGCACCCGAGGGGCGCATAAGGGGTAGGGCGTAGCAGCGTGACGCGTATTGCATGACGGAGGGCGACTTCGACGCCAGCGGCTCCGGCATCGAACGCGACTGGGTGCAGCGCACCGACTGCTGGGAGCGTGCGGAGCGCGTCCTACTGACGGACGGGCAGGTTCGTGAGTACCAGCTGCCGCCGGCCGAAGGGAAAAGGGACGATCCGCGCTGGCCCGGGTTCGCCCGCCGCTACGGCTTCGACCTTGACCGTCCCGTGCAGCGGGACGTCGAGGCACTGGAACCGGCCGAACTCAAGCGCCTGGTGATGGAGGCGCTCGACGGCTACATCGACCGGGAGATCCTCGCCGAGGCCATGGCCGAGGAAGAGCAGCAGCGTACCCAGCTCGCCGCGCTCCTCGGCCGGCAGCAGGACGACTGAACGAGCGCACGGACTCGGATCGCCCCCCACCTGATCAAGGTCAAGGGGGTGGAGCACTGCCCGCGCGGCATCGTCGGGGCCTTCCGCACGGCCTAGGACACCAGCACAGAGGCTGGACCCACGGGCCGCCCCAAGGGCAGCGGCGACATGGTTCCGCGTGATGAGATCTCTGCCCGGGTCGGCGCGTTGCTCGACATCTTCGTGGCCACTTCAGGCTGCACCTGGCGGCAACTGCCCCCGGTGTTCGGCCCTGCCTGGCCGATGGTCTACCGACGCTTCGCCCAGTGGAGCCGCGACCGGGTCTGGGCCCGGCTCCACCATGTGATCCTCGACGAACTCGGCGCCCGCGGTGAACTGGACTGGTCGCGGTGCGCGATCGACTCCGTCAGCATCCGGGCGGCAAAGGGGGGCACTGACTGGACCGAATCCGACCGATCGTGGCAAGCCGGGATCGAAAATCCACCTGATCACCGACCGCAACGGAGCGCCCCTGTCGCTGGGCATCTCCGGCGCCAACACCCATGACGGCCTCGGCCTGAAGCCATGGTGCAAGGAATCCCGCCCATCCGCTCGCGGCGCGGTCCGCGTCGTCGGCGCCAGGCCAAGCTCCATGCTGACAAGGGATACGACTATGACCACCTGCGCCGATGGCTGAGCAAGAGAGGTATCCGCCACCGCATCGCCCGCAAAGGCATCGAGTCCTCGCAACGGCTGGGCCGCCACCGCTGGGTCGCCGAGAGGACGGTCTCCTGGCTTGCCGGCAGCCGGCGCCTGCACCGCCGCTACGAACGCAAGGCCGAGCAGTTCCTCGCCTTTGCTGCCATCGCAGCATCCCTCATCGGGTGCCGCCGATTGGCCACCCTGCTCAGGGCCTGAGCAGGTTTTGCTGCACGTCGAAGCAGAGCAGCCCCATCACATCCGCCAGGCCTGCCGCGTAGGCCGACGCTTCCTCGGCCCTGCTCCAGCCCATCCCGAAGTAGATGAGCGGCCCACTGGCACAGTCGATCAACGGTCCGACCGACCAGGGCAAGTTCTCCTCCTTGTCCTCGGTGATGTCGCACCACAGCTGAAGAAGTGCGGCGACGAAGGCCGCGATGCGCTCGGACGGAGGCTCCTGGGTCTCACCGTCGAGATAGCGGTCGTACAAGTCATCTGCGCGCGGACTTCTTGAGGTTGCCGTTGCCGCCCTCGTTCTGGCTGCGCAGCCCGGACCGCGGCAGCCAGGGCGGTCGGCCCCGCTGGATTCGACCGGGCTCGGTACGCCCGCAGGAATGAAGTCGAGCGGACCATCAACGCGCTCAAGGGCTTCCGGGCCGTGGCGACCCGGTACGACAAGAGAGGGTTTGTCTTTCACGGCACGGTCACCGTCGCCGCGATCCGGCTGTGGATCCGTTAGCGATTCGCCGGACCATCTTTTAAGGCATGAGCCGAACCGGCTGTCGGCTCAACCAGACGGAGGTCATCCGCAGCTTCGCGTACGGCTCCCACAGCCTGGCCCGGGCATCCCTCTGATCGCCCCCCGGCGGGGTGGCCCCGGCCGGGTACTGCGCCGTCGGTCCGACAGCGGGACCTCGCCCCTCTTACTGGGAGTACTGGCTACCGGGAGGACTGGCCAGAGCCGATCATCCGGGCGCGGTTCTCCGCGAGGACTTCCTGCACCCTGCGCTCGACCTCCACCGGGTCGACGCCTAGGGCGCGGCCCATGTGGATCGACCAGACCTCCGAGCGTACGTTGGTTTCGAAGTCGAGGTCGGCGCGGACATTCTCGCGAGCAGCCTGGCGGTTCTGGCTCACCATCACGAAGGTGGACAGGAAGATCGCCTCCAGACTGACGATCATCGTGAGCAGACCGAAGGGGAAGGGATCCCAGACGGCCTCCTGGCCGAAGGCGCCTTCGTTGCACACGATCCAGACCGTGAACCACGCGGCGTGGATATAGACGAACAGCATGGTGCCGGCGAAGGCGGTGATCGCGTCCGCGATCCGGTCCTCGGTCCCGCGCATCCGCGCGAGCACGTCCTGCTCGCGCCGCAGCCGCAGAGCCAAGCCGCCCGGACCCCTCGGACCACCGGGACCGCTCGCCGCACCGCTCATGCCCACTCCCGACCGCCGTCCACGTGCGCCAGCCAGCAGCATATGGGCGGGCGGGCTCGAACCTTGCGGCGACCGACGGTGGACACACCCGACTAAGTCGGACGGTGGTCAGCTGCCAGAGCCAACCGTGCTCGTCACATGGCATTCGGCGCCGCCGATCGGATGGATTCCGCTCCCACTGCGTGGGGCTCACGTCTTTGACCAGCGCAACCTCCGCACCCGCTCTACGGAGCGTCCGGTAGCTCGCGATGGGACTGCAACCCGCCGAACGCTTGCTCCTGTCCGTGGTGCTCCTCAAGCGAGGCTACCGCGCGGATCAGGTATGCCTCCTCGTGCCCGCCCTCGGCCACCAGCGAAGCGCCGCAGTCCACCCTCGGGAAACCAGCCCTCTCCAGCAACGGGACCGACTCCTCCCGCATCGCGCGGACGAACTCATCGGCGGTGCCGGCTTCAGCCGGTACGTGCGGATCCCAAGGATTACAGTCAGTCTCCTGTAGTAGGTGGGTCCTCATCGGCACAACACCTGGTGCCCGTAACGCATGGAGGCTACGGGCAGCCACTGACACCCGAGCCAGCCGGACGATCGCCCCTCTCCATAGCCGACCACGTCGCTAGTGGCCGTGGCCTCGCACCGATCTAGTTGATTAACTCGATCAACTAGATTACGGTTGGTGTCATGCGACCAAGCAGAGATGACGTGGCGCGGTTGGCGTACGCGGTGAACGCGGTGGCCGCTGGTGTGGAACGGGCCCGACGCAGGATTCCGGAGGCGGCGTCCCTCGCCGTCCTCCAGGTTCTCGGTTGGGCGGAGCGGGAGGTCCCGGACAAGGCGGTGCGTCCGTCCGATCTCGCCTCCGCCCTGGAGGTGCACCGATCGGCCATCACCCACCAGCTGAGAGCGCTTCAGCAGGCCGGCCGGGTGACCCTGACGACCGATCCGGCGGACCGCCGCTCCAGCATCGTCACGCTGACCGACTCCGGACGGAACGAGCTCGACCGGCTGGCCGAGCAGGGCCTCGACCGCTTCACGGCCTTCGTCGCCGACTGGGACGCCGCGGACGTGCGAACCCTGGCCGACCTGCTGACCAGGTTCGAGGAGTCCAAGGCGAAGGTGGGCAATCCACACCTGGACCGGTAACCACTCAACGGAGCGCACGACCAAGAGCACACCAGTATGGAGGATCGCGTGACACTGCGGGTACTGATAGCGGGTGCGGGAGTGGGCGGCCTCGCCCTCGCCCAGGCACTGCATCAAGTCGGCCTGGCCGTGACAGTCTTCGAGCGGGCCCCGACGGCAGCGGCCGGCCGGCGGGGGTACCGGATCAACATCAACCGCGTGGGCGGCGACGCCCTCGCCGCCTGCTTACCGAAGCAACTGTTCCGGATGTACCTGGCCACGTCCAACGACGAGGCGCGGGCCCGGGTCGCCGTCTTCGACCACCGCATGCGCCCGCTGTACGCGACCGACGTCGGAGTCGACGGCACTGCCACCCCTCGGGACCACACCGGGGTCAACCGGCTGACGCTGCGCCAGATCATGCTGGCCGGCCTGGAACGGGAGGTGCGCTTCGGACAGGAGGTGGTCGGCTTCGAGCAGACCCCCGAACGGGTGCGGGTTCTCCTCGCCGACGGCTCGACCGCCGAGGGCGATCTGCTGGTCGGAGCCGACGGCGTGGCTTCGGCCGTACGTGCCGGGCTGCTGCCTCACGTACGGACCCGCGACACCGGCGTCCGCTGCCTGTGGGGGCGCACCGCACTGCGCGCAACGCTGCAGGACCGGCTGCCCGCGCCACTCTTCGACAGGGTTGCGGTGACGGTCGCCCCACAAGGCCACATCGGGATCTGGGGGCCTACCGCGCCCGCCAACCGCACGCGGAAGCCGCCGCCGCGGTGACGCCGCCGGCGTCACTGGATCCGGAGCCCGACTACCTGATGTGGGTGCTGAGCGGAGAACTGGGGGGACCGTTCACCGGGGAAGAGCAGTGGCGTACCGCGTCGCCGGCCGCACTGCACCGGTACGCGGTCGGCGCGACCACCGGCTGGCACCCCGCCTTGCACCAGACGGTGCGGGAGGCCGACCCGGAAGGCTGCTTCGTCCAGAGCGTACGCGTCGCCGACCAGCCGCCCACCTGGCCGGCCGGCCGGGCCACCCTGCTCGGCGACGCGATCCACCCGATGTCGCCGGCCGGCGGCACCGGCGCCAACACCGCGCTGCGCGACGCGGCCGTGCTCGCGGACAAGCTCACCGCCATCCAACACCCCGCCGGGCTGGTATCGGCGGTGGCCGCATACGAAACCGAGATGCGCCGCTACGGCTTCGCCGCCGTGGCGGAATCGCTGCGCTACGGCGAGCGCTTCGCCCAGGCGATCCGCCACGCCGGAAAGGAGACCCCTCGATGAACAGGACTTTACGGGCACTGCTGCCCGCCCTGTCCGACCTGATCGTTCCGACCGTCGTCTACTACCTGCTGCACGGACTCGGCGTCGCCGACGTACCCGCGCTGATCACCGCCTGCGCTGCCACCGCCGGGTACGCCATTCCCCGCATGATCCGCCGCCGGCAAATGGACGCACTCGGCCTGCTCGTCATCGCCGAACTCGCAGCGACAACCTCGCTGCTGGTCGTCTCCGGTGACGCCCGGCTGGCGCTGCTGCGTCCCACCGTCTACCTCACCGTCGCCGCCGCCGTCTTCCTTCTCTCCTGTTGGCGCGGTCGCCCGTTCACCTACATCGGAGCTACACCGATGGCCACCAAGGGCGATCCGGAGCGGGCCGCGGCATACGAGCGCAGTTGGCACAACTCTCCGCAGATGCGGGCCACCCACCGATGGCTCACCGCAGCGATCGCCGCCGCGATGTTCGGCTACGCCTTGCTGAACGCAGTGATCGTCTACTCGTTTCCGGTGAACCAGGCCGACGGGTTGCAGAAGGTGCCGGGAATCGCTCTGATCCTCGCGGTCGTGGTGATGCTCCGTTCGCGCGTGCCTCGACTGTCCCGCATCGTCGACGCCGAACAGCAGCGGCCCACCGATGCGCACCAGCCGTCCACGACCGCACGCGCCTAGTGTCCCGAGTTCTTGATCCGTCGTCGATTGAGTCATGGGGCGTCCGGGGCCGAAGCTGGCCGAGCTGGTGTTGTTGGACTACGAGCGGCAGATGCTTGAGCGATGAGAACGGGCGTCTTCGACGCTGCAGACCCTCGCGTTGCGATCACGGATCGTGCTGGGCTGCGCGGAAGTTGATTCCGACCTGCCCCGGTGTCGGTCTAAAACTGACGATCATCGTTGGCACCTGGGTCTCCGATCACTACGGAGATCCACATGCCGAAGTCCACTCCCACCGCCCCGCCGCTTGACCGTGAGGCCAAGCGGCGCCTGGCCGTCATACACCACGTCGAAGAGGTCACCGGGAACGTCGCAATGTCCTGCCGGTACTTCGGGATCAGCCGGCAGGCGTACTACACCTGGTACCGCCGTTACCAGGCCGAGGGTGCCGAGGGCCTGCGCACCCGGTCCAAGGCGCCGAAGACCTCCCCGAACGCGACCCACGTCGAAATTGTCGGGGCGCGAACCCGCGCAGAGCCACCTATACCACGGCCCGAACCTGAGCCAATAGCCGAACCTGAGCCAATACTCGAGCCGGAGGCTCCGTGGTGGCGCCGGATCGCGTGGGCGCACAGGTGCGACCCATGAGGGCTGCCAGCACAGAGGGTCAGTGTTCGGTGCTGAGAGTTCCGTAGGTGACGTCGGGGCCGCCTGGGTCCTGCACGACGTGGTCTTCGTCGGGATACTGCGCGTCCTCATCAAGCACGTTGCGCGCAGTCTGAATCAACCGCTCCCACATGATGGCGGAAGGGGCGGTCAGGCCGATCGACAGACGTCGCAGGTGCTGGACCCCGGCGGCAGACTCGCCGATGTCTTCGGGTAGTACGCCGAAAAGCTCCACGGGCGTGCGCTCCCGGAGAACGGTCAGGGCTGCCTTTGCGGCCTTCGTGGGAGACTGATCCTCTGTGCTGCGGTAGGCGCTGAAGAGTGCTATCGCGATGATGATCCGCACCCTCTGGATGAAGATCGGGAACTCCATGTTCCACGTCTCGCTGCTGCTCTCCTGCCGCTGGCGGAAGCCCGCATCCTGCATGCGGGCTGCGATGATGTTGCTCGCCTCCTGCTCGCACCTGGCAAAAGCCGTCATGTCTTTCCCTTTCGCGTTCCTCCGCGCGGAACGATGCCCGACTGCGTTACTGACCTTGTTGGCGTGATGTCGTGGCTGACAAGTGGTGGTTGTCGCGGTAGGCCGGTCACATGAGGTATCCGCAAGGGGGCGGGCTCACC